>JADYYN010000265.1 GCA_020853635.1 Gemmatimonadaceae bacterium
CACTCCTGACGTAGCTCGTGTGTTCACCGAATGCACACGCACATCTACGCAGGAGTCAGCATGCAGCAGCCCCACCGCCGTCGCGGTGTACGCGCCCTCACGGCGCTCGTCGCGGTCACCGCACTCGCGATGGTCGCGACCGCGCGGGTCCGCGCCTCGGACCACCAGGACACGCCCGAGGTCGAACTCAATCCGCGCATGGACATCAATGACGTCTATGCCTTCCCCGGCAGCAGCCCGGAGCGCGTCGTCCTCGTGATGACGACCTCGTCGCCGATCGCCGGCAGCAGCGCCGCGTTCGACCCGAACCTCCTCTATCAGTTCAAGATCGACAACACCGGTGACGCCATCGAGGATCGCGTGATCCAGGTGACGTTCGAGGGCACCACGCTGGCGACACAGCGCTTCACGGTGCGCGGCCCTGTCGCCCCGGCGATGGTCGGCACGGCGACCACGCTCGCGACCGGCGGACCTGTGGTGCGCGGTACGGTCGGTGGCGCCGTCTCCGGCGACAACAACATCCAGGTCTTCACCGGCCTGCGCGCCGATCCGTTCGTGATCGATCTCGAGCAGTTCTTCAACATCGTGCCGGATCGTCGCCCGTCCACAGGACCACTCGCTGGCCCAGCGACGCCGACGGCCACCGCGTTCCGCACACCCGGCGTTGACTTCCTCCGCCCCTTCAACACGCTCGCGATCGTCGTCGAACTGCCGAAGGCGCTCCTGCAGACGAGCACCGCCGCTGATGCCTCGTTCGGCGTCTGGGGCACGATCAGCCGCTGATGCGATCTCACTTCTTCTTCCACTCGAGACTCCAGACCATGCGCTTCCTCCATGCCGCGCGTCCGCTCGCGGCCGGCCTCGCCCTCGCCGTGCTCCTCGGCGCCTGCAGTGATGATGACAGTCCCACCGGGCCGTCGACCACCCGCGTCTACTCACAGATCGAACGCCTCGGCAATCCGCTCGTGAGCGAAGTCTTCTTCATGAAACGCGATCACGGGCTGCACAACACCACCACGCCGTCGACGGACGTGGCCAACGGATTCCGCACCAAGATCAAGGCATTCACTGACGCATTCGGTCGCGGCGACTTGATCGGCAACACGCTCGGTGCGGTGCTCGTGCCCGACATGCTGATGGTGTTCCCCAACCGCGCCGGCAACACCGCGGGCTGGTTGAGCTGGGCGCTGGCCAACGGTTACGGTGGCCGTCGCCTGCAGGATGACGTGGTGGACGCCGGCCTCACCGCGACGTTCGGCAATCTGCTCGATCCCGCGGCGGCCGTGCTCGCTGGACTCACCAGCGACAACGTGCCGATGAGCACCCGCACCTTCGCCGCGACGTTCCCGTACCTCGAGGCCGCGCGGTGAGACGGCCCCTGTGGCTCGTGCTCGGTGTCGTGGTCGTGGGGGCTGCGGCCTGGGCCGGGTCATGGGGGGCGTCGGCCAGCGCGTCGGAACTCGACGCGCTGGCCGACGCACCGTTCGACGAAGTTGCGAGCGCGGAACTCGCGACGCGCGACACGCAGATCGCCGTGTGGCGGATCGCCCTCGCGCAGGACTCCGTGAGCGCGATCGCACTGGGGCAACTCGCGGGGCTGCACCTCCAACGCTCGCGCGAAGGTGGTGGCTGGCGGGACATCCTGACGGCGGAGTCGTATGCGCGACGCTCGTGGCGCATCCGGCAGGCGCACAATGGTGCGGCCGCCGCGACGCTCGTCGCCGCGCTCGTCGCGCAACATCGGTTCGCTGCCGCCGATTCCATCGCCACCGTGTTGGCAACGCGTGAACCGGACGTGCCGGAGTACCAGGCCATCCTCGGCGAAATCGCCATGGAGCGCGGCGATGACGCGCGTGCGGCGTCGGCGTTCGCGGCGTCCATGCCAGCGCGTTTCACTCCGTCGGTCGCGCCGCGGTTGGCGCGTTGGCATGAGTTGCGCGGCGACATCCCGGAGGCGCGGCGCCTGCTCACCAACGCGCGCGACAGTATGGGGACGCGTCACGGCGTGCCCGACGAAGTGCGCGCGTGGTACGCGCTCCGCCTCGGTGAGTTGGAACGGCGGGCCGGGCGACATCGTCGCGCCGCGCGGGCGTTCCGCGACGGGCTCCGTCTGCGGCCGGGTGACCCACGCCTGCTGGTCGCGATGACGCGTCTCGCGGCCGACCGCAGTGCGCCACGCGAGGTGATCACGTGGGGTGAACGCGCGATCGCGGCGGAACTCGACCCCGAGATGCTGCTCCTGCTCGCGTCCGCGTACGCGCAGACGGGTCGAGCCGATGAAGCGGCGCGTGCCCGCGATGCGTTCGACGTCGCGACGAGTGCCCTTGGCGACGCGCCGTTCCATCGCGCGTGGAGTCTGCTCCTGCTGGATCGCGATGAGCATGTCGCAGAACAACTGGCGCGCGCCGAGCGCGAGGTGGCGGCACGAGGCGATGTGTATGCCCACGACTTCCACGCGTGGGCGTTGCAGCGCGCGGGCCGTACCGCCGAGGCGCGCGTGGCCATGCGACAGGCGTTGCGACTCGGCACGCAGGATCCGCTGCTTGAGCGGCATCGACAAGTGATCGAGGCCGCGCCATGAGCGACCTCCTCGCGTACCTCGTGCTCGGTTTTCGGCACATCGCGGATCCGTCCGCCGCGGATCACCTGCTGTTCTTGCTCGTGCTCGGTGCCGTGTACCGCCTGCAGGATTGGCGTGCGGCGCTGCTCACGGTGTCGGCGTTCACGGTCGGCCACTCGATCACCCTCGGGATCGCGGTGGCGGGATGGTTGACGCCGAGCAGTGCGTGGATCGAGTTCTTGATCCCAGTGACGATCGTGGCGACCGGTGTGGAGAACCTCTGGCGCGGGGAGCGTGTGTCGCACGGGCGGTGGCCGATGGTACGTCCGGCGCTGGCGCTCATGTTCGGACTGGTGCACGGCCTGGGTTTCGCCGGGTACCTGCGTGCCCTGTTGGGCGATGAGATCGGCGTGCCATTGCTCGGCTTCAATCTCGGGGTCGAGATGGGGCAGGTGATGATCCTCGCGGCGGCGGCCGTGCTGTTCGCGGGTATCGACGCCCTGATCGATCGTGTGCGCGCCACCGCAGCGGTCGGTTTCGCGTGGCGACTGCGATCCGTCTCCGCGGTGGTGACTCTGGTGGCGCTGGTGTGGGCCGGCGAGCGATGGCCATGAGGCAGCTGCTCGAGGTGTTCGCGCTGTCGTTGACGATGGTCCGTCATGACATCCATAGCACGGTCAGCGAGCTCCGGATCAGTGAGCAGGCGATCGAGTTCCAGATCCGTGTGTTCGCTGACGACCTCGCGGCCTCGGTCGCGGCGCACGCGGGACAGGCGACGCCTGCGGACTCATCGGTGGGACTTCCTGCGCTCGACGCGTACGTCCGTAGCAGGGTACGGGTGACGGAGGCGGCACGCGAGTCCGCACCGCTCACGCGCTGCGGCGTGAGTCGCATGGGTGAGGTCTATGTGTTGTGCTATCGCACGGCGCGCGCGGCCGCCGCAGGGCCGATCGCGATCTCGCAGACCTTGCTCACCGAACGACACGCGGACCAAGTGAATGTGGTGCGCGTGCGTTGGGGTGCACGAAAGCAGACGGTGGTGCTGAGTGCGAAGACGCCGCGCGCGGAGCTCAGGTCCGACGGGTAGCGTCCACGGTCTCGCGCAGTATCCTGATGTCGGCCGGCGTCGTCCGGCAGCATCCCCCGATCCACGAGGCCCCGGCGTCGAGCCATTCATTGATGTGGGCGGTGAATCGCGTGGCCGTCCCGTCCCAGCAGCGACGATTCGCGTCCCACACTTCGCCGGAGTTGGGATAGACGACGATCGGCTTGTCGGTCCCTGTCGCGATCCCGGCGATCAACGTGCTGACGAGCGCCGGTGCCACGCAGTTGACGCCGATCGCTACCACCTGCGGCTCGGTGTCGAGCACACGCGCACATTCGGCGATGGCGTCGCCGGCTGCGGTGTGCGCACCGTCGCGGCAGGTGAATGTCACCCACGCGCGTGCCGCGGGGTGGTTGCGCAGCACGCGAACGATCGCGCGCGCCTCGGTGAGTGAGGGAATCGTCTCGCAGGCCAAGAGGTCCGGTGCCGCCGCGAGGAGCGCGGCCATGCGCGGGGCGTGGAACTGTGCGAGCGCATCTTCGCTCAGTCCGTAGTCGCCGCGGTACTCCGATCCGTCGTGGAGGATGGCGCCGTATGGCCCGACCGACGCCGCGACCAGCAGCGTGCGCGGCGTCTGATGCTGTGGTCCACCTGGAGCAGCAGAGACGGTACCCAACGCGGCACTCACTGCGGCATCACGCGCTGCGCGCGCCAGAGCGACCGACCGCTGGAGCAACTGTTCGGTCTCGGCGCGCGAGTAGCCGCGCTCGGCGAACCCTTCGAAGCTCGCCTGGTAACTGGCCGTGATGGCGACGTCCGCACCGGCGTTGAAGTAGTCACGGTGTACGGCCTCGATCGCCTCGGGCGCATCGTGGAGCAAACGTGCCGACCAGAGCGCATCAGACAGATCGTGGCCGCGTGCAGCGAGCTCGGTGGCTAGCCCGCCATCGAGGACGCGGTACACCGAAGGCTGTGGCGCCGCGCGGCCTCGTTCCCGTGCGGCGGACGCCTCAGTCACTGCCGCGCTTCCGTGCACTGCACTTGATCTCTACCACGGCCGCCGGCCGCGGTAGCGCCGTGACGGCGACAGTCGCGCGGCTCGGCGGCGCCGTCGGGAAGAACTTCACATACTCGGCGTTCATCGCCGCGTAGTCGGCCATGTTCGTGAGGAACACTGTGCACTCGCCCACATCCGCCATCGTCACGCCGGCCGCCTCGAGCGAGGTCCGGATATTCTCCAGTGTCTGCCGTGTCTGCGCAGCGACGCCTCCCGCGATGATCTCCTGCGAGCCCGGGACGACACCGGTCATGCCGGAGACGAACACCAGGTCGCCGTCACGCACGGCCACCGAGTAGGCCGGCACGAGGGGGGCGAGGCCGGGGGGGTCGATCCGCTGTCGGTCAGCCTGTCGGCGGATCGTCGCTTCGCGCGCCAAGTCACGGGGTGGCACCACGATGGGTTCGAACCACTTGGGCACGAAGGTGCGGCTCAGCGGCGAGGCCGCGGCCACCTCATCGAGGAACGCCTGACGATCCTTGAGTGCGGCCGCGGGCGGATTCGGATTGCCATACCCGTCGGCGTGCGACGGGATGACCAGCGCCGGATGCCCGAGCGCGCGCATCAACCGCGCGGTGTAGTCGTGGATCTCGAGGCGCTGGCTGTTCGCCCCGACCAGTGCGATGTCCGGTCGCAGCCCTTGCATCTCGCGCTCGAGGAAGTTCATGGAACCCATCGCGAGCACCTCGTGTCCACCGAGCCGGATGAGATACGCGACGCTGCCGCCCTCCTGATACTCATTGCGACGCAAGGGCGCTCGCAATCCACGCGGTGCGGTGCCGGCGATCCCGCGACCATTGCCGAAATACCGCTTGTCATCGAGTGCACTGTGAATGCTGGGGATGACGCGCAGCGAGAACGTCTCGAAATCATAGTCCTCACCACCGAGCACCGTGATGAGCTTGTCCTCCTTCACGTCGTACGCGCGCGCCAGATTCGCCGCCGTCTCGGTGCCGATGATCACCGCGCCGGTCTTCTTGCTGATCGTTCCGGCATCCAAGGCGTGATCGGAGTGCCCATGCGTGATGAGGATGTAGTCCGCGCGCTTGATGTGCTTGTTGATGAGCGCCGTATCGGCGGGGTCGGGGTCGGTCGGGAGGATCACTCGCTCGGGACCACCGCTGCTCCAGCGATTGAACTGCGTGACGAAGGGATCGACGAGCACGACCGTTCTCCCGTCGGTGATCTCCCAGCCGGCGTTGCCGAGGTAGGTGAGGCGAAGCTCGCCGTCCGCGAAGTACACGGCGTTGGGCGCGTCGGAGCGCGCCACAGCGATGTCAGGGCGTCCGTCCTCATCGAAATCGCCGATGTCGATGCCGTACGCACTGCCCTTGTCATCACCGAACGCGATCGGAGAGAAGCGCTGACCGTCGCCGCCGTTGACGTACGCCGTCGCCCGCGCCCGCACGTACCCCACCACGAAATCCGCGCGGCTGTCGCCATCGAGGTCGCCCGTCGTCAGCGCATACGGTACCACGTTGGGTTCACCGACCGAGCGAGGCGGCGCGAACGTGCCGTCTCCGCGACCTTCGTAGATCGCGACGCCGCGCGATTCGTCGATCGCGACCACGTCCATGCGTCCGTCGCCGTTGAAGTCGGCGGCCTCCGCGATGCGCATCTGCGCATCCGCCGGGCCGAACGGCACGCTCCGAAGTCTGGCGAGGTCCGCTCGTTTCGCACCGAGATACAATCGACTCTGTCCGCCGTTGCGATGCGGGACGAGGAGATCCTGCGCACCGTCGCCGTTGAAATCCGCCGCCGTGATCGTCGTGGCAGGCTCGGGCGCGAACGGGATGCAGTCCGCGTCGAATCGTCCGGCGCCGCGATTCAGGCACACGTAGTTCGATCCGGCGGTGCGACCGTACCGATTCGCGACGATGATGTCGGGACGCCCATCGCCGTTCATGTCGGCGACGGTGGCGTTGCGCATGGGCCAGTTGCGATCGCCGTATTCGGACCCCACGCTGAATCGTCCCTTGCCATCGTTCAAGTACACGAGCTTCGGGCTCGGCGCATCGTTGCTCGTGACGACATCCAAGTCACCGTCGCCGTCGAGGTCCACCAAGCGCGCCGAGTAGGTCTTCTCCGCGGTGGGACCGAGGTCGTAGGCGGCTCGGATGCCGCCGCGGCCGTCACCGAGGAGGACGCGACTCTTCAGCGGCCAGTGACGCCCCTTGGCGAGCACGATGTCGAGGTGTCCGTCGCCGTCGAGGTCGCCGAAGCTGGCGTTGGCTGAGGTCTCGGCGGTGGACTCGAGGAGGAGTGAGCGATCGAAGCGCGGCAGGTCGCGTGCAGTGAGCGAGACGAGCGCTGCGGCGCCCGCGGCGATGAGGGCAGTCGAGTAGAGAGGCATCCGAAGAACCTACCGCCAACTGAGGACGGCGGACAGGAACGCCGAGCGAAGCGGGCGTTGCAGCAGTGCCGTCAGCGCCCGCCGACCGCGCGACCCCACGCCGTCGCGCCGCCCACCACCGGCAACGTGAGCGACGTACCCGCCAGCTCCACCGTCATCTCCGTGCCCGGCGGGGGATGCAGCGTGAAGTCCCGGTCGCTCGAGAACACCATGAGCCCGATCCGCTTTCCCGCCGGCACGATCTGATCATCGGGCTGCAGGTCGAACGAGAGTGTGACCGGTCGTCCGGGCACGAGCGCCGTGCTCCGCCGCAGTGAAGCACTGTTCTGCGGATCGGCCCAGCCTCGCGTGATGATCCCCGCCGTGTTGCGATCCCCGGTCGCGGGCCACGGCAGCTCGACGAGCCACACCGAGAGATTCGCCGCCGGCGCATTCGACGACAGCCGGATGGTGACGCGCGCCGTCCCCGAGAGATGCACCGGCTCCTTGAGCACGGGCGTCGCGTACAGCAGACGATGCGTCGACTCCGCGGCGCGCACGAGTTGCACGCCCGACTGGCGCACGTCGTCGCGGATCGTCTCGCGCAGTGCGGCGGCGGCCGGTGCATCACCGAGCCCGCCCATGCGCGCGCCACCGGCAGCAGGGTAGAGGGTCACCTTGGCCGCCTCAGGGTGCGGGTAGTTCGCGTACGCCGTCGGCTCGAGCCGGTTCGCCCCTTCGCGCACGATGTACGCCTTGGGGTCCGTCTCCACGCCGTTGCGCACGCCGAGCAGATACCGCGTGAACCAGCGGTTCATCATCCGCAGCGGCGGCTCACCACCGTGTCCGCCCTGATGGAAGTACATCTGCACCGGCACGCCGCGCGACTTGAGCGCCTCCACGAGCAACACGCTGTGCTCGGGCATCACGTTCCAGTCGTTGAACGCGTGCGCCATGAGCGTGGGCGCGCGGATGCCGCCGGCCTGCTCGAGATAGTCGCGCGCGGCCCAGAAGTCGTTGTAGTCGCCGGTGCGGCGGTCCATGCCGCGCGCCATCTCGGTGTCGCGCACTCGCTGGTCGCAGCCGGCTCGTCGCGCCGGGTCGCCGCTCTGCACGAAGTCGTACAGCACGTCCATGTCCTCGCCGAGATAACCGCCCGGGCTGCGCACGAGTCCGTTGGAGCGATAGTAGCGATAGTACGAGTTGTTCGGCGCGATCGGGATGATCGCCTCGCGTCCGTCAACGCCCGTGGTCGCGGCGGCCACCGGCAACGTGCCGTTGAACGAGGTGCCGGTCATGCCCACCTTGCCCGTGCTCCACGTGGCGCGCACTTCGTCGGTGCCGTCGATGGTCGTGAATCCTTTCGCGCGGCCGTTGAGCCAATCGATCACCGCTTTCGGTGCGAGCGATTCGTTCATGCCGCCGATGGTGACGCAGCCCTGACTGAGTCCGGTGCCCGGTGACTCCGAATGCACCACCGCGAAGCCGCGCGGCACCCACGTGCGCACCTGCGACGCGCTGATGCGCGAGCGATCAGGACGGAACGGCACCCCCGTGCCCAGCGGGCGCGCCGGTGCCGTGCCGCCGAGAGGATGCTGCACGCGATGGAAGACGTCGGCGTCGCCGAGTGTGCCGGCGAAGTACGGACTGGTCTCGTAGACCACCGGCACGCGCAGGCCAGTGGCGGTGGGACCCGGGCGCGTGACATCCACGTGCACACGGTCCTTCCGACCGTCACCGTCGGAGTCGAACGTGGTCTCCACCCAGAGGCGCTCGCGGATCCAACGCGTGGAGTCGGCGAAGGCGGGGGTGATCTGCGATTGCCCATCCGCGATCACGTAATCGGCCGGGAGTGGTGGCGCGACGTCCCGGGTCGCGGGGGCGGAGGCTCGGCAGCCGGCGGCGGCGAGCGTGAGGGCGATGAGGAGTGTGGGGCGCATGCCCGAAACTACGCGCGCGTGCGGTGCGCGGCCATTCGCGGGACGCGGTCGAGCCCCGCACCCACCCTGGTGAATCCGGGACCGCCCTGTGGCGCACCAAACACTTCGGTGACGTCCGCGTACGCATGGTCGATTACTCGCCCGGGTACGTGGCGGATCACTGGTGCTCCAACGGGCATGTGCTGCTCTGCCTTTCGGGAGAGCCGCACACCGAGCTCCAAGACGGGCGTCGGTACGTGTTGACGCCGGGCATGAGTTATCAGGTATCCGATGGAGCGGAGCCGCATCGGTCGTCCTCGCCGACCGGTGCGCGGTTGTTCATCGTCGACTGACCCTCGCCCCCGGAGCAGCGGTGTCCCGTTTCCCCTTCCTGTCCACGGCTCAGTGGCTCGTTGTGCTGCGCGTGGTGCTCGGCCTCTACATGGCGGCGCACGGCGTCACGCGCGCGTACGTTGGGACGGTCGATGACTTCGGTGGTTTTCTCAGCGCTCAGGGATTCCCGGCCGGCCTCTGGATCGCGTGGGGCATCACCGTCAACGAGGTGTTGGGCGGCGTGATCCTCGCCGGCGGGCGCTTTGTGCGTCCGCTCGCGGCGCTGTTCGCTGTACAACACGTGATGGGAATCATCCTGGTGCACGGGCCGCGCGGCTGGTTCACCGTCGGGCATCAGACGGGTGGGGCGGAGTACAGCGTGCTCTTGCTGCTCTGCTTCCTGCTGACGGCGTCGACGGCGCGCCGGGACGCGATGGCATGACGGGCGGGCGTCGGGGCGGACTGTCCATCGCGGTCATCGACAGCGGACGCATTGTCTTCACGCGCGTGGACCACGTGCTGACGCTCCGCTTCCGGCGCGACAGCGCCGGTGCCTTCACGGGGTTCGAGAGCGAGGACATCGGCGGGCTTCGTCGGGTGCCCCGCGTGGGGCCGTTCGTGCGGTCACTGCGCACGTAGCCGGACCCCGACCAGGCTCGCACGGCGTGTCCGGTCGAGATGCTTCTCGCGATTGCGCTCGGTCGTATCGGGAATTCCTCGAATACGATGGCAGCCGGAGCCTTCGGTGCGTCCGCGGGAGAACCGCGACGCGGTCTGGCCGGCCTCGGGAGCGTGCGCTACGTTGACGAAGAGAGCGTGAAGGGGCGAGGTATCGTGCGCGATGGTGGCGCCGTGTCGCGCTTCGTGTTCGTCGGATCGGAGACCGGCTCTTCCGGGGATCGGGCACAGAGGTGCCTGTGGTCGGGTGGTGGTGTCGAAGGCGTCGTTCACCCGTTAGAGGATGACAGAAATGCCCCAGCGGCCATTCGTTCGGGTCTCCATCATCAGCGCGCTGGCGGGCCTCGTCGTCCTCTCCGGCTGCACTGACCTGCTCGGTCCCGAACGCCCTACGCAGACATTTGCGCTCCGTTCGATCAACGGAGTGGCCCTCGACTCGACCGAGAACCTCTACGTGCGCTGCGTCCCGGCCAATGCTGCCGAGGGCGCCGAGCTCATGATGATCGGCGTGACCATGACGTTCGACGCCGACGGGCGATTCGAACGCCGATACGACTGGCGCTGGCGCGCCCCGGTGAGTTTGCGACCAACGCCAGACCACCCAGCGCAGAGGGACTCGCAGCTCGACCGCTCACGTTACGTCCGTTTGGCAGGCACGTTCTACGTCGAAGGTGAATCGACGGCAGCGGTGTATCACGTCGACGCCGATGGTGCGATCACTACGGAGGGGCTGTGCGGCGCATGGCGATTCACGCGGGAATGAGTGTGCTGTCGAGCTCACGGATGCTCCGCGCACATCTCGTCATTGTTCTAGTCACTTTGAGCTTCACAGCCTGCGGTGAGGCCACGAAAGACCTCGCGTCCGACACCCCCTGGGTCACGGCCGTCGACTCCACCGCCGACACCATCGTCGTGCGCATCGCCGGCGAGATCCCCGAACGCCTGCACCGCACGCTCGTGCCCGACTTGCGCATCGGCGCCGAGGACGGCGTCGAGGAGACGACCTTCGGCAACATCCTCGCCGTGCACCCGACCCGCGACGGCGGCATGGTCGTGTACGATCAGCAGGTCCCAGCCGTGCGCATGTTCGATGCGCAGGGTGACTTCGTGCGCAACATGAGCACCAAGGGCGGTGGACCAGGGGAGTTCAGTCACCTCAGCGGCATGACCGCGCTCCCGGACGGACGATGGGTGCTCTGGGACGCGGCGGGATCGCGACTCAATATCCACGCGCTGGACGGCACGTATGAGCGCAATGTGAAGCTCTTCGGGGGGCGCACGTTCGGGCAGGGCATGCTCTTCAGCGATGTGTCCGGGCATCTCTACATGGACGCGATCGTGTGGCGCGATCCGGCCGACCGCTCCAAATCGAAGCGCGGCCTTATCAGGCTCGACAGCGCGGGCACGGTGCGCGACACACTGCAGTATCCCGATTGGGGTGATGCACCGCGGGAGATGAAGGCGGGCACACCGGACGGTGGCTCGACCATCACGTGGGGCGTACCGTATACCCCGTCGTCGGTCACGGCGCTGTTGCGGTCCGGTGGGTTCGTGTCAGGGCCGAGTGCGCCGTACCGTTTCTACATCTTGCGCGGCGATGGTGCACGCCCGATCCGCGTGGAGCGCGAGCACGTGCCCGTGGCGGTATCAGAAGACGAGCGCACCTACTGGACGGCGCAGATCGAGAAGGCGATGCGTGATGTTGAGCCGGCATGGCGCTGGACCGGCGCGCCGATCCCCGAGTACAAGCCGGCGTACCGCGACATCTTCGTCGGACTTGATGGCCGCATCTGGGTGCAGTTGGAGACCTTGGCCGAGCCTATCCCAGAGGACGAACTCGCGCCGCTCAAGCCCGGTCAGCTCGAGAGCTCTCGCCGACGGACACGCACGCGCGAAGTCTATGATGTGTTCACCGGGCGCGGCGCGTTGCTGGGGCGCGTGGTCGTGCCGCGGTCGATGTCCGTGAACACAGCACGTGGTGATCAGGTGTGGGGTACGGTCACCGATGCGAGTGATGTGCCGTACGCGATGCGAGCGAAGGTGGAACCGGCGTTTCCACGCGACTGAGCACGACGCGGACCTCGCCCGCTACGCCGCCACCTGCGCCGCGAGCGCATACGCGTCATACGTCCACTCGATCACCCCACGCACTTCCGACGCCGGCACGTCCAACTCGCGCAGCAACACCGCCGCGAGCTCCGGCGGCCGGCCTTCGACTTCGAGGCCGACATCAACCTGCCAACACATCGCCTCGGCCGTGGCGATCACCCGCGCGAGTCGTGCGACCGGCCCCGGCGCCTGGTCCGGATGGTTGTGATGGAACACCGCCTCACTCACGAACGAGGGCAGCGACCAGCGACCGATCAGCAGACTCGCGACCGCACCGTGGTCGATCCCGAGATGCCGCTCCTCGAGCGCACCCAACGGGGAATCGTGATGCTCGCGCTGCGCGAGCACCTCGGCGAACTCCTCCGGGAAGTACTGGTCGATCACCAAGAGCCCGATGTCGTGCAGCAGACCGACGAGATATGCGTCCTGCGTGGAGATCACGCTGCGGTCGCCGACCAGATCCCACAGACTCCCGGTCAGCGCAGCGACAGTTGCGCTGTGTGCCCAGAAGGCTTCGTGGTCGAGCCGGCCACGCCCGCCGCCGAACCCCTTCACCACGGCCAGTGCGATGCACGTGGAGCGGACCCGATTGAGCCCCATGCGCGCGACCGCCGCCGGCACCGACGTGATGGGCGCACCCGGTCGCGCGAACTTCGCGGAGTTCGCGAGTCGCAGCAGGCGCGCCGTCAGCGACGGATCCTGGTCGAGCACACCAGCGATGTGCGCCGTGCCGGCATTCGGGCTCTCGAGCGCCCGATGCAGCTCGAGCACGATGCTCGGCAGCGTCGGCAGGTCGTCGCCGCGGCTGATGATCTGTTGGAGGCGCGGGTAGATGTAGGCCACGGTCGGCGGGGGCAGGAGACCTGTCCGATAGTTTCGGCCACGGGCGCGCAAAGCTGAGTCCGGGGCCGGGCGGTCGCGATTGAAACCCTGGCGCCTGCGGCGCCGTCCAATCCCGAAAGTCCCTTCCGTCCCCCGATTCGGAGACAGCCGTGCCTGCATCACGCCGCTCCCTGGCCCTCACCATCGTGCTGCTCGCCGCGTTCGCTGCGACGCCGCAAGCCGCGCATGCGCAGCAGGAATCCAGCACGGTCGTCGCCGACCTGCCCTCCGTCACGCTGCCAAGCGCGTTGGACCGCGTCCTCCGCGACTACGAACGTCACTGGCTCGCCCAGGACGCTGCCGCCCTCGCCGCGCTCTTCACGCCCAACGGCCTCGCCCTGCAGGACGGTCAGCCACCGGTGCGCGGCCGCGCGGCCATCGCGAAAGCGCTCACGCCCGGCGACACGTTGCACCTGCGTGCGTTGGAGTTCTCCGCCGACGGCACCAGCGGATGGATCATCGGCGCCTATCGCTGGGGCTCGGCCAAGACCGACGCGGGGAAGTTCGTGCTCGCGCTGAGCAAAGATGCGAGCGGGCGCTGGTTGATCGCCGGCGACATCGACAACGCCAACCGGCGCGCGCGACCGTAGCCACGCGCACCCGTTCCGGTGCGACTACACCGAGGCGAGCGGCACGCGGAGCTTCCGCGCGGCCACGGCCATCCGATCGTCGTAGGTCGCCAGCTCCAACTGCTGTCCCTGGGTCTGCAGGAAGAGAACCGTCGCCAGATGCAGTGCGTCGAGAGTGCGTACCGGGACCGGGAACGGCTCGAGCGCACGGCTGAGAACGGTCGTCGACATGTCCGCGAGCGCCACCCGATCAAGCAGCGCGCGCGCCATCGCACCGTGTGACTTTGCGAGTCCGCGTGCATGCAGGCGCGTGAGCAACTCGTACTCGAGCAGTCGGCTACTGACGAGCACCTCGTCCCAGAGCGCGTCCGACGGCACTCGGTCCTCGCCCAGCAGATGCGCGAGGGCGACCGACGTATCGAGGTAGATCACCGCTCTCCGCGGTCCGCGTCGAGTTCGCGGAGGATCGTCGCGGTCGGTGCCACGGGAAGGCGCGGTGGTGGGCCCTCGCGCACCATGAGTGGCGGCGAGAGAATCCCGCGTCGCACGAGGTCGGCCAAGAGGGCGTCGGCCGCGAGCGGCCGGCGTTCCATCGGTGGGCGAAGCTCCGCGACGACGCGGTCGCGGTCCGTGACGAGGACGACCTCGCCACCTTCTGCGAGACGGACGTATTCGCTGAGCTTGTTCTTGAGGACCTTCAGGCCGACGCTACGCATGCATCAAAGGTAGCTACCAGTAGCTACTTCGTCAAATCCAGGAACCGGCGCATCGCTTCCAACTCCGCCTCGAGCGCACGCGCGAACACCCGCTCCCGCGGCGCCCGTCCTGAGACGAATCCCACATCGTGCGCGAGTCGCCCTTCACGCACCGACAGGTTCGCCCATCCGATCACCGCATCGCGCCACAGCAACGGCAACGCGTAGTACCCGCGCACGCGCTTGGGCGCGGGCGTGTACGCCTCGAAGCGATACGCCCAGCCCCAGAACAACTCGAACCGCCGACGGTCCCACACCACCGGATCGAACGGCGCGAGCAAGCGCACTCGATCTTCCGGTTCCCACGCGCGGATGCGCTCGCCGGCAGGCCAGTACCAATCGACGCCGTCGATACGCGTACTCGCCAAGCGCGCCCGCACGCGACGCAACGCTGCCAGCCGCTCGCTGCGCCACTGCGGTGCACCCACCACGAGCCCGCTCGCCAACCAGCCGAGTGTTGCGGAGGGGAGCGGTGCGTACTTGGCGACTGCCACGTCGAAGAGCGCGTCGAACGCGGCGGCAGCATCCACCGGCGGCGGCGTCTGCTCGCGCACGGCATAGGTGCGCACACCACTCTCCCGCCGCGCGATGCGCAGCATGCCGCGATAGTGCATAGCGTCGAGCAGCTGTGTACTCGCGTTGCTCGACCCACCGAACCAGTTTTGCGTCTTGCCATGCGCGAACGCCGCGTCCACCTCGCGCGGATGCACCACGCCGCGCTCCCGCACGAACTCCAGTACGGCCTCAGCCTGCCGATGCCGCGCCGCGGTGAACGGCGTGCGCGCCTTGCGCGGATGCATCAGCGCGTGCGTGGCGCGCGGGAGGAATCCGTAGTTGACGAAGAAGTCCTCTTCGATCGGAAGCCGTGCGTACCGACGCTCCAGATCGCCAGCCATGTAGTCGGTGACGCGATGGCGCAGCGTGAGGTCCTGTGCGCGCGCGGGCGCACGAATGGGATCCGCCTGCACGAAGCCGAGTCGTGCGATGGCTTTCGCGAGTGTGGTCGGTGCGAACAGGCTGCGCCCGAGGGCGTGTGCTCGCAGCGCCGCGAGGGTCAGCCCAGTGCGGGACACGCCCGAGGTCGTCACGCCTGCTACTCCGTCGCGAGAAGACCCTCGACGGAAAGGTCCTCATCGAGTTCCGGCCAATGGATCCCCAGCCCGCCACCGATGAAGCGATACTCACGCAACTGATCGGCCGTCGCCGAGCGCAAACGAGGGAACCACTCGAGCGGGACCATGACCTCTCGGCCGTCCGCGAGCCGGACGCGAAGCGCATCGGTCGTGCACGTGACTTCGACCGCGCGCGGCTCAATCCTAATCGCCGAAGAACTCATTCCACTTCTCCAGAAATTGGGACCCGATACCCCCGAACGCGAAGAATCGTAGGCATAGTTCAAGATACCCGTCGGCTACGGCCGCGGCGACCCGCCCGGATGCTTGAAGCACGCCGGCGGCTGCTCCACACTCCAGACCAGTGACGCGATGCGCCACTGCCCGCCCACCTTGAGCAGCGTGAACGCATCCACGCCACAGTGCGACCACTGCCCGTTCCGGTAGAGGTCGTACGGCACCCACACCGTCGCCAACGGCCCCGACACGCGCACCTGCATGTCGAATCCGCGCTCGGCGATGCTGCCGGTCACCTTCGTCTCGCGCTCCTGCGCCCGCGTACGCGAGCCGTAGCGGATCTCCCCCGCATTTTCCCGCGCGGAGAAGGTGCGCCCCTCCTCGAGCATGAGGTCCGCGAGTGCGGTGAAGTCTCCACGCGTGATCGCCGCGAGCGCCGTGTCGGCCAGCGCGCGCGCCGACGCCTCGTCCGCCGCGCGCTGCACGTCACGCCGCAGCACCGAGCGCCCGAACTCGCGCTTCGTACCACCATTCGCAGGCCACACACTGTCCGTCACCACCAGCGTATCCGCGCGCATCGCGTACGTGGTCTGTCCGCGTTCGGCGCCACGCCACACACTCGTGAACGTACCACCCACGCATCGCCCCGCGATGTCGAACGTCACACCACGCAGATCGCTCCACGAACCCGACACCGAGTCTTCACCGGCGCGATACAGCCCACGCCCCTCGAACGTCACGCGCGCCGTGCTGTCCGGCGCGTAGTGCCGCATGCGAAGCTCGGTGAAGCCGCCCCCGAGCGCAGGCGACCACTCCTGCTCCATCGTGATCGCGCGACCGGAGACCGTGCCCGCCCCGATCCATCGCCCATGCAGCCCCCGCAAACACTCGGCAGCCCCTGCGCCCCCTGTGTTCCCTGTGTTTGCTGTTGCAGTGGCCTGCGCTACGACAGTCGGAGCAACAGCGACCAGCCCCAAGACAAGCGCGAGAGACACC
>JADYYN010000266.1 GCA_020853635.1 Gemmatimonadaceae bacterium
GACCTCGATCACCGTCGTGGCGACGAGCACATCGATCTGCCCGGCGGCGAAGGCGCGCATGAGCGAGTCCTTCTCGTCGCCGGGGAGGCGACCGTGGAGGGCTTCGATCCGCCGACCGGCGAGAGCGGGGTTGGCGCGGAGTTCAGCGAGGGTGTCGGTGACGTTGCTGATCTTCAGCGCGCTCGCACCGGACTTCGCCGCGGAGCCCTTCGCGGCAGGAGTCGTTGCGAGACTGGGGTCGGTGCCCTGGTCGACGTGACTCGCGTCGATCGCCGGGCACACCACGAATGCCTGCCGCCCCTGCTCCAGTTCTTCGGAGACGCGCTGCCAGACGCGAGTCATCCATCCGGGCTTCTCGGCCAGCGGCACAACGTGACTCGCGATCGGCGACCGACCGGCCGGCAACTCGGCGATCGACGAGATGTCAAGATCGCCGAAGACCGTCATCGCGACCGTGCGCGGAATCGGTGTCGCCGTCAGCACGAGAACGTGTGGGGGCTTGGCGCCCTTGAGCCGCAGCGCCTCGCGCTGGTCGACGCCGAAGCGGTGTTGTTCGTCGACGACGACGAGTCCGAGGTCAAAGAACTCCACGTTGTCGCTGAGGAGGGCATGGGTTCCCACGACAATTCGGGCCGAACCCGACACCGCTGCGAGCAGTGCCTTGCGGCGCTCGGCGACCGCAAGCTGTCCGGTGAGGAGAGTCGGTCGCAGGCGCGCTGCGAGGTCGGGTCCGAGCGTCGCGACGATCGACCGCAGGTGCTGATGCGCGAGAACCTCGGTGGGTGCGAGCAGCGCGGACTGCCCGCCCGACTCGGCCACGGCGAGCATCGCCCGCAGCGCGACCAAGGTCTTGCCCGAACCGACCTCCCCCTGAATCAGGCGGTTCATCGGAACGGCCGCGCGCAGGTCATCGCCGATCGCGCCGCCGACGGCCTGCTGGTCGCCAGTCAACGTGAAGGACAAAGCCTTGTCGAAGCCCTCAAGAATCTGCCCCGGCTCACGCGGGCTGGCCGCGACCGACCGCAGCTTCCGCCGCTGCTGCAGCAGGGCCGCCTGCAGCACGAACGCCTCCTGAAAGCGGAGGGTCTCGCGGGCGGTCGCCCAGTCCGAATCGGTCGCAGGGCGGTGCACCAGTTCGAGTGCGCGCCCGAACGGCATCAGCGAGCGGGCTGAGCGCACGGCATCCGGAACCGGATCGTCGACCGGCCCAAGCGTATCGAGCACCAGCGCAATCGACTTGGCCAACTGCCAGCTCGCGACCGTCGAGGTGGCCGGGTAGATCGGGATCGGCAACTCCGCCCATGCGCGCGCCGCCGCGGGGTCGGAGAGATTGGAGTCATCCGCCTCGAAGAGTTCGTAGTCGGGGTGAGCGAGCTGGAGGGTTCCCCGGTAGTCGCCGACCTTGCCCGCGAAGATGCCGCGCACGCCCGGCTTCAGCTCGTTTGCGCGCCACGCTTGGTTGAAGAAGGTGAGCGTCAGGATGCCACGGCCATCGCCGATCTTCACCTCGAGTATCGACCCGCGCCGCGCCTGCATCGAGCGGGACCGCACGTCGAGAACCTCAGCGACGATCGTCACGTTCTCGTCGACAGGAAGATGAGTGAGGGCGGTGAGCTCGCCGCGGCGGGCGTAGCGGCGAGGGTAGTGGCTGAGCAGGTCGCCGACGGTGTGCAGGCCGAGACCCTTCGCGAACGCGGCAGCGGTGCGGCCACCGAGCGGCACGCTGAGCTTCACGTCGAGAGGATTCGGACCGGGGGATGCCACGGTTCGAGGGTACCCGCGGTGGCCGACCCCGGGTCGGTAACATGAGGGGATGGGACCCATCTGATGCTCGCGGGTATCGATAGCTACTCCTACCACCGCCGCTACGGTGAGCTCCGGCCGGGCGAAGTGGCTCCGGATCAGGCGGCGTGGGCGGCCGATCCCGCACCCGTGCTTGCCCACGCAGACGCGGTCGGCGCGGACATCGTGTTTCTCGAGACCTGCTACCTTCCCGAGCCTGAATACCTCACTCCCCGCATGCTCGATGCGAGAGCGCGCGTGCGCTTCTCCTGGGGCCACGCCTGGCCAGACCGGCTGCATGGCCTTGAGGGCGGACGTTCCCGAGCCGCCGAACACGAGCTCGCACGCTGGATCGAAGCAGCAGGGCGGTTCGGCCACGACGCGCTGAGGATTACAGCCGGCAGTCCCGCGTCACGCGGCGATGAACCCGCTGAACTGTTGGTCGACAGGCTCACCGGTCCCGTGCAGCGCGCCGTCGATAGAGCCTCCGACGTGGGGGTGCGGCTTGCTCTCGAGAACCACGGCGACTTGCGCGCGTCAGACCTGCTCGACTTGCTGGCTCAGGTCGATCGAGGAGACGCCCTCGGGGTGTGCCTCGACAACGTCAATCTCGTGCGTGTCGGTGATGACATGGTCGACGGCACTCGCGCGCTTGCCCCGCACGCCACAGTTGTGCACTTGAAGGACTACATGAGCGGTGAGATCGCCGTGACCGGCGGCCCGGTGTGCACGGCGCTCGGCGAAGGTGTCGCCGACCTGCCGGAGCTTCTCGGAATACTCGACCA
>JADYYN010000267.1 GCA_020853635.1 Gemmatimonadaceae bacterium
CCGTCGAGCACGCGGAGCGAGCGCTCCACTTCGACGGTGAAGTCGACGTGCCCGGGGGTGTCGATGATGTTGATGCGGTATTCCGGCCCTTCGCCCTTCTTGTCGGACTGGCCGTGGCGCATCCAGAAGCACGTGGTCGCGGCGGACGTGATGGTGATGCCGCGCTCCTGCTCCTGCTCCATCCAGTCCATCGTGGCCGCGCCGTCATGGACCTCGCCGATCTTGTGCGAATTCCCCGTGTAATAGAGGACTCGCTCAGTGGTCGTGGTCTTGCCGGCATCGATGTGGGCCATGATGCCGATATTGCGATAGTACTTCAGGTCGGTGGTGCGTGCCATCGTCGGATATCGCTCAGGGTCGCTATTGGGATCGTCTCGGGACCTGCGGACTTCACGTGCTTACTTACGGGGAACAAAAACGCGGCTGGACCGGGCGTTCCCCCCTGTAGCAATCCGGGGAACCGGTATCCATCCGCTCTCGCCGGGTACAGTCGCCACTGGAGCGCAACTGGGGACCCACGGCGCATCGGGTGTCAGCGCACCGCCAGACCGCAGCGGCACCACCCGACGTCAAGTTGTCCTGCGCGCTTTTTCGGGAACCTCGGCGCCTTGCTCCGAAGAGGAAGGCGGGATCGGTCGGGCTGTCCACTCCCCCCGCGCGTCACGAAACTACCTTGCCGACGTTGGCGGGCCCATCTGTCCGGGGCGCAGTTCCCCGGGGATCGCGTTGCTCTGAGATCCTAGCTACAACGAGCGCCTTTGAGGGACGATTCACCGTAGCCCAACAAAGCTATCAGGAAACGACTCGCTGTCAATGCCCAAGCCTCAGCGGCGCCGGGAGATAGGTCGGCCCCAAAAGCAGAGCGGGGGCGGCCTTTGGCCGCCCCCGCTCTCTCTTCTCCCTTCTCCCTTCTGCCGTCCTACCAGCGATAGTGCGCGAACGCCTTGTTGGCCTCGGCCATCTTGTGCGTGTCCTCACGCTTCTTGACGGCGTTGCCCTCGCCCTTGGCCGCCGCGAGCGTCTCGGCCGCGAGCTTCTCGGCCATCGACTTCTCGTTGCGGTCGCGCGAGTAGCTGATCAACCAGCGCATCGCGAGCGCCGTGCGGCGCTCCGGACGCACTTCGACCGGCACCTGGTACGTCGCGCCGCCGACGCGGCGGGACTTCACCTCAACGACCGGCTTGAGGTTGGTGAGCGCCTGCTTGAAGACGTTCACACCCGGCTGGGCGGCCTTCGCCTCGACGATGTCCATCGCCGAGTAGAAGATGCGCTCTGCGGTGGACTTCTTGCCCTGGTACATCAGGACGTTGATGAAC
This sequence comes from Gemmatimonadaceae bacterium, assembly GCA_020853635.1. Taxonomy (GTDB): domain Bacteria; phylum Gemmatimonadota; class Gemmatimonadetes; order Gemmatimonadales; family Gemmatimonadaceae; genus Pseudogemmatithrix. The sequence continues at coordinate 1,317 of JADYYN010000267.1, forward strand.
TTGCTGACAGTCTGGCTGTCATAGCGCGCATCCGGGAGGATGGTGCGCTTCACGGCACTCTTGCGACGGCTCACTTCTTCTTACCTCCAGCCGGGGCACCCGCCTTCGGCTTCTTGGTCCCGTACTTGGAGCGGCTGCGATTACGCCCTGCGACGCCGGAGGCGTCGAGCTTGCCGCGCACGATGTGGTAACGCACACCCGGAAGGTCCTTCACACGGCCACCGCGGATGAGCACGATCGAGTGCTCCTGCAGGTTGTGGCCTTCGCCCGGGATGTAGGCAGTGACTTCGAAGCCGTTGACGAGACGGATACGCGCGACCTTACGGAGCGCGGAGTTCGGCTTCTTGGGGGTGGTGGTGTAGACACGCGTGCACACCCCACGCTTGAACGGGTTCTGCTTCAGAGCCGGCGCCTTGTCCTTCTTGATGACGGCACGGCGGCTCTGCCTGACGAGCTGATTGATCGTCGGCATTGCACCTTGGGTTGTTCGACCTTCTGCCACTACGTGAATCGCCCGGACGGGCGGCACGGAACAGAGCCTCCTAAGCTACCCCTGACAGGCACCACGGTCAACGGGGTGCCCCGGAAAGGCGGTCGGGCTCAAGCGAGGTCAGGGGCCGATTCACCCCCAGGCGCGAAGGGACGGATTCAGCCCTGCTCCAGCCACTCAAGATCCACCCGGTCCTTGCCGCGCCCGCTCGCGCGCTTGTTCGCGATCAGCTCTCGGCGGCCGAGCACAGGGACCGTTACGCCCTCAACCGTTGCGTCCACGCGATTCTCGAACGCGGCGGCGAAGGAGTCCACGCCGGAGATGTCGGTCATCAGATCGACTCGCACCGGAGGAACGCCGAGCTGAACCACGCAATCAGCATCTTCGAAGTCGGCCTGAGTGACCCCGATGGCGGGGAGCGGCGCCCCGAAGTCAGCGAGTGCCCGCCACACCCGCGCGGCGTTCTCTGCGCTGCGGGCCAACCAGATGTCGAGATCCTGTGTACTCCGGGGCACGCCGTGTACCGCGACCGCGTGCGCGCCCACGACGAGGAACTGCACGTCGTGCCGCTTGAGCGTCTCCATCAGCTCACGCCAGTCAGGGTTCATTTCGCCGGACCAAGCGTACTGGCATGTGGGCTCGGTCGTACTCCGGGAACGGGCGTCCCGTCCAGCGCCACATGCGCTCGGAAAGCACCCAGACCATCGCGAAGCGTTCGTCGACGGTCGTGCTGTCGGAGATATCGTCGCTGGGCTCCTCTCCGCGACGGAACTTCCGCACGACCAACCCCTCACGCACCCGCTTCGGCTCGTCGGTCATACATACAATTTAATCGCTCGCCAGAGTGCCTGCTCGGCCATCACGCCCCCACGATCGTGTCCGACGGCAGCGCGTCCCGCGAGCGCACCTCGGCCTCGAACCCGCCGCAGAGATGGGCGATGCCGTTGGCATAGTAGCTGATCAACTCGCGACCGCGCGGCAGGATCACATACGCGTCGCCCTGCTTGGTCAGCACTCGCCGCATCTCCAGCATGCGGTACGCACGCTCGAAGGTCTCGGCGACCTCGCGCGCGGGCTCCACCACCTCGGCGCCCTGGTGCACGAGCGCATCGCGCAGATCCTCGATGCGACCGAACAACTTGGACTCCGGGATGTACTCGGCGTCGAAGGTCTGCAGCGCCGCGCACACGAGTGGCACCGCCGTCACCGGGATGATCGCGCCGATGCGCTGCATCATCGAATCGGTGAAGCGCTGCACTTCCTGCAAGCGCTCCGTGCGGTCACGCTCGAACAGCGGCGTGCCCTCGGCGGCGACATCGGCGAGCCACGGCGCGACGGGCACGGGATCACCCACCACGACGGCCGCACGACCGTAGCGCTTCCAGCGGCGCGTGGAGAGGCGACCGAAATTCGATACGGTGTAGTTGAGCACTTCGCGGAACTGTGTCCATCGGCCGGACGTGTGCCCCCCGCTCGTCGCGCGCAGTTCGCGCAGCAAGGTGCGGTCCTCGAGCACGCGATCGTAATTGATCGCCACCGGCACGACATACATGCGCTCGGCGAACCCCGGCTCGCGCGCGACGCCGAGCATGTAGTCGAGCAGGCCGATCTTCGCGGGGCGCAGATGGCCGTCGCGCGAGAGCCCGCCTTCGGGGAAGAGTCCCTGCGTGACGCCATTGCGCGTGATGAGCTGCACGTAGCGCTCGAGTACCGTGTGGTACAACGGCTCGCGATAGCGTCGGCGGATGAAGTACGAACCGAACGACTTGAACAGGTACTCGAGCGGGAACACACGCGCCCACTCACCGACGGCGTACGAGATGGCCACCTGTCCCGCGAGTGCGTAGCCCGCGAGCACATAGTCCGCGTTGGAGCGATGGTTCATCAGATAGATGACGATGCTCTCGCGCGGCAACCGCTCGAAGGCCCCCGGGTCGCGCACCTTCACCGACGTCTTATAGAAGAGATTGAGCGAGGCTTTGGACGCCGCGTAGCCGAACTGATAGTACATCAGGAGATTGAACGCGGGGACGATCTCATTGATGTAGGTGCGCACGCGCGCCCAGGTCTTGTCGTAGCTGAGTCCGTGCTCCTTGGCGTGTTCGCGGACGGCCTGGGCGATGGCTTCGTCGGCGAGCAGGGCTTCGCTGATGTAGCGCTTGCGCGTGAGTTTGAAGCGATCGACACGCGCGCGGAATCGCAGCATGGCGCGCAGTGCGGTGCGGCGGGTCCAGCGGTTCCAGACGCCGAGGGCGAGCGGGACGAGCAGCGCGAGTGCGGCGACAGCGTAGACCCAGCCGGGGATGCGATTCACGCGCGGAAACGTCCCGGTGAACCGGGGCAGCGTCAAGGTCGGGGCCTCTCTCGCGTCGCGCACTCACGCGATGGAGGGGCTTCCCGCGCTCGCTAGACTACCGACATGCGATACGCATTCGAGAGATCGAGGTGCCGGCGACAGAGCCGAGCAGCACGGGCGGCGGGGATCTTCGGGCTCGCTGCGTTCGGGCTCCCAGCGTTCGCACTCTCGGCGTTCGCGCCCGCGGTCGCCGCGCAGTCGGCGCCGGCCACGCAAGCAGTGCCGGCGCCGGACATCGGTGCACTGGCCGACACCGCGGCCCTGCGCACGGCACTCGCCGCACACGCGCCGTTGCCCGGCCGCCGTGCAGCCCGCGTGGTGCACATCATCAGCGATTCAGCGGGATCGACGCCGCGGGTGTCGTTCGCGGTGCCGTTGCTGGTGGATCAGACCCTCCGGGACTCGCTCGGCGCGACGATCCGCGCGCACCTGCGTACTACATCAGCGGAGACCGCGCGAACGCGGACCGCGCTGTTGATCACGTCCGGACCAGCCGCGGGGTTCGAACACGTGACGGTCACGGAGGTCCCCCCGACCCTGCGCGACCTGCCGGGATTCCGGCGGAAGCTCGGCGACTTCGCCGACAGATTGGTGCGGGAGGACGAGAAACTCGTCGGGCGCGAACTGGCGATCCGGATCCGTCTGCACATCACCGAAGACGGTGGCGTCGCTGCCGACTCGGTGATGGTATCGTCCGGCGTAGCCGCGGCCGACTCGGCCGCGGTCCGCCTTGCGAGGACCGTTCGATTCACACCCGGGAGATTCGAAGGCGAGATCGTCCCGATGTACGTGATCATGCCGATCCGGTTCATCTTTCCCGACTAGCCTCGCGCGCCATCGGCGTGCTGGTCTGGGAATACGCGCTCGCTGCACCGTGCTGGTACACGAGTGCGCCGCCGGAATGACCCACACGATATCCGGCGACCACGAGCGCGAGGGTGCCAAGCGCCGCCACGTAGCGGGCCGCTTCACCCGCGCGGTTCTTGAGCAGTCCCACGCCGGCCACACCGAGCACGGCGACCGAGAGCAGAAGGAACGCCTCGGCTGATTCCTCGTGGGTCTCGAACGCGGCTTCGGGGACCACGGACTCCACGGCCTCTTCCTGCTGCTCGCCCGTCTCGAGCGAGACCCAGGCGGAGCCGGCGAGTGCGGCCAACAGCGCGGTGGTGATGCCCCACGCGACCAGCGGACGCGCCCCGCGCTTGAGCGCGATGAGTGAGCCGAGGGCGAAGATGGGGACGAGCACGGTGAGTGCGATCGGCAGGTGGACGAGTGCGGGGTGCAGTGGGTTGGGCAATAGATTGGAGAGCATGTGGAACCTCCGTCGGGGTGACGGCCACCGGCGTCTCCGGCGGCCTCGCACGAAGGATTCGACCGACGCTTGGTGCGCACCATCCGACGTTTGACGTGGTCGCGCGAGATCCTGATGTGCGGACACCCTCCGGCAAGTGACGGAGGCGTTGGTAAACGGCGACAGCGCAAGGAGTTGTGATGGAATCGCCCGAACGCAGCCGGACGGTCATGATGGATGACCACAACAACGATCCGGACGAACATCGCGACGACCGCATGGTGCAGGCACTGGTGGCGCTCGTCCTGACGGCGGTCGCCATCGGTGGTGCGATCGATCTCTACCTCGATGCCCCGGATACCTGGCTCTCTGCGCACGTGCTGGTGGAGCTCACGCTGATGTCGGTGAGTGCGGGGCTCGCGATCTATCTGTGGCGCCAGTGGCGCGTGGCGGCCGCTGGGCTCGAGCGGTCACGCGCGGCGGTGCAGGCCAGTGCGGCCGAGCGCGACGCGTGGCGCGCCCGCGCGGAATCGGCGCTCGATGGGCTCGGCTCAGCGATCGATGAACAGTTCGAGCGCTGGGCGCTGACGCCGACGGAACGCGAAGTGGCCTTTGCACTGCTGCGCGGCGCCGGACATAAACAGATCGCTGGTGCGACCGGACGCAGCGAGCGCACCGTGCGCCAACACGCGGTGGCGGTCTATCAGAAATCAGGACTCGGCGGGCGCGCTGAGTTGGCGGCGTTCTTCCTCGAGGGACTCATGCGACCGCGGGCGTAGTGCGCCGCGCGGATGAGCGCGCCTCACGCGATCGATAGACTCACTGCGACCACGCGCGCCACAGCGTCGGTGCGACGGCGAGGACTCCGAATCGGATCAATCGGCCCGAGAAGCAGATCACCAGGAACTGCGACACCGGACGTCGGATGATCCCCGCGGCGATCGCGGGGAGATGGAACGGCGGGATGCTGAGCAGCGCCCCCGCGGCGAGCGTCGAGGGTCCGTAGCCCGGATTTCGCGCGAGGAACTCACGCGTGCGCGCGATCATGCACAGCGCCACCGGCTGCCGCACGCGCTCGGCGAGTGAGCCGAGCACGTACCAGATCCACTTGGATGCGACGTGCGACGCCGTGAAAACCACAAGCATCGTCACCGCGAGCGAGCCGGGTATGACCGCGCCGATCGCGACCGCGAGCACCTCGGCCACGCCGATGGGCACGATGCCGACCGCGAACCCCGCGAGCGCCGCGGAGGCGATCGCGAGGAGCGGAGACTGAAGGTTCAGGTCGAACGCCACACGCGAACGGTAACCACTCGGCGCGGTCATACGAACGACCGAGGGCGGACGATCTCCGTCCTCGGCCTTACTACGGCGAGACGGTCACCGTGCGGATCGCATTGCCTTGCTGCTGGAAGCCCGGCACCGTGGCGGTGATCGTCGTGTTCCCTGCGCTGAGCGGACGGAAGTTCGCACGCGTGGCGGCATTGAAGGTCGACGTACTCTCTCCGATCGCGATGCTGACGGTCGACGGCGACCCTGCGACGCCGCCCACGACGAGCGTGCCGATGCTCGGCGCGCTGCTGGCGAGCGTGACGGTAAGCGAGGCCGGCGCACCGAAGCGGACGAACTGCGGAATCACCGAGTTGCCACTTGGCACGCCGACCTGCGCTTGGAATGCTTCATCGCCTTGGGCGACCGTGCGCGTGGCGGACGGTCCGGTCAGCGTCACGGCGCCCTGCACCACCGTGAAGGTGAACGTGGTGTCACGATACCCGGGGATCGTCGCGCTCACGGAGACGGTCCCGGTCGCCCCTTCGAGCGCCATCACGACGAATGGCGTGGAGAAGCTGTTCGCATTCATCGGGATGCCGATCTGCGCGCTACCGAGCGTGGTCGTGTTCGGCGCGATCAGCAGTCGTGTGGGATCGGACGAGGTGAGCGTGAGCGTGCGACCACCGGCCGGGATTCCCGTCTGCACGCTGAGCGTGGGGTTCTGTGCGAGTCCCGAGCCGAGCGTGAACGTCGAGATGCTGAGCCCCATGAAGGGCACCGTGACCGTGACCGACTGCGGCACGGTCGATGTCTCGGCGGAGAGCAACCCTGGGCTCGACGGCGCGATGGTCGCGGTGCCGACGCCGACCGGCCGCACCGGGACCGTGACTCGCGACTGCCCTGGTGCGATGGTCGCGACCACGCCTTGCTGTGCGATGCCACCGAACACCGGCAGCACCACGTTCGGATCCGACGATGTCATGGTGATCGAGCGCGTCACGCCGCCGAAGCGGATGATCTGCTCGGGCGAGATCGTGCGGTTGCCCGCGACGCCGGAGACCGCACCGATATAGACGGTGCCGGACCCATCGCCCGCGAGGGTCGTGAGCGTGCTCGAGCCGAACCACTGCACACCGGTCTCATCGACGGAGATGGTCGCGGTCGCATCGGTGTAGCCCGGCGTCTGTGCGGTGACAGTGGGGTCGCCGGTGATGTCTTCGAGGCCCATCACCCAGAACGAGGTGCTGAAGCTGCCCTGCGGGATGGTGACCGTGATGGACGCCGCTCCAGCGGTCGTCGCGTTGGGCGCGATCAGGAGGCGCGTGGGATCGGAGGAGGTGATCGTGGTCGTCACGCCACCTGAAGGCGCGGCGACTTGGAGCGAGAGCGAGCCCTGCGTCGCGAGTCCAGCACCGACGCGCGTGCCGAGGCTGATCGACGAGATGGGCGACGAGACGGTGATGGTGGCGGGATAGCCGGTGCGCACGGGCGACGCGGCCGACGCAGAGACGGCGGTGATGGTCGTGGTGCCGGCGACGAGCGGCCGCAGGGTGAGCGAGGTCCGCGACTGGCCCGCCGCGATGGTCACCGTGCGCGGCGACGCCGCGACGCCGGCCACCACAGGCACCGCCACCGTCGGCGTCGTGCTCGTGAGCGTCACGACCACGGACGGACCGCCGGCGCGGATGACCGACTCACTCTGCACGCTCTGCGAGGGCCCGGCCGCAGGCAACTCGCCGAGATACACGGTTCCGTTGCCGTCGCCACCGAGGGTGGTGAGCGTGGTGCTACCGAAGTACTCGACACCCATCGGTCGCACGGTGACTGACACCGGCGGCGGTGCCGAG
>JADYYN010000268.1 GCA_020853635.1 Gemmatimonadaceae bacterium
CGTCGGAAGGCGCTGGCCGAAGGCATCAACGACACGGAGACGGTGGCGGTGGCTGCGAAGTACGAATCGCAGCACGCCGAGCGCGTGGCGGTGCTCACGCGCAAACTCGAAGCGCAGGAGGACGAGTGCGGTCTGGCCGAGCGCGACTATGACGAGATGGTGCGCCAGCTCAAGCAGGCGAGCGTGGGTGTGGGCTCGGGCCTCTCGTCCGCGAACCGTGCGCCCACCGACGAGGAGCTCGGCTTGCCGAACGACGCGCCGTTGCGCTCGGAACTCGACGGCCTCGCGCGCGGCCGCCAGCGGGCCTAACGCGAGGCCGGTGCCGACGCGGCGCTCGAAGCACTCAAGAAGCGGATGGGGCAGCAGTAGCTGCGCTGCCCCCCCCCGCGCGACCGCCAGACTACTTCGCGTTCGCCATCATCTTCCGGATCGGCACGATCATCAGCGCAAGGATGAGCGTGGAGACGGCGAGGAAGATCGTCGTGGTGGTGAAGACGGTCGGCATCGCCTCGAGCTTCTCGGGGTCGACGTCGCCACCGATGAGACCGGCGATGAGGTTGCCCACCGAGGTCGCGAGGAACCAGATGCCCATCATCTGCCCGACGTAGCGGCGCGGACTGAGCTTGGTCATAGAGCTGAGGCCCACGGGGCTCAAGCAGAGTTCGCCGAGCGTCTGGAGCAGGTAGCTCGCCACGAGCCACCAGGGCGAGACCTTGAGTGAGCCGCCGCTCGCGACGACCGCGTTGGCGGCCCAGATCATGATCATGAATCCGGCGCCCGCGAACGCGAGGCCGAGCGCGAACTTGGTGGGGCTGGAGAGCTCGACACCGCGCTTCGCCATCGACAACCAGATCGCGCCGACGATCGGTGCGAAGATGATGATGAAGAGCGAGTTCACCGAGTTGAACCACGTCGCGGGCATCTCGAAGTCGCCGATCGTGCGATCAGTGAAGTCGCGGGCGAAGAGATTGAGCGAGGTCGGGGCCTGCTCGAACGCGGCCCAGAAGATCGCGGCGAACAGGAAGAGCACGAAGATCACGGCGACGCGCTTCTTCTCGTCGCCGGTGAGATTGCCGGTGATGTAGATGTTCGCGAAGAACACGACGGCGATGCTGACGAGCACGACGCCCATCCAGCGGCCGATGGTCTGCGGGTCGAGGTGCACGGCACCGGACGCCGCCAGCGCGAAGACGAGCGCGAGCACGCCGAGCCCGAGGCCGGTCCCGAGCTTCGTCATGTTCTCGCGCTTCGCCTGCACGGCGGGATCGGGGTCGCGCACGATGTCGAGCCCGAGCGGTCCGAGCGTCTTGCCCGCCGCCTTCCAGAACACGATGAGGCCGAGGAACATGCCGAAGCCGGCCGCGCCGAAGCCCCAGTGCCAGCTCACACGTTCACCCAGCCACCCGGTGACGAGCTGCCCGACGAACGCGCCGAGGTTGATGCCCATGTAGAACACGGAGAAGCCCGCATCGCGACGACCGCCGCCTTCCGGATACAGGTCACCGACGATCGCCGAGATGTTCGGCTTGAGGAGGCCGGTGCCGAGCACGATGAAGATGAGGCCGAGGAAGAAGAAGATCTTCCCGACGCTCTCACCGGCCATGCCGGAGACACCGATGGAGAGGTGGCCGCTGGTGATCAGCACCGCGCCGAGGAGGATCGCGCGGCGAAGTCCGAGCAGACGGTCGGCGATCCAGCCGCCGGGCAGCGAGGCGAGGTACACCGACGCGGCGTAGATGCCGACGATCGCCGAGGCCGAGGAGCGATCGAATCCGAAGCCGCCTTCCGTGAGCGCGGCCGCCATGAACAGCACCAGCAGCGGGCGCAGGCCGTAGAACGAGAAGCGCTCCCACATCTCCGTGAAGAAGAGCGTGGCGAGTCCGCGCGGGTGGCCGAAGAAGCTGGTGTCGCTGGTGTACTTGCTGGCGTCGACGGCTGGCGCGGCGGTGGATCGACTGGTCTGAGAGGTCATCGGCTCGGGGGGAGAGGGAGCTTCCAACAGGCAGCGAGATGGTCCGGCGCGATCGGCACGAGCGCAGGGCGCTCCCTGCTACACCGATCGTCCTTCTGTGGATGCGGGCACCGCGGGTGGAACGCACAGCCCGATGGTGGCGCTGCGGGCGAGGGGACTTCACCGTGGAGCACGATGCGCCGACGCGAGCTCTCGCGGTCCCCGGTGGGGATCGCCGACACCAGCGCCTGCGCGTACGGCATCTGCGGTGCGACCAGGACCTCGGCGGTCGCTCCATGCTCCACGACCCTGCCGAGATACATCACCATGGCGCTCGGCGCCAGTCTCCGGACGGCGGGAAGGTCGTGCGAGATGATCACCAGTGCGATTCCGCCGCGACGGCGCGTCTCGAGTGCTTCGATGATGCGTTCGCGCGTGGCCTCGTCGACGGCGGCCAGTGGTTCATCGCAGATCAGGACCGCGGGCTCCACGGCGATGGCGCGCGCGATCGCCACGCGCTGTCGTTCGCCGGTGGAGAGCTGCTGTGCCTGACGGCGTGCGAGGTCGGCGCCGATGCCGAGTTCGGCGAGTAGCGAACGCGCACGCGCGAGCGCCGTCGCGCCCTGCGCCAGCCCATGCACCTCGAGCCCCTCCGCGACGAGCGCTTCGGCAGTCAAGTGCGGTGTGAGCGACGCGCCGGCGTCCTGCGGGATGAGTTGGATGTGGCGTCGTGCGCGGCGCAGCGGTTCTCGCGACAGAGCGAGCAGGTCGAGCGTGCCGGCATGGCCACTGGCGGTCGGCGGCGTGAGCGTCACGCGCCCGCTTGCGACCGCGACCAGTCGCGTGACGGCGTGCGCCACACTCGACTTGCCGCAGCCCGATTCGCCGACGATACCGAGTGCCTCGCCGCGCGCGAGCTGGAACGAGACCCCACGGACCGCCTCGACATCGCCGTAGCGGACGACGAGGTCCTGCACCGAGAGCACGGCGCTCGGCGGGGCCGCCGCACGCGGGACGACAGGACCCGACGACGGTGTCGGGTAGTCGCGGATGTGATGCCGTGCGAGCACCCGATCGGCGTGGTCGTCCTCGACGAGGCGCCCGTGCTCGAGTCGCAGCACGCGGTCGCAGCGCTCGGCGACGAGCGGGAGGTCGTGCGAGATGAGCAGCAGTGCGGTGCCCACCTCGTCGCGCAACGCGCCGAGCAAGTCGAGCACCTGCGCCTGGATGGTCGGGTCGAGCGCCGTGGTGGGTTCGTCGGCGATGAGCACGGCGGGTCGCATGAGCATCGCGGCGGCGATGAGGGCGCGCTGCCGCATGCCACCGGAGAGCTCGTGCGCATATGCGCGCGCCGCAGCGCGCGGATCGCCGAAGCCGACTTTGGCCAGCATCTCGAGCATGCGGGCGTCGGCCTCGTCGCGCGCGATACCGTGCGCGGTCGCGGCCTCGGCCACCTGCGCACCGATTCGCATCGCGGGGTTCAGCGCGAGCATCGGCTCCTGCATGACGAGTGCGATGCGCGCCCCGCGGGCGCGGCGCCAGGTCTCGGCGTCGGCACGATGCAGCGCGGTGTCGCCGAGGTGGATCTCGCTGGCCGGGTCGAGCGTGGCGTCGCGCGGAAGCAGCCCGAGGAGTGCGGACGCCAGCGTGCTCTTGCCCGCGCCGGAGTGGCCGACGATGCCGATGCGCTCGCCGGGCGCGACGGCGAACGTCACTCCCTGCAGTGCCGGCTGGGCACTACGCGGGCGTGTGACGTCGAGGGCGCGCACGGAGAGGATGGAGTCTGTGACCGTCATCGTTCACCTTCGGCGTGGATCCCGTGCTGCAGGCGGGTCTGGAACGACTCGCGCAGCGTGTTGGCTGCGATGACCGTAGTCGTGATCGCGAGCGTGGGGAAGAGGACCAGCCACCAACGGGTGAGCCAGAGCCCGCCCGCCTCGCCGATGATGTTGCCCCAGCTGGGTTCGGGGATGGGCAGGCCGATCCCGAGGAATGCGAGGCCCGCCTCGAGGGGGATCACACTCGCGAACGCGATCGTTCCGGCCGTGGCGAGGGTGGGGACGAGAGCGGGGAGGAGATGTCGGCGCAGCAGACGCGACGCGGGCACACCGAGGGCGCGCGCGGAGCGCAGGTGATCGGTCGCGAGCAGCGCGAGGGTCTCGCTGCGCACGAGCCGACTGGTGCCCATCCACCCCGTGCTACCGAGCAGCAGCGCGAGGGCGTAGGTTCCGACCGATTCGACGCTCGCGACGACGAGGAGCAGCAGCAGGATGCGAGGGATGGCGAGGAACGCGTCGGCGAGCCGGCTCAGCAGGCGATCGACGATGCCGCCGAGGAGTGCGGCGGTCGCGCCGATCGCGGTGCCGAGGGTGAGCGCGACGGCGACCGCGAGGAGCGCGATGCCGAGCGTATTGCGGGTGCCGTAGAGCATGCGCGACCAGACATCGCGCATCGAGGCATCGGTGCCGAGCCAGTGCGCAGCGCTCGGCGCCTGCGCGCCCATGCCAGTGAGCTGCTCACGGAAGTCGTAGGGCGCGATCCAGTCGGCGCCGAGTGCGGCGAGCGTGAGCAGTGCGAGATAGGCGAGGGCGAGTCGCGCCTTGGGGCGGCGGGCGTCGGTCATGCCCGGGCGCGAAGACGAGGGGTGGCCCAGCGCAGCGCGAGATCCGCGAGCATGGTGCCGACGACCGTGCAGAGTGCCGCGACGAGTACGCCACCGGCGACGAGCGGATAGTCCCGCGCACCGACCGCATCGACGATCAAACGGCCCATGCCCGGCCAACTGAAGAGGCGTTCCACGATCACGGCACCGCTGAGGGCCGTGGACAACTGCAGTCCGGCGTACGTGAGCACCGGGATGAGTGCGTTGCGCAGCGCATGCCGGCGGAGCACCAGCCCGTCGAGGAGACCGCGCGACCGTGCGGCGCGAACGAACTCCGCGTCACGCACCTCGCGCATGGCGCTGGCCTGCAGTCGTGCGACGACCGCGGCGATCGGCAGGCCGAGGGCGAGCGCGGGCAACGCGAGGTGGTGCAGGCGGTCGAGCAGTCCGAGGACACCCTCAGGCCCGTACGGGGTGCGCATGCCGGCCGTGGGGAACCACCGCCAAGCCAGCGCGGGGCCCATGAGCGCGAACACGGCGATGAGGAACTCGGGTACGGAGAGCAACACGAGTGATACGCGGTCCGAGGCGCGCACGAGTGGCGAGTCACGACGCCAGCCCTGCCAGGCCCCGACGAGGATCCCGACGGCGAAAGCGATACCGAGTGCGGTGACCACGAGTAGGCCGGTCGCGGGGAGGGCACTCGCGAGCGCTTCCGCGACGGGCTGGTTGCGAGAGTGCGACCAGCCGAGGTCGCCGCGGAATGTCCGGCTGACGTAGTAGACGAACTGGATGCGAATCGGCTTGTCGTAGCCGAAGGCGACGCGTTGAGTCGCGGCGCGTTCGGGTGTCCACGCCGGATCATCGAGGCGGGGATAGAACGGGTCGCCCGGCGCGAGGCGGATGAGGATGAAGCAGGTCGCGACAACGAGCGCGACGAGGAGCGCCGCGTCACCGATGCGGCGGAGCTGGTTGCCTCGCACGCGCGGCCGCCTACGGGGTCACGGGCGCCGCGTCTCGCGGCAAGCGCTTGGCGGGATCGACGCGCCAGAGCGGGATCGTGCGCCACCACGCCTCAGCGCGCCACGGCGGGGTGAGGAGGCGCGCGTGCACTGCGTGCGCTTCAGTGACCTCGTACAGCCAGATGGCCGCGGCGTCATCGATGATCAGCTGGTACGCGCGGCGGTAGTGGGGTGCGGCCTCTGCTGGTGTCAGCTCGCGGACCGCTCGCGCGATCGCGGAGTCGGCTTCGGCGTTCGCATAGTACGCTTGGTTCTGCGCACCCCACGGGTCGGGCCCTCGCGATCCCCAGGTGCCTTGGATGCTCGTGCGCAGCGGCGTGGTGCCCCAGCCTCCGAAGAGGAGGTCGAACCGACCCGACTTGAGTCGCGAGCCAAAGACTTTGTCGTCCCCGATCACGATCCGCAGGTCCACACCGACGTTTCGGAACTGCTCCTGCATGAGTTCGGCCATGGCGCGCCGGCCTCCGCTCGCTTCCGGAACGAGTGCCGTGAACATCAGGGGTCGGCCGTTCCGGACGCGAATCCCGTCGCGGTTGCGCGCCGTCCATCCGAGCGAGTCAAGCACCCGATCGGCAGCGATCGTGTCGTACGGGATGTGGGTGAGATCCGAGTCGGCGGGACTGTTGATGCGCGCGAAGGGCCCGAGCCCCGCGCGAGCCTCGCTACCGAAGCGCGTGCGCACGTTGCGCTCGCGGTCGATCGCCATCGTGAGCGCGCGGCGGAGTGCACGCTCGCGCAGCAGCGGGTGCGGGCGCGATGAATCGTTGGGGTCGCGGAAGTTGAATGCGGCGAACGCATACCCGAACGACTCCGAGCGGATCAAGCGCACGTCGGGATACTTCTCCGCCTCCGGGACGAACTGCGGGGCGAGGAGTTCCCACATGTCGGCTTCGCCGGACAGGACCCGCGCCACTCCCGACTCTGCGGTCGGCGACGTGCTGAACAGGATGCGGTCCGGCCCGGGGCGACCCCGGTAGTGGTCGGCCACCGCGACCAACTCCGTCTCCACGCCCGGCTCGCGGCGGGCGAGGCGATACGGTCCGCTCCCCACTGGTCGCTGCGCCCACGCACTCCTCTCGAGCAGTGAATCGGCGATCGCGTCCGTGATGTGCGTCGGGATTGGCAGGATGTGCGAGGCGAAGTAGAGCTGATACGGGCTCTTCCGACTGAAGTGCACGACGACGGTCCTGTCGTCCGGCGCCGCGACCGAATCGATCTCCTTCATCTCGGTCTTCAATGAGCCGGGGTTGAACCGCCCCTTGAGGACACGGAACGCGGCGACCGCATCGCGCGCGACGACGGGCTGTCCGTCGTGCCACGCCGCGGTCGAATCCAACGTGAAGCGGATCGCGAGCGAGTCGGCGGTCCACGCCCACTGCGACGCGAGGCGTCGGACGAACCCCGCGTCACCGAAGACATTGCGTTCGGGCCCGATCTCGACCAGCGGATCGAACAGAAGCTCAGCGAGCATCCGGTCCGACGTGGATTCCCAATGCGTCGGGATGAGATGACTCGCGTCGCCCGCAGTCGCGATGATGATCGTCCCGCCTGTCGGTGTCGACTCGACGTCCGGCTTCGCGCACGCCGAGAGCGACGCGCACAGCGACGCGAGCAGCGACACGAGACAAGCAGCGCGAAGCGGGCGCATCATCGGGCAGTCCGTGAGAGGGGAACGCGTCAGCGCCGCCAGGTCCAATCCGGATCGGCGAACGCAATCTGTAGACGCGCGAGGTCGAGCTGAAGTGACGATGGATCGACGGGTTCCACGCGTGAGGTACGCCCTGTCAGCGCCGTGCACAGCGCATCACGCACTTCGTCATACGCAACCGGCCGGCCGAGCGTGGACTCGAGGGTCGCGGCTCCCGCGATCGCGGTCGGTGCCGCGGGCATCGTCCCCGCGTGCGGCCCACCGGCGGACGTCGCTGAACGGGTGCGAAGCCGTGCGATCCACGGCTGATCGTCCGCGAGCAGGATGGAGCCGTGCTGGAGGAGCGCGCCGTCCTCGCGCAGTTGGGCAGAACCGACAAGTTTGGCCCCGTCGACCACCAGTTCACCGGCCCCCGGCTCGGCGAAGCAGGCGGCGCCTTCTGGTCGGAGCGGACGCTGTGCGGGACGCGCCTCCGAGGCCGCCACGCCCAGTGCCGCGAGGGCGTCGAGGAGCAGGAAGTTGATGGCCTCGTAGCTCTCGCGCTGCGAGGTCGCGCCGATCGGTGCGGTCACGCTGTACGTGACCTCGCGATGGTGCAGGAGGGCGCGGCCACCCGTGGGACGCCGGACCACATCGACGCCGTCGGTCTCCAGCGCGGTCGCAGCGAACAGGCCCCGGGCGCGCTCGTGCCGTCCCAGCGAAAGCGTCGGGCGCGACCAGGCGTACACTCGGAGCGTGGTCTCACCGGTGCGCCGCGCGTGTTCCAGCAGCGCGACGTCGGTGGCCATGTTGGTCACGCCGTCCGATGCCCCCGAGTCGAGGAAGCGCCAGCGCATGGTCAGGCCGTGCTCATCGCGTCACGATGTAGTACACCACATAGACCCAGCTCAGGATCCCGTGGAAGATCGCCCACAGGACCGACTGGTGAAGACTCCAGGAGATGGCGATCGCGAGCACAGCGCCGAACGAGACGCCGGCGCGCGTGACTTCGACACGGGCGGAGGTGGACACGGGTCGGGGAACGAAGGGTTGATGGTCCCGGTCAGGACCGATGTCAGGGATATGGAGGGAATGTACCGAGACCCCCCGGCTCGTGTAGTTTTCAGGTCCGACGCTGTGTCGTGACCCCCTGAGAGGACCCCCCTGTGACCACGTCCGCCCATCCCCAGCCCGATACCTTCGTCTCGCGTCACCTCGGCCCGTCCGAGCAGGACGTGGCGGAGATGCTCGCGGCGCTGGGGTATGCCTCGCTCCATGCCTTCATCGACGCGACGATCCCCGAGAACATCCGCTTCCGTCGTCCGCTCGACCTGCCGTCCGCCAAGTCCGAGCAGGAAGCGCTGGCGAACTTCCGCACCGAGATGAGCGCGAACGAAGTGCGCCGCGCCTTCATCGGCATGGGGTACTACGACACGCATGTGCCGGCGGTGATCCAGCGCAACATCCTCGAGAACCCGGGCTGGTACACGGCGTACACGCCGTACCAGGCCGAGATCGCGCAGGGGCGACTCGAAGCGCTGCTGAACTATCAGACGGTGGTGAGCGACCTCACCGGCCTGCCGATCGCCAATGCGTCGCTGCTTGACGAAGGCACGGCAGCCGCCGAAGCGCTCACGATGGTGCACGGCATCGTCGGCAAGGACGGCCGCGACATCTTCCTGATCGCGAGCGACTGCCATCCGCAGACGATCGAAGTGGTGACCGCTCGCGCCGATGCGCGCGGTGTGGTGGTGAAGGTCGTCGCGCCGAGCGAGATGAAGCCCGACGCGACCACGGCCGGTGTGCTGCTCCAGTATCCGAACACGTTCGGCTCGGTCGACGACCATCGCGCGCTCTGCGAGAAGGTGCATGCGGCGGGCGGCATGGTGATCGTCGCGACGGACCTGCTCGCGCTCACGCTGCTCACGCCGCCGGGCGAGTGGGGCGCGGACGTCGCGATCGGCAACTCGCAGCGCTTCGGTGTGCCGTACGGCTACGGCGGCCCGCACGCGGCGTTCTTCGCCACCAAGGACGAGTACAAGCGCCAGATCTCCGGGCGCATCATCGGTGTCTCGCGCGACTCGTCGGGCAAGCCCGCGCTGCGCATGGCGCTGCAGACGCGCGAGCAGCACATCCGCCGCGAGAAGGCAACGTCGAACGTGTGCACCGCGCAGGTGCTGCTCGCCGTGATGGCCGGCATGTACGCGGTGTGGCACGGGCCGAAGGGTCTGTCGCGCATCGCCAGCCGTGTGCATCACCGCGCCGAGTTGTTCGCGGCGGGCGCGCGCAAGCTCGGCCACACGGTCGCGCCCAAGGTGTTCTTCGATACCGTGACCGTGGAAGTCGGCGGCCAGCACGACACCATCATCACCGCGCTCGATCGCGCGGGCATCAACGTGCGGCAGATCAACGGCATGACGCTCGGTGTCTCGATGGGTGAGAACACCACGGTCGCCGATGTGTCCGACCTGCTCACGGCCTTCAACGGCGGTCGCGCGCACGGACTCGACCTCGATGCACTCGCCAAGGGCCTCGATGCGCGCTTCGACGAACGCTTCGCGCGTACGTCGGCGTATCTCACGCATCCGGTCTTCCACAAGTATCACAGCGAGACGGACATGCTGCGCTACATGCGCAAGCTCGAGTCCCGCGATCTCTCGCTCACGCACTCGATGATCGCGCTCGGCAGCTGCACGATGAAGCTGAACGCGACGGCCGAGATGTTCCCGGTGACGTGGCGCGAGGTGGGCGGCATCCATCCGTTCGCGCCGCGCGAACAGGCGAAGGGCTTCAGCTCGATGTTCGTGCGCCTCGAGAAGGCGCTGGCCGAGGTGACGGGCTTCTCTGCTGTGTCGCTGCAGCCGAACGCGGGCTCGCAGGGCGAGTATGCGGGACTGCTCGTGATCCGTGCGTTCCATCGGGCGCGTGGCCAGGGCCATCGTACGGTGTGCCTCATCCCGCAGTCGGCGCACGGCACCAACCCGGCCAGCGCGGTGATGGCGGGCATGAGCGTGGTGGTGGTGAAGACCGACGCTAACGGCAACATCGACGTGGCCGACATGCGCGCCAAGGCCGAGCAGCATTCGGCGAACCTCGCCGCGCTGATGGTGACGTATCCGAGCACGCACGGCGTGTTCGAGGAGAGCATCAAGGACATCTGCGCGATCATCCATGAGCACGGTGGCCAGGTGTACCTGGACGGCGCGAACATGAATGCGATGGTCGGTCTCTGCCGCCCGGGCGACATCGGCGCGGACGTCTGCCATCTCAACCTGCACAAGACGTTCTGCATCCCGCACGGTGGCGGTGGCCCGGGCATGGGGCCGATCGGTGTGGTGGCGCACCTGGCGCCGTTCCTGCCGTCGCACTCGGTGGTGAAGACCGGTGGTGAGCAGGGCATCGGCGCCGTGTCGGCGGCACCGTGGGGCTCGGCGAGCATCCTGCCGATCTCGATGATGTACATCGACATGATGGGCAGCGAAGGCCTCACTGAAGCGACGAAGATCGCGATCCTCAATGCGAACTACGTGGCGCATCAGCTGCGTGGGCACTACGAGGTGTTGTATCGCGGCAAGAACGGGCGAGTCGCGCATGAGTGCATCATCGACACGCGTCCGCTCAAGGCCTCGGCTGGCGTCGAAGTGGAAGACATCGCGAAGCGCCTGATGGACTACGGCTTCCATGCGCCGACCGTGAGCTTCCCCGTGGCGGGCACGCTGATGATCGAACCGACCGAGTCGGAGTCCAAGGCCGAGCTCGATCGGTTCTGCGAGGCGCTGATCGCGATCCACGCGGAGATCAAAGACATCGAGTCGGGTGTGCTGGGCAAGGAGGACAATCCG
This sequence comes from Gemmatimonadaceae bacterium, assembly GCA_020853635.1. GTDB lineage: Bacteria > Gemmatimonadota > Gemmatimonadetes > Gemmatimonadales > Gemmatimonadaceae > Pseudogemmatithrix. Next base: position 11,045 of record JADYYN010000268.1, read on the forward strand.
CTGCATCACGCGCCGCACACCCTCGAGGTGACGCTGAGCGATTCGTGGTCACGCGGCTACTCGCGTGAGCGCGCGGCGTTCCCGTTGGCGTGGGTGCGGGAGCGGAAGTTCTGGCCGGCGGTGGGGCGTGTGGAGTCGGCGTTCGGGGACCGCAACCTCGTGTGCTCGTGCCCGCCGATCGAGGAATACGCGTCGGCGTGAGTGCTTCGGCTCCTGTTCACCACAGGGGCACAGGGTGCACAGGGGACTGCAGGGAAGGGCAAAAGCATTTTAAAAGGGGTGTGGCGGAGAAGATCTCCGTCACACCCCTTTTTCTCAGTCTCTCCCTGCTGTTCCCTGTGTCCCCTGTGGTGAACAGGGACGTCGGGGATCACTCCCCGAGATGCTTCTTATACGCCGCCGCATCCATGAGCCCGCCGAGCGCCGCCGGATCGATCTTCATCTTGATCATCCAGCCATCGCCGTAGGGATCGGTGTTCACCAGTGCCGGCTCGCCTTCGAGCTTCGGATTCACCTCGACGATCTCGCCTGCAAGCGGGGAGAACAACTCGGACACGGCCTTCACTGCTTCGACGGTGCCGAACACATCATGCTCGCCGAACTTCTTGCCGGCAGCGGGCATCTCGAGGTAGACGATGTCGCCGAGTTCGCCCTGCGCGTAGTCGGTGATGCCGACGAGGACCACCGAGGCATCGGCGGTCTTCTTCACGTATTCGTGATCGGCGGTGTAGAGGAGGTCCTGCGGGATCGACGACACGCGCGGCTCCGGAGTGAGCTGGGGGGTGGATTTACGGACGAACGGACGAGCGAAGGCTATCCCGCACGGGAGCGAGGGTCAAGCTGAGCGCGGCGATGCGAGACGCAATCGGTGCAGGAGTTCGTCCGTGCGCGACTCGAGTTGCGCCAGCGTGCCGTCGTTGTCGATCACGTAGTCGGCGCGCGCCCGCTTGGACTCGGCGGGCCATTGCGCGGCGATCATCGCGTCGGCGTCGGCGGCGCTGAGGCCGCGGTCACGCATGAGTCGTAAGCGCCGGACCTCGGTCGGGGCATCGACGACGACCACACGATCCATCTGTCGCTCCAGTCCGACCTCGAAGAGCAACGGGATGTCGCACACCACCAGCGCGAGCCCGTCGGCTCGGGCGCGCGCGAGCGCGTCCTGGCGCAGTCGCTCGACCTCGGGGTGCGTGATGGCTTCGAGGGCGCGGCGCTGGGCGGCGTCGGCGAAGACGATGCGGCGGAGTGCGGCGCGATCGAGGCTGCCGTCGGCGGCGAGGACGTGGCGGCCGAACTGGGCGGCGATCCGCGCCAAGGCAGGGGACCCGACGGCGACCGCCTCGCGCGCGAGCTGATCCGACGCGATGACGCGCACGCCGTGGTGGGCCAGGCGGGCGGCCACGCTGGACTTCCCTGCGGCGATGTTGCCGGTGAGGCCGACGACGAGCATGGCGAATCGTACCGGATGCCGTGCGCGGGGGCCAGCGTCCGCGGCGGGCGTGACGGTGGCCGCCGTCTGTGCGTATCTCTCGTGATGCCGACTCCCCGCTTTCGGGCGCGACGCGCCTATACGCTCATCGAGATCCTCGCCGTGCTCGCCCTCATCGGGCTCGTCCTCGGCTTCGCGGTCACGCGGGTGGGGTTCTGGGGCCTGCGGATGGACGCCAACGTGCGCCTGCTGCAGAACGTGATCATCGGGGCGCAGCAGACCGCGATCACCAAGAACGTGAACGTGCAGGTGATGTTCGACGCGAACAATCACCGCGCCCGCATCCTGCAGGACTACAACAACAACGGCACGATGGACGCGAGCGATACCGTGCGGTATCGTCCGCTGGCGGACGGCGCGGAGTTCCAGTCGCCGCCGGAGACCATCGATGGCGTGCCGGCGGCGTACATGACCGGCACTGGCGTCGTGGAGACCGGCAATCCGCTGCAGCGGGCGATCAAGATCGGCCCCAATGGCGCGTTGTCCGGCGATGCGGTGATCTACATCGGGTCACCGCGGCGGATCGCGACGGACTTCCGCGCGATGACGATCATCGGCGCGACGGCGCGGACGGGGTTCTGGTCACGTGGCGGCGGCGTGTGGCGCCAGCGGGAGAACTGAGCTGACCGTGCAAAGGAAGAAGGGCCCCGCGACCACTGTCGCGGGGCCCTTCGGACGTCCGGCGTACCGAAAGGTTACAGCCCGACCTCGGTAAGGAACTTCTTGACCGCCCAGGCGGCGCCGCCGTTGGCCCGGATCTCGTGCGGGGTCGCGCCGAGGTAGCGTTGGCAAGTGTTGCGGAACGCCGAACCTGAGGGGAAATCCAGCAGTCGCGCGACCGAGTCGGCGGAGCGGGATTCGTCCTCCAGCATCTGAGCGGCGACGATGAGCCGGCCCCAGGCGAGCAGCTTCTGCGGGGGCGGAAAGCCCGCCGCGTCGAGCGAGGCCAAGAGTGTGCGCTTGGGCGAGCCGCAGATCTCGGCCAAGCGGTGCGAGGTGAGACGGAGATGGGCGCGGGTGACCGAGACCATGACCGCGTCGCGGACGACCGCGTTGAGTCCAGCCAGGCGCGGACGGAGCAGTTGGGCGACGCCGCGGGCGGCGGCGCGCTCGAGCACCGCGCGGAAGGCGGCTGGCGTGTCGTCTGTGCCGGCGATGAGCAGGCCGTCGAAGCCGGCGCGGCCGGCGTCGAACAGGTCGCGCGAGCGGTCCTGTGTGACGGTGACGTACGCGACGAGCGTGAGGCGTTCGGCGCGCATCTTGAGCCGTCGCACGACGTCGAAGTGCGTGTGCCCGTCGGCGAAGAGGTCGACGATCGCGAGCGAGACTTCCTCGTCGCGACAGGCGGTCTCGAGCTCGGCCCAGGTGCGGCAGTGCACCAGGCGGTGTTCGCCGGCGACCGCGGCGTTCACCCGCTGCAGGGCACGGGGATCAGGGAGCATGGTGGCGATCGCGGCCACGGGACCTCTCCAGGCGGGATGGTTCAGGGTGACGATGAGAGTACGGCACGTATTGTGCCGATGCTCTTGTAGGATGCAGACGCTCGACGGCGCATCGTTGTCACGATGTGACACGGCTGCGGTCGTCGGCGTCCTTTCTCTGCGATGGTGTCCTCGTCCGTTCCGTCCCGATCCCGCATGCTGCCGACCCGCCGCCGCGTCCGACGCGGTATGACCATCATCGAAGTGATGTTCGCGATCGTGATCCTCTCCGGGGTCATGATCGCGATGTCGCGGTTCGGGCAGGGGTTCACGCGGGCGGCACGAAATGCCGCGAACCTCGCCGTGGCGAGCGATCTCGCCACCGCGCGGATCGAGGCGATCCGGGGACACACCGTGTATGCGACCCTAGTATCGACCTATAACGGCGATGTCGAGACCGCCGCCGACACGACGGCCAATCCGGCCATGACCGGCCATGCCGGCTACACCCGGACGACCGAAGCGACCCGGACCTCGAGTGCCTCGACCGACTACACGACCGTCACCGTGACCGTGACCGCCGACGTGCTGTCGAAGCCGGTGAAGAAGACCGCCATCATCGCCGCTTTCTGATGCGGTCCACGCGTCGAACGGGCTTCACGATCCTCGAGATCATCGTGGCGATGGCGCTGACGCTCGCGGTGTTCGCGATCACGCTGCCGTTCGTGCGTGCGCAAACGCGCGCGCTGGGCACCAGTGCCGGGCGGCTCGACGCCGACCAGCACGCGCGCTACGCGCAGCGAGCGATCGACCACGACCTGCGCCTCGCCTCGGCCGTGAACGGGCAGCCGCTGATCGTGCAAGCCGGGCCGATGGCGATCAGCTTCAACGCCAACCTGCTCGCGGCCGACACCACCGACCCCGGCGCCGCCGACTTGCAGTCCGGTGGTGCGACGACCCTGACCGAGAGCTGGCGCCTGAGTGATGCGGCGGCGTTGCCCCGGGGCGGGCGCACGTATCCCGCGCAGGACTACCTCGACGGCGACGGTGTGGTGAGCCGCAACGAGACCATCTCGTATTTCCTCTGGCCCGACACCGTCACCGGGCGCAGCGACATCTATGTTCTGTATCGTCGTGTGAACGCCCGCGATTCGGTGCAGGTCGTCCGTGCCCTGCATGTGCCGCAGGACTCGGCGTTCTTCGCGTACTATCGCCCGATCGCTGGCACGCTCACGCGAGTGGCTGCCTCGCGTCTGCCGTTCTATTGGGATTCAACGGCCGTCGATTCCATCCGCTCGGTGGGCGTGCGCGCCGCGGGCTACTTCCGGGACCGGACGACGGGGCAGGAGACCATCCGCACCGTGAGTTGGACCGTCTCGCTGCCCAACGCGGCCGTGCGTGTGGTGCCGGCCTGCGGGGCGGCCCCGGATGCACCGCAGAACCTCAGCGTCGACAAGGAAACGTCGAGCGGCGTGTATCGCGTGGAGCTCGAGTGGGATGACTCACCCGACGACGCGAGCGGGGCGGGCGATGTGCGCTACTACGTCGTGGAGCGACGGCTCAACGTCAGCGGACAACCGTGGATCACGCTGGCGACGATCGCCGCGAGTGCGTCGTCGAGCTACGAGTGGCACCACTACATGCCGCCGGGGAACGGCGAGTACGAGTACGCGGTCCGCGCCGTCGATTGTGCCGCGCAGACCTCGTCCCGGGCGACCGACGGCACGGTGACGCTCCCATGATGCGCAATCGGCGCGGGTCCGCACTGATCCTCGTGCTCATGATGACGCTCGCGATCGCCGGGCTGTCGATCGCGGCGATCTTCATGTCGTCGAGCGCGGGACTGCTCTCGGCGTTCTACGACCGTGAGCGCACGCATCGGCTCGCCGCCGAGTCGGCGCTGGAGATGGCGCGTGCGCGATTGCTGTACGACAGCACGCTCGTGGTGCCGGACACCGGCATGATGCAGCTCTATGCGGGCCTGCAGATCAACGACGCCGATGGCCTGGCGGTGCCGAACGTCCGAGTGAACGTGTATGCGTCGGTCACCGGCGATACCACCGGCGGGCAGCTGCCGACGGTCACGCTGCTCGCGGCGGCCTACGACAACGGCGGCACACGTCAGGTGCGTCGCTTGGACCTGCGCCGCGAGAGCTTCGCGCGGTACGCGATGTTCGTCGACTCGTTCCCGGCGGGCACGACGCACGGGCCCGGGACCGTGATGGGCCGCGCACACAGCAACGGGACCTGGCGGGGATCCGCCGCAGGCAACCGCTACCGCGACACGGTGAGTGTGGTGACGGCCGTGAGCGGCAGCGGCACCTTCGACGTCGACAGTCTCGTGGGCGTGGAGCGCATCACGTTCCCTGGGGACTCGACCTTCCCGCGCCTCGACACCCTCGCGTCGGGCGCGAACCTCCGCTTCACGCCGCTCACCGGCCGACGCGGCACGCGCCTCGACTTCGTCGCCTTTGACGCGGACAACGACGGCACTATCGAGGATGGCGAGGGCTTTGCGCGGGTGTGGGATCTCGCCGATACCGCGGGACTCGATACCACGCGTCTCAAGCTCAAACCCATCACGTACTCCAACCTGTTCGGGCAGGAGCACCATCGCTGGGACGACCCCATCATCCAGTCGCAGTGCGGCGCGTCGTACCTGCGCAACGGGCGCTGGCACTTCTTCCCGGTCGCCGTGCACCGCACCAACTGGGCGCGCAGCATCATCCAGTCGACGGCGATGGGCGACTACCCGCAGGTGTCGACCATCGCGATGGACATCATGGACGACTACGACCGCGATGCGGTGTCGGTGGTGATGCTCCAGCGTACGGCACGCTGTTATCCGCCGGGCAGTCCGTTCCTGGTGAATACGGAACGCATGACCAACCATCTCGGCGTGGTCACCGGCACCGCGGCGGATACCGTGCCGTTCGGTCGCATCGAACCGGCCGGGGGCTGGCCCGTCGACGCGCCGTTCGGGTACGGCGGCAACGATACGACGTTCACGCCGCGCAGTTTCTCCTGCATCATCGACAACTCGGGGTTCCGGACCGGTCGCTGCGTGATGGGGACTCGCTATGCCCTCGGCAGTTGGCGGACGTTCGCCGGTACGGCCGTGACCGGCGTCAGCACGAGCCAGCGGCAAGCCGCGGAGTTGCCGTACCTCTGGCCGTTCGATTGGACCCGCAACCCGAATTCGCGGCGTGTCATCAGCGCGGCCGGCGGCGGCACGCTCTACCTCGGCGGGACCATCCGCGGTCGGGTCACCGTGCGGGCGGAAGGCAACGTGCACCTCATCGATCGGATCCGGTATGCCAACGATCCCAACGATCCCGAAGTGGCGCAATGCAGTGACGCGCTCGGGGTCGTCGCGGTGGGGGACATCCTCGTGGTCGAAGGACTGCACACCCGGGTGCGGCGCGTGGGTTCGTCGTCGTTCCTGCTGTTCACCGGCGTCACCACGTACCTGGGCGGCGAACCGCGGTTCACCGTGCACGGCAACCTCATGAGCCTCACCGGTACCGTGGGCACCGAAGCGCCGAATGAGACCCAAGGGCTCAACGTCGAGCAATACCGCTGCCCTGATGACGGCGGCACGAGCACCCGCTCCAACGGCGGCTGCCTCGCCGTCACCGGCGGCGTCGCGATGCGGCGCTATTCGGATCTCTACGGCGGGTCGAACACCGGCATGCGCTACTACGGCGCCTCCGACCGTTGTCAGGCGACGACGCGGCGCCCGCCGTTCTTCCCACTGACCAACCGCTATACGTTCGTGCGCGCGCTCGAGATCGACGCGAGCCAGGCGAACACGCCGGCGAAGATCCGGACCTTGCTGCTGCGCTTGAAGGGCAAGCAGCTGTAGCGTCAGCGCGCGGCGGAACGGCGCCGCGCCGACGGGCGCGTGCTCGCGACACAACCGCTTGTGCCGCAACGTATTGGGGGCCGAGGCCGGAGCGCCTCGTCCCCGGTTCCTCGTCCCACGCAACCCTTCCGCGGGTCGCCTTGTCTCTGGGACGTCCACGAGCGCGCGATCAGCAGCCCCCACGACGTGACCGACCAACAGATCATCGCCGAGGTGTTGCGGGGGGACGTGCGGGCGGAGCGCGTGCTGTACGACGCGCACGTGGATCGCATCTATCGTCTCGCGTACCGGATGGCCGGCGACGAGACGCTGGCGCGGGACTTCACGCAGGACACATTCATCCGGGCCTTCGAACGGCTCGGCGACTTCCGCGGGGACAGCTCGCTGGCGACCTGGCTGCATTCCATCGCGGTGTCGGTGATCCTGAACGGGCTCAAGAAAGTGAAGCGGATCCATGGACGGGAGATCGGTGGGGATGAACTCCCTGAGGTGACGATCACAGCGCGTGAGTCCGAGCCGGATCTGAAGGTGCGGATGCGTGCGGCGATCGACGGGCTCCCCGAGGGATATCGCACGGTGTTCGTGATGCACGATGTGGAAGGGTTCACGCACGAGGAGATCGCGGCGGCGCTGGGGATCCAGCCCGGGACCTCCAAGGCACAGTTGTTCCGGGCTCGCGCGAAGCTGCGTGAGACACTGAGAGACTTCGCAGGGGAATGGGCGTCATGACCGACACACGCGACGACGAGAAGTTCGAGGAGTTCCTGCAGCGCGAGGCCCGTGAGATCAACGTGCCGCGCGGTGCGGTGCCGCGCGATGCGATGTGGGCGGCGATCGAGCAAGCACGGGCCTCACGGCGTGGCACCCCGCGCGCGACGGGTCGTCCGCCCATGCTGCGCTACGCGCCGTGGATCGGCATGGCGGCGACGCTACTGCTCGGCGTGGGACTCGGGCGGTTCGTGTGGAACGGCCAAGGCGCGTCGGTTGACACGGGCGTTTCGGTGCCGAGCATCGCCACGGCCGACCCGGTGGCGACGGATGTCGCGGGGACGCCCATGAATGCAGGTACTTCCTCGGCCATGATCGCAGGAACGCCGACGGCCCGCGACGCGCGGTCGACGCGTCAGCCGCAGCCCTCGGTCGCCCGAACGGCATCCGTCGCGACGGCGCCGGCGACTTCGCTGGCGACGGACCGGGCGGCGCTCGTACCGGCACTCGCGCGACCTGACGATTCCGGCAATCAGACCTATCGCGTCGCGTCGGACCAGCATCTCTCCCGCGCCGAAGCGCTGGTCGCCGTGGTTGCCGCGACCAGCACGGATGCGCTGATGGACTCCCTCACCGCGAAATGGGCGCGTGACATCCTCACCAACACGCGCCTCCTGCTCGACTCCCCCGCCGGCGAAGACCCTGTGCGCCGGAAGCTCCTGGAAGACCTGGAGACCGTCCTCGTGCAACTGGTCCAGCGCTCCGGCCGGACCGACGAGGACCGTGCGATGCTCGACCGCACGCTCCAGCGCACACAGCTCCTGACGCGGTTGCGCAGCGGCGCAACCGGAACCTGAGGAACCATCCGATGAAACTGTTGTCCCTGACGTTCGCGGCGGCACTGAGTGTGGGCGCGTGGTACGCGCCCGCGGCGCCGAACACTTCGCGTGATGCTCTCGACGCGATGCCGGCCGAGCTGCGTGCGCCGGAGCGGCTGATCCCAGCGGCGAGCTGGGCCCCGCTCGACACGGCGGACTCGCTCTGGCGCCGTGGTCGCATCGCGATCTCGGAGGAGGAGTGGGAGCGTGCGGTCTACCATTTCCGCGCCATCTCCGAGGACTATCCCAAGTCGGTGTACGCCGGTGATGCGCTGTATTGGGAGGCGTTCGCGTTGCAGCGCAGCGGCCGGCAGAGCGATCTACGTCGCGCCGCGGAGGCCCTCGAGAAGCAGAAGGCCCGGTTCCCGAAGGCGAGCACGTACGCCACCGGCGAGTCCAGCGCGTTGTTGGCGCGGGTGAACGGTCGGCTGGCGCGCAGCGGCGACCGCGAGGCGGCGGTCGCGATCGCGGACATCGCGGCGGAGATCTCGGAGGCGACGGCGGCGAGTGTCGGGACGGCGCTCGCCATTGCCGCGGACGAGATCGCGAGGGCGCGGCCGGAGATCGATCGCGCGCTGGCCGAAGCGCGCGCCGAGATGGATGCGTCACGCGGTGAGCGGGGGCTCGCACGCTTGAAGAGTCTCGAGGCGCTCGGATCGCTCGAGTCCCTCGGCGCGCTCGGGGCCGGCCGCGACCGTGATGCCATCCCGGAGGGTTGCGATACGCCGGAGACCGAGGAGCGCGTCGAAGCACTGAACGCACTGATGCAGATGAACTCGCAGCAGGCGCTCCCGCTGCTGAAGAGCGTGCTCACGCGCCGCGATAAGTGCGCGGTGGTGCTACGCCGCAAGGCGGTGTTCATCGTCTCGCAGAACCGGTCCGAGGAGGCAGTGGATATCCTGGTCTCGGTCGCCAAGACGGATCCGGACCGCGCGACGCGCGAAGACGCCGTGTTCTGGCTCTCGCAGACCCGCAGTGAACGCGCGACCGAGGTGCTCGAGCAGATCCTGCTCACGGATGCGCCGGATGAAGAGATGCAGAAGAAGGCGCTCTTCTCGCTCGCGCAGAGCCGCTCGCCGCGCGCGCAAGGCGTGTTGCGCGACTTCGTGCGCCGCAAAGATGTCCCTGAGGATGTGCGCGGCGACGCGATCTTCTGGCTCGGCCAGTCGCGCGATGCGGAGAACCAGGCGGTCCTCCGTGAGCTGTTCGGTTCGCTGCAGGACCCAGAGCTGCGGGACAAAGTGGTGTTCTCCATCGCGCAGCAGCGCAGCCCGGAGAACCGCGCCTTCCTGCTCGCGGTCGCGAAGAACCGCCGCGAGTCGGTCGAGGTGCGCAAGAACGCGTTGTTCTGGGCCGGACAGAGCGGGGTGCCCGCGAAGGACCTGGCCGAGATCTACGACTCGGCCGAGAGCGACGTCGAGCTGCGCAAGCAGGTGATCTTCGTGCTCTCGCAACGGCGCGACACGGCCGCGGTGGACAAGCTGTTCGACATCGCGCGCAAGGAGCGCGATCCCGAGCTCCGCAAGCAGGCGGTGTTCTGGCTCACGCAGACGCGTGATCCGCGGGCGCTCAAGCTGCTCGAGGAGATCATAAACAAATGAGACGGCTCAGTGGGTGGGGGCGTGGAGGGTGGACGGGGCTCATCGTGATCATCTCGATGGCGAGCGTCACGCGGGGGCTCTCGGCGCAGGATCTGTCGCGGCGGATCGCGGAGATGCGGAACGGCACCGTGCGGTTCGAGTATGCGGCGATGGAAGGGGTGTGCGGGAACGGGCGCGACGGCATCCAGGTGCGTCGTGCCAAAGGCGCCGGGCGCATCGTGACGAACATGTCGGTGGGGCAGAAGGAGTGGGAGAACGACTGCGAGAGCGGTCCGGTGCGGATCGTGCTCGATCGGCGGAACGGGCGCGTGGTGGATGTGCGCGCCTATGTTGGCGGGCGTTGGCGGGGGAGCGCTGACCTCGACTTGGGGACGGTGAGTCCGGTGGCGGCGAGCGATTATCTGCTCGGCCTCGCGGAGACGGCGGATGAAGAAGTGGCGAAGGACGCGCTGTTTCCGGCCACCGTCGCCGAGGGTGTCACGGCATGGCCGCGGCTGCTCGGCATCGCGAAGGACGCGCGGCGGCCCCGCGAAGTCCGGAACTCGGCCGTGTTCTGGGTGAGCCAGGCCGCTGGCGAGGAAGCGACGAAGGGACTGCGCGAGATCGTCGATGAGCCCGAGGCCGACCGTGAGGTGCGGAAGAGTGCGGTGTTCGCGCTGTCGCAGCGGCCCAAGGATGAATCGGTGCCGGCGCTGATCAAGATCGCGAAGACGCACCGCGATGCGGAGATGCGGAAGACGGCGATCTTCTGGTTGGGGCAGTCGGGGGATGCGCGGGCGATCGCGTATTTCGAGGATGTGTTGTTGCGGCCATAGGTCCGTGTGTGGGACTGAACTGCATTTACCACAGAGGACACAGAGGGCACAGAGAACGGCAACTGCTGGAAACACAGGGACACAGGGGACACAGGGAACACAGGGGGCGCGGCTGCGAGATCTCGCGGCCGCGCC
>JADYYN010000269.1 GCA_020853635.1 Gemmatimonadaceae bacterium
TAGAGCGTCTCCCGCGTGAGCGGCTGCACATGCACCGTGATCCCCTCGTCCTGCGCGATGCGGATCACGCTGTCGCGCGTGATGCCGGGCAGCAGCGTGCCGTCAAGCGGCGGCGTGTAGAGTTCGCCGCCGTCCACGATGAAGACGTTCTGCCCCGAGCCCTCGCTGAGCATCCCCTCGGGACCGAGGGCGATCGCCTCGTCGAATCCGTTGCGCAGCGCTTCCATCTTGATGAGCTGCCCGCTGAGGTAGTTGCCGGCGATCTTCGCCGCTGCGGGGATGGTGTTCGGCGCGATGCGGTTCCAGGTCGAGATGCAAGCGTCCACGCCGTGCTCCATCGCCGCGTCACCGAGGTATGACCCCCAGGGCCAGCAGGGGACGAAGGTCTCGATGGGGCTGTCGTGCGGCACCATGCCGGCGGCGCCGTAGCCGCGGATCACCATCGGGCGGATGTAGCACTGCTTCATGCCGTTCTTCCGCACGACGTCCTTGTGCGCCTCGATCATCTGTTCCATGGTCCAGGGCGGGTCCATGCGGTAGATCTTGCACGAGTTGAACATCCGCGTGAGGTGCTCGCGGAGCCGGAAGATCGCCGGCCCCTTGGGCGTGGAGTAGCAGCGGATGCCTTCGAAGACGGCCGAGCCGAACTGCACGGAGTGCGCCAGGACATGCACGGTGGCGTCCTGCCACTTCACGAAGGCGCCGTCGCGCCAGATCCATTCGGTCTCGCCGATCTTGGCCATGATTCCAGGGGAAGGCTGAAGGATGAATGACGAAAGATGGCGCTACGGACGGATCCCTGCATTCGTCCGTGGTGCCTCGTGGCGCCAGGGCTGTGGCGGGAGCGCGCGCTGGCGCGGCCAGACCTCGTCGAGCGAGGCCGCCTCGAAGAGCCGGCCGTTCTGCATCACGTAGCGTGCACTGTTCGTCTGGCGGATATCGTCGAGCGGATTCCCGTCAAGCACCACGAGATCGGCGAGCTTCCCCGGCTCGATGCTGCCGAGGTCTCGCTCGAGGCCGAGCGCCTCGGCGCCCATGATCGTCGCCACGCGCAGCGCGTCGTGCCGCGACATCCCGCCCGACTGCACGGTCCACAGCTCCCAGTGGTAGCCGAGGCCCTGCAGCTGGCCATGGCTTCCGATGCCCGCCTTGCCGCCGGCAGCGACGAGGTCACGGATGAAGCCCGCATGCTCGCGGAAATGGAACTCGCTGTCGGCGAACCAGCCGCCGGGGCCCGGTGATCCGCCCGCGCCGGTGCCGCGACGCCGCGTCTTGCCGTCGAGATCCTCGGCCGGCGTGAAGCGCTGCAGTTTGGCGTCGTCATGCGGATTCTCGCGCGTGTAGTACCAGTTCTCGGCCCAGGGGGCGCCGTAGCTCACGAGCAGCGTGGGCGTGGAGACCGTGCCCGAGGCGCGGAAGAGTTCGATCACGTCCTTGTAGAGCGGCGAGATCGGCAGGTTGTGCTCGATCCCCGAGTAGCCATCGATCGCCATGGTGATGTCGGTGCGGTAGGCGAGACCGGCCTCGGTGGTCGGCATGAGGCGCAGTTCACGGGCAGCCATCATGATCCACTGCCGCACCTGGCGGTTGCCCGCGCCGTACATCTTGATGGTCTTGGTGTCGTAGTACTCGCTGTAGCGCTTGAGCACGTTGCGCGCCGTCTCGAGCGAACGGATGCGTTCGCCCGAGAAGACGCCGGGGCCGGTGGAGTAGATGCGCGGTCCGAGGATCGTGCCGTTCTCCACGCGGTCGCTGTAGCTGAGCACGTCGGTGCTTCCCGTCTGCGGGTCGCGCGTGGTGGTGACGCCGTAGGCGAGGTTGGCGAGCAGCGCCCAGGGCTGCGCGGTGTGCACGCCCGGCGAGTGGCGGAAGTGCGCGTGCGTGTCCACGAATCCCGGCACGATGGTGCGGCCCGTGACGTCGATGATCCGCGCACCTGGCGGCACGGTCACGTTCCCGCGCGCACCGACCGCGACGATGCGGTTGTTCTGCACCACCACGTCGGCGTTCTCGATCACCTCGGTGCCCCGCATGGTGATCGCGCGGCCGCCGCGGAGCACCACGGCGCCCTGCGGGATGTCGCGGGTGCCGGTCACGCGCACGCGTACCTCGGTGGGCTTGTAGAGGGCACTCGCGGAGTCAGGACGAGCCGCGCGCGCGGTGTCTCCCGGCGCCGCCGCCGGCGCGGCGCGGCGCGCCGCGCGCACCGAATCCTCGATCGCCTTCGCGCGGTCGAGGTCGTAGGTCACGAACGCGTTCCCGATGGACCAGTGCGCGACGCGACCGTTGGGCCCCCACGCGGGGAACTCGCCACCGATGTCCGAGAGACGGCGCACGGGCGTCGCGGCGTTGTCCGGCGTGCCGACGGAGATCACCGGCGTCGGACCGCCGACCACGGGGACCGTCACCGCATAGAAGTCGGAGCCGACCTGCGCGAGGGCCAGGTCGCCGCGCGGCGCCATGCGCACACGGCTCGCGGAGGGCGCGTTGCCGCCGCCTGGTGGCGCCGCACCGGTCACGCGCACATGCGCCTTGAGGTCGGTGCCGTCCCAGCGGAACGAGACGAGCCCTTCGGTACCGTCGTAGGCGAAGATGCGCGTGGAGTCGCTGGTGAAGTGCGGATCGTCGTACGGCGCCGCCGAGCGGATGCGCGTCACGGCGCCGCCGTCGGCGCTCACCCAGACGAAGCGCGTACCCTGCCCGCCGCCGAAGCGCTGCA
>JADYYN010000270.1 GCA_020853635.1 Gemmatimonadaceae bacterium
CTCGACCGTTACTGATCGTCGTTGACCGATTGTAACAGGCCACCGTACCTTATTCCTGCTGCAAGTCACCGTTCCCACCCACCCAGGATTTTCAACGATGAAGCACACCCGTTTGAGCACGGTGTTCAGCGTGCCGAAGGTGGAGATCATGACCGTCGCGGACACGAACACCACCCCGGCCGGCCCGATCACCACCTGGGCGACGTCCGCCGCGACCAGCTTGGAGACGCGAATCTGCTCGATCGGCAGCACGGCCAGATACGCCAGGTTCGCCAACAAATAGATGGCGATCACCATGAGCGTCCCACCGATCAGCGCGCGCGGGAGGTTCTTCTGCGGGTCCTTCACCTCGCCGCCGTTGTACGACAGGTCGGCCCAGCCGTCGAACGCCCACAGCGTGCTCACCAGCGCCAAGCCGAACGCCGCGAACGTGAAGCTGCCCTCGGGCATCGCCGGGGTGAAGTTGCCCCCCGTCTGCGGAAGCCCCACCGCGAACGCCACCAGCACGATGAACATCAAGCCGCCGTACTTGGCCAACACAGTCAGGTTGGTGAACGCCGAGCCCACCTTCACACCGACGATGTTGAACACGCCTGTCAGGATGATCGCGGCCGCCGCGATGTAGCGCACAGTCATCGCCTGCGACTCGTCGGCCGCCGCGCCGGTGCGCACACGCCAGAAGTACTCGGAGAAGGTGATCGCGATCGCGCCGAGCGATGCTGCGCGGATCATGACCAACTGGCTCCAGCCGAACACGAAGGCCGGCACCCTGCCCCAGCCCTGACGCAGGAACACATAGATACCGCCCGTCTTCGGCAGCGCACTCGCGACTTCCGCGAGCGTCAGCGCACCACAGATCGCGAAGATGCCACCCGCGACCCAGGCCGAGAGCATGGGAATGGGACCCGGCAGTTTGTCCGCGATCCCGGCGGGCGAGCGGAAGATCCCTGAACCGATCGTGGACCCGATGACGACGGCGATGGCGCTCCAGAGGCCGAGCTTGCGCTCGAGGCCCTGTGCAGAGGGGGCAGTCATCCGCCGAAGGTACGCCGGAGGACTCCCTCCGGCGAGGGGGGCAGGTGATTATTCGGAATGCCCGGTCCACTGCTCGCTGTCGTCTTCTGGTCCGCCGTCCTCGCGGTGGTCTTCTCGCAGGTCATGATCCTGCGCTCCTCCGCGCGTGTGCTCAAGGCCGCGGTGCCCAAGAACTCCGCCATCGAGTGGGTGTTCGCCGTGGGTCCTGCCATCGCGCTGGTGTTCGTGCTGGTGTTCTCCTGGCGCGCGGCCATGCGACCGCCGTCAGTGGAGATGCAGATGATGCCGACACCCGGGGAGATCCGCCTGTGAACCCCGCCCCGACCGCCGCGGCCGCCCCCGCCGCCGATCGCACGCTGCTGCAGGACCTGATCACGCTCACCAAGCCGAAGATCATCTCGTTGCTCTTGGTGACGACCATCGCGCCGATGTACGTGGCCGGCGACCCTTCGCTCACCACCGTGCTGCTGGTGGCGCTCGGCGGCTACCTGATGGCGGGCGGTGCGAACGCGGTGAATATGTACTTGGACCGCGACATCGACGACGTGATGGCGCGGACCAAACTGCGCCCCATCCCGAGCGGGCGCATGCATGCGCGCGCGGTGATCGCGTTCGGCGTCGGGATCGCGAGCGCGGCCACGTGGATGCTCGCGACCTTCGTGAACATCCTCACGGCAGCGCTCGCGCTCGGCGGCTTCTATTTCTACGTGTTCATCTACACGCGCTGGCTCAAGCGCAGTTCGCCGCAGAACATCGTGATCGGTGGCGCGGCAGGAGCCTTCCCGCCGCTAGTGGGCTGGGCCGCGGTGACGAACGGGCTCGACCTCACCGCCGCGTTCCTCTTCCTCATCATCTTCTACTGGACGCCGCCGCACTTCTGGGCGCTCGCGCTCAACAAGCAGCGCGACTACGGCAACGCGAAGGTGCCGATGGCGCCGTTGGTGTGGGGCGAACGCGAGACCATCGACCAGATGTGGTGGTACTCGGTGCTGCTCGTGGCGCTCACGCTGCTGCCCGTGGCGTTCGGCGCGTTCGGCGCGCTGTACCTGGTGCTCGCGGCAGTGCTCGGCGGCATCCTGCTCTGGGGTGTGTGGCGCGTGAAGGTCGCCGCCGAGTTCTCGAAGCCCGCGTGGTGGGTCTACGGGTATTCGCTGCTGTACCTGGCGCTGCTGTTCGTGGCGATGGTGCTCGACCGACACGTGCCGGTGGCGTAGCGCGGAGCGGCATCCACAAGCCGCCATCCACCATCCGCCATCACACGATGATCAGATCGCGCTGGATCTCGCCCGGCGTGATGACCAGCGACCCGTCCGCGTCGATGTAGCCGTTCACTTCGGTGCGCATGCCGATCTCGCCGGTGAGATAAATGCCCGGCTCGATCGAGAAGCCCACGCCCGGAATGAGCAGGCGCGTCTCGCGCGTCTCGAGATCGTCGATGTTGGGTCCCATACCGTGCAGCCCGCGCGCGTCGATCGAGTGCCCGGTGCGGTGCGTGAACCACTTCCCGAATCCGCGCTGCTCGATCACCGCGCGCGCCGCGTTGTCGGCCTCGCCACCGCGCACCGGTGTGCCGGCCGCGAGCTTGGTGCGCAGCAGCTCGATGGCCGCATCACGCGCATCGCGGATCGCCGTCCACACCTCGAGCGCGCGTGCACTCGGCGCCCCGATGCTGGCCATCCACGTCTGGTCAGCCCACATGCCCGAGCCACCCGGCCCGGTCGCGAACAGGTCGATCAGCGCGACATCACCCTCGCGGAACACACGCGGTGCCGACGCCGACGAGTGGTAGTGCGGATTGGCCGCGTTCTCGGTGGCGGCGATGATGGGGCCGTGGTCCGCCTCCATGCCGTACTTGGGGAACTGCGCAAGCACCCAGTCGCAGACTTCATGCTCGTGCAGCGGCGTGCTCGTGCGCGCCGCGGCACCGATGCGCGCGAACGCCTCGTGTGCGATGGTGCGCAACGACTCGGCGTTCTTGCGATGTGACGCGACCTCGGCGGCGCTCCACACCGCGAAGAAGCGCGAGACGAGTTCCGCGCTCGTCACCACATCGGCACCGGCGGCGCGCACCATCTCGAGCACGCCGGCCGGGATGCGGTCGACCACCGGCACCGCGTCGCCCGGTGAGTACTCCATCGCGATGCGCTTGCCCTTCACCAACGGTGGCAGCGCGTCCTCGAACACGCGCCACGAGCTGTAGACGATCTTCTCCCACTCGCGTGGCCACTCGCTCCAGACGGCCTGTTCGATCGCATGTGTGATCGCGACCGGATTCCCCTTGGCGGGGATCCACGCGAAGATGCGCCGCGTGACCATGCCCTGCATGCCGAGCAGCGAGCCGGCGACGGGGTTGAGGCCGCGGAAGTCGAACAGCAGCCACCCGTCGAGCTTCGCTTCGGTGAGAGCCGCCTGCAGGGCAGGAAGGGACGCGGGGGTCAGCATCGGGATCTCCTAGCGGATCGAGCGCCACTCGGCGCGCCACTCACAGGTCTTCTCGCCACGGCTCGCGCAGCGCACGTGTTCCACCGCGCCGACGCCTCCCACGAGCAACTGCATCAGTTCACGCAGCACCGACTCATAGAACGCGCACCCGGCCTGTCGCGGCGCCGCGTCCCGGGTGACCGCGCCGGGCACATCGAGCAGGATCGTCGCGCCGACGCGGCGGACCGTGCCGCCGAGGAACCGCGTCCCGATGTGGCGTACGTGCCGCAGCGCCATGGGGCGCGCGAGCATCGTGGGGAGGGCCCGCACCAAGTTGCGGGTGACCACCGGAATGCGCGCGTAGGTGAGTCGCGCGAGGCCACGGCCGGCCTCGCGGAACACCGCCTCGGCGTCCGGTCGACGGCCGATCAGCTTGGCGATCCCCACCGCTTCGTCCACGGGGAGCCGCTGACCGCGCTTCACTGCGTCGTTGTAGCGGCGGATCTGCGCGAGGACCGTATCGCTCAGGCCGAACCGCTTGGTACGGAGCTCCTCGACGAACTCCGCCTCGAGATCCGTATCCGGCATATCGACGGAGCGGACGGCCTCGAGGAGGACGAGCGGAAGGAGTGGATCGACGGTCGAGGACATTACCTATGTGGCAACGGGTGGGAATGGGGGAGCAAGCTAACGAGCTGGGGGGCGCCGCGCACGGCACCAATCGACTGGTACGGGCGTTCATCTCGCGGCTCGAGGCTGCGCCCGGTTCTTGCATCCTCACCGGAGGCTCGTCAGGTTCCCCCGTTCCCCCATGCACGGCCACACTTCCCCTCCCTCGCCGCAGTTCGACTGCGCGGTGTTCGCCACGCATCTCGACGCCATCCTCGATGGCGAGAGTGATGCGGTGACGAGCGCGCGCGCGGAGTCGCACGTCGACGCCTGTCCGCTATGCCGTCAGCTGATGGCATCGGCGCTGCGCTACAAGCAGATGATGCGTCGGCTGGGGGATCGCATCCGTGCGTCGGGGTCACTGCGGGACACGGTGCTCGCCACCCTGCGCGGAGCGCGCGGATCCAGGACGCGCTGATCGTCCGGGCGCTCGCCGGAGCGCTCCTCTCGGGCGTGATCGCGGGCGCGGCCCGCCGCGCCGGGTCACTCACGGGAAGCGGGCAGTGGGCGGCGTTCGTTGTGGGCACCATGGCGACCGCGGCGGGCTGGCCGTGGGCGTTCCTGCTCATCGCGTACTTCGTGGCCTCGTCGGCTCTCACGCGATTCGGCCAAGCGAAGAAGGCAGAGCGCACCGCGTCGACGTTGCCCGACGCGCGCGGGCGGGATGCGACGCAGGTGGTGGCGAACGGCGGTGTCTTCGCGGTCGCGGTACTGGCCGGGACCTTCGCCGCGGGGACCGCGAGCCCGTCGAGCACGACCCCACTCGCCTGGCAGGTCGCGGGATTGGGCGCGCTGGCAGCCGCGGCGGCGGACACCTGGGCGACCGAGATCGGCACGCTCTTCGGCGGGACGCCGCGCACGCTGCTCACCGGACGCCCCGTCCCGCCCGGTGTCTCGGGCGGCATCACATTGGCGGGTTCGGGAGCCAGCGTGGTCGCGGCCGCGTTGATTGCGCTGGCGGCGATGCTGATCCTGCCGGACGTCGCGGTCGCGCCACGCGTCGCGCGTGCGGTGTTCGTCGCGGGAGTGGCCGGCAGTCTGCTCGACAGTCTGCTCGGCGCCACGCTGCAATCGAAACGCTGGTGCGAGCGCTGTCGTACGTGGACCGAGCGTCGGGTCCACACGTGTCAGTATCGTACGCAGCACGCCCGTGGTCTCCGTTGGATGACGAACGACACCGTGAACTTCCTTGCGACGGTCGGCGGCGCGCTCGTGGCGCTGGCGCTCGTCGATGCGCTCTCCTGATCCCATGACTCTCGACCCTTCGATCTTCCGCGCGTCCCTCGGCCGTTTCGCTGCCGGCATCACCGTGCTCACCATGCGCGGCGCCGACGGAATCGACCGCGGCATGACGGCGACGGCCTTCAGCTCGCTCTCGCTCGACCCACCGCTGGTGTTGGTCTGCATCGACCACAACGCGACCATGGCCACGCCGCTCGCAGACGCATCGCATCTCGCGATCCACGTGCTCGGCGAGGACCAGGAGGCCATCTCGCGGCGTTTCGCGTCGAAGGACGGCGACCGCTTCGCGGGACTCGACATCACGCGCGGTATCGCTGAACTTCCTCTGGTGCCCGGCGCGCTTGTGCGCCTGCAGTGCCGCATCCGCGACCGTCATCCGGGAGGGGACCACGTGATCATCGTGTGCGAGGTACTCGAGGCGGAGATCGCCGACGGCGAACCGTTGGTGTACTTCCGTGGGCGCTACGCCCGGCTCACACGATGAGCTTCGAGATCGAGAAAGAAGAGGTGGTGCAGACGCTCTGTGCGCACTACGCGCAGGACCATCTGTCCACCGGTGAACTCGAGGCGCGGTTCGACCGCGTGTACAAGAGCGCGGATAAGAAGCAGCTGCTCACCGTGCTGGAGGGCTTGCCGGCCCTCAACCGATTGGCGCCGGCGCCGCCGCCACTCTACGAGCTGGGCGCGCCCACGCGCGGCGGGCTCGCGCCGGACGAGAAACGCTACCTCGCCCTGTTCTCGCAGGTGAACAAAGAGGGGCACTGGACGCCGGCGCGGCGTATCGCCGGTCGCGCGATCATGGGGGGGATCCTCTTCGACCTGCGCGATGCCGTCCTGCCGCCGGAGGGGATCGACATCGAGCTCGACGTGATCATGGGCGAGGCAAAGGTGATCCTGCCGCCCGGTGTGCGCGCCGAGGTCGATTGCACGGCGATCATGGGCGAGGTGTCGGACAAAGCGCGTCCCACGCTGCCGGGCGCTCCGGTGGTGCGCGTGACCGGCAGCGCGGTGATGGGGAGCATCATCGTGGTCACGAAGCTCCCCAAACCGCAGAAACTCGAAGGCTGGCGTGCGCAGCTCAAGGGACTGCTCGGCGTCGGCGACTCGAGGGGCTCGGGCGGCAGCTGAACCTGCCCCGTCGCATAACGCGACGCGGGCGCCGGGAGGGGGTTACGGCCCCTGCGACAGGTACTGCTTGGCGTAACGGTCTATGCTCTCCTCGATCACCCGCATCGCCACCTCACTCTTCTGCCAGCCGAGGATCTCGACGCGTTTTCCCTCGAGGTCCTTGTAGATCGCGAAGAAGTGTTCGATCTCGCGGAGGTAGTGCTGCGGCAGATCGGCGATATCGAAGTACTCGCCGTGGGCCGGATCATCGCAGGGTACGGCGAGGATCTTGTCGTCGGGCTCGCCCTTGTCGAGCATGGTGAGCACGCCCACCGGGCGCACGTCGATCAAGCAGCCCGTGAACGTCGGCTCCTTGATCATCACCAACACGTCGAGCGGGTCGTTGTCCTCGTGCAGCGTGCGGGGGATGAGACCGTAATCGCCGGGATAGTGCACAGCGGAATACAACACGCGGTCGAGCCGGAACATGCCCGAGTCCTTGTCGAGCTCGTACTTGTTGCGCGCGCCCTGGGGGATCTCGATGACCGCGGTGACGACTTCCGGCGGTTCCTTGCCGGGTGCGAGGTCCTTCCAGGGGTGGATCATGCTTGGGCTCCGCGCCCGCGGGCTTCACGCGCGCGCCGCGCCTCGAGCGCGCGACGCCGAACGACGAGCGATACCGCGTAGCCCAGATACAAGAGCAGGGTCGCCCCGTAGGCGAGCTGGTAATACATC
>JADYYN010000271.1 GCA_020853635.1 Gemmatimonadaceae bacterium
AGCGCGATGGCCGGCGATCGACCGTACGTCTGGCAGATGCTGCGCGCTGGGATCGATGAGCTCGGCCCCACGACGACGAATGTCCAGCTTCGAGACTGGGTGCTTCGGAAGTGGCCCGGCACGAACCCCAACACGGTCGGCGCGCAGATTGCCATCTGCACCGTGAATCACCGTAGCCGAATCCACTACCCCGAAAACCACCGCCCACGGATCGCGAACACGAAGATGGACTTCCTGTTCCGCCCGGGGCGCGGCCAACTCGAACTGTACGATCCTGCCCGCCACGGGACGTGGGAGATCGTGGAACTCCCCGACGGCGAGCGCACCGTCCGACAGGTCGCTGACGCCGGCGGAACGGGCGGTGGCGACGAGCAACCGGGGGGCGACGGTGAGCGCGCGGGCTTCGCCGCTGAAGACCACCTCCGGGACTTCCTCGCGCAACACCTCGAGCAACTCGAGCCTGGCCTCGAGGTCTATGCCGGGCCCGAGGACGAGGACGGCGTCGAGTACGACACTGGAGAGGTCGGCCGCATCGACATTCTCGCCGTCGCGAAGCAGGGCGATCTCGTGGTCATCGAGCTGAAGGTCGGCCGCGGCCAGGACGCCGTCGTTGGTCAAGTCTTGCGGTACATCGGCTGGGTGAGGAAGCACCTGGCCGGGAGCCGGAAGGTCCGCGGGATCGTCGTGGCGCACGAGATCAGCGACTCGCTGCGATACGCGATTGGGATGGTCCCAGACGTGGCACTCCGAACGTACGCGCTCGCGATCAGCTTCGCGGCCGTGGAGCCCCACCGCTGAGTGTCGCGCAGGGTCCAACGCCGCCGCCTACCCGGTGCCAAGTCCACCGCCCCGCCACCTTCCCGATAGGACCGGCGCATCATGAATGGAGGGTCCGCCGAGGGCGGGATACACACCCGCATTGACCAAGGCCCACCTCGCCGCGATACTCGGAGGCCACGGTTGAGTCGCACGGACACGTTGGAAGACTCACGCACGGAGAGGAGATTCGATGCCGGCTAACGACACGAACCTCGCAAAGCGCCTCGAGTTTCTCCGGGATCGCTACTGGGGTCTTCTCAAGCTCGGCCTCTACATCACAATGGCGACGGCCGTCGGCACGCAGTTCAAGGACGTCCGGGAACTGCAGTCGCACGTTTACTGGACGGCTTGGTCCGCCGGCGTCCTCGGCTGGTACGTCTGGTGGCGCTTGATCCACCGCATCTACGGGGAGATCCGCCGCATCGAGTCTGTCCTCGGCATTCCACCGAGCGAGAGCTACGTGCTCGTGTTCCCGGAGCCTCGAGCCCACTTTCTTGCTCTGCTGATCCCGGTCATCGCCATAGGGACTTCAATCTTCTTCAGTCCCGGCCGGTCACGGGACCGAGAGTCGGCCGAGCACACCACGCAGCGGCGCTGATCCGCGCACAATGCAACAGGGACGGACGGCGTCCCACCGGCGCTCGATTCGGGTTCGTGTGCCTGCACAATCTCGGGACGCGAGCGTTCGGGCTGAACGACTCGTCGGTTCGGGCGCTGCCAGCGGCCGTCCGCCGTTCCGACGTCCACTTCCGGTACCATCGCCCGACCGCAACCGGAGCCCGGGGTGTCCGCCGTCTGGCACAGGAACTTCGTCCCGAAGGCACTGCTCGCGTCCGTTGACGTCGGGGCTCTGCTCGATCGGTGCGGCGTGGAAGCCGGTAGCGAGGTCGCAGGTATCGCCAGCCCCTGCGTCGTCTGCGGACGCGCGGGGGGTTCCGGCCTTCGCCTCAACGACGGGGCATTCGTCTGCGCCCCGTGCTTTGACGAGATTCGCAGAACCGAGTACCCCGAACGGTACGAGGCGCAGCGGCGACAGCACATCGCGGAACTCCACGCCTGGACGACTGCGCGGCTGGCGCTCGCGCGGGCGGGCCCGTGGCCCCAACTCGCCGGACTGGCGTCGGCGGGCATCGTCGTCGCGGTGGTCCTGATCTGGGTCAAGCTCGCCGCCGCGCTCGCCGTCGGAGCCCTGTCGGTGGCGACCCACCTCATCGCGGAGCGTCGCCAGCAGCGGCGCATGGATGCGTGGGCGGCCGAGTTCCCACAGCCCTCGGCGCCCGAACTCGTCCACTTCCACGATTCGCGCGCCGAGTTGACGAGCCGTGATCGACTGATCCTGCGGGTTCTCGACCACTGGCCCGGATACCCCCCGTACTGGAAGTACCTGCGAGACGTCGTCCTGCAGCGCGATGGAGGTCGGTGCCAGGTCACGGGCTGTCCTTCGCGACTCGAACTGCACGTTCACCATCGACAGGCCGTGTCTTTGGGAGGCCGACACGCCCCGGAGAACTTGGTGACGCTCTGCGAGTTTCACCACGCCATCGAGCCCGAGCCGGGCCACGAGCGGATCTGGACCCGACTCCAGACGAGGTACTTCACCCTGGTGCGCGAGCACGAGCGCAGGAACAGGGCCACGGCGGGCGCCCACGTCGTACGCCCCCACGTCCGCCGACTGGAACTCGCGTCCACGGCCGACATTGCGACGGTGGTCGCGGCCCATCAGCTCGCCTGCGCGGCTTGCGGCATCGCGCTCGACGGCGCAGCGGTCTCCCTCATGGGAGTGTGGTTCGTCGTCCCGTGCCCGGCGTGCGATCAGACCGTCGAGGTGCTCCGTGAACTTGCCGAGGAGTCTTGCCCGCGACTCGCGGAAGGCACTCGACCGACCGCCGCGCTCGGCACGTGGCAGGCGCGATGGGACGTTCTGACCGACCGGAAGGACGCGATGCGAGTCCGGACG
>JADYYN010000272.1 GCA_020853635.1 Gemmatimonadaceae bacterium
AAATGATCCGCACCGTCAAGGGCGAAGTCGTTGCCTCGACCTTCGACGAACCGGCCACGCGCCACGTCCAGGTCGCCGAGATGGTCATCGAAAAGGCCAAGCGACTGGTCGAGCACAAGCGCGACGTGGTGATCCTGCTCGACTCCATCACGCGACTGGCCCGCGCGTTCAACACCATCACGCCCATGTCGGGCAAGATTCTCTCGGGTGGTGTCGATGCTAAGGCATTGGAGAAGCCCAAGCGGTTCTTCGGTGCGGCGCGCCGGATCGACGGCGGTGGCTCGCTCACGATCGTCGCGACGGCGCTGGTGAACACGGGCTCGCGCATGGACGAAGTGATCTTCGAGGAGTTCAAGGGGACGGGCAATCAGGAGATCGTGCTCGACCGCGACATCGCCAACCGCCGCATCTATCCGGCGATGGAGATCGGCAAGTCGGGGACGCGCAAGGAAGAACTCCTGCTGACGGAGAAGGAGCGGAACCGCATCTTCCTTCTGCGGCATTTCGTCGGCGACATGGCTCCGGACGAAGCGACGAGTTTCCTCATCCGGCGATTGACGCAGACGAAGACGAACGAGGAGTTCTTCCAGCGCATGGCGGAGGGCGCGTGAGCGTGAGCGTCGACGACAGCGAGAGCACGATCCGGAGCGCCACGCCCGCGTGGCGTCGTCGCTGGCTGGCGATCGACCTCGGCGACCGTCGCATCGGGTTGGCGACGAGCGACCCCGAGGGCATGATCGCGTCGCCGGCGGGGTATCTCGAGCGCCGCGCGGGCAAACGTCCGCCGCTCACCGCGATGCTCGACCGTGCGAAGGAGCTCGGGGCCGAAGGATTCGTGGTGGGCCTAGCGCTCGATCAACAGGGCGAGACCACACCGCGCGCCGAAGAGGCGCGTCGGTTGGCGCACGAGTTGAGCACGCGCACCGGACTGCCGGCGGAGTTGGTGGACGAACGCTTCACGACGGCGGCGGCGTTGCGCGCCGTTCAGGCGATGGAGGGCTCGACGCGTGGACGCAAAGGTGATGTGGACGCGATCGCGGCGACGGTGCTGCTGCAGCACGCGTTGCGGTTGTTCGAGCAGCGGGCCGATGCGTAGCGCACTCCGCGCCCGCGCGGTGCTACGTCGAGCCGTCGCACGGCTCGCGCTGGTGCTGCTGGCTGTCGTGGGCATCGCCGCCTGCGGCAGCGACGACCAGACCGTCGTGCGGCTGACCATCCGTCAGGGTTCGTCGTTCCGCGAGGCGGCTGAGTCGCTGGCGGCGCATGACATCATCGGGAAGCCTCGGCTCTTCGGCTTCTACGCCGCGCGTCGCGGCCTCGACCGCAACATGCGCTACGGCACGTATCTCATCCGGCGTGGGTCGAGCTGGAACGAGGTGCTCGATGCGCTACAGAAGGGCCAGGGCATCGTCAATCGTCTCACCATCCCGGAAGGGTGGCCGCTCTGGGACATCGTGCCGGCGATGGCGAAGGCATTGGAGCTGCCGCCGGAATCACTCGAGGTGGCGGTCCGCGACACGTTGCTCATCCAGCGTGTGGGCGCGCCGCTCGGCACGGCGACGCTCGAGGGTTATCTGTTCCCCGACACGTACGACATCCCGTTCGGCACGTCCGCGCGCGATGCGGTGGCGCGGATGATCGGACGGTTCGAGACCGTGTGGAAACCGGAGTGGGATGCGCGACTCGCGGAGATCAAGCTCACGCGGCATCAGGCGGTGACGCTGGCGTCGATCGTCGAGAAGGAAGTGCGGCGCGGCGATGAACGTCCGGTGGTCGCGGCGGTCTACACCAACCGCTTGAAGATCCGCATGCCGCTGCAGGCGGACCCCACCGTGCAGTACGCGCAGCGCCGTCGGCCAGGGCGTGTGTTGTATCGCGACCTGCGCGTGGAGTCGCCGTACAACACGTATCGTCGCATCGGGCTACCGCCAGGCCCCATCGCCTCACCGGGTGCGGCCAGTCTCGAGGCGGCGCTGTATCCGGCCAACGTGCCGTACCTGTACTTCGTCGCGCGGCCGGACGGGCGCCACGAGTTCCGCAAGGACTACAAGGAGCACCTCGCGGCGATCAAGATGGTGCGAGCGATGGCGCGTGAGGACTCGGCCAAGGCGCGTGCGACGGCGCAGGCGCCGGATGCTGCGGCCGCGGTGGACTCGGCGTTGCTGGCCTTGGGGCTGCCGCGCGCGACATTCGACTCGCTCACACGCGTCGCCCCGCCCGACTCCCAACCCGACGCAAAGCCCGACTCGCTGCCCGACTCGCTGCCCAACGCGCGTCCCGAGTCGCGCCGCGACTGACCGTCGGTCAGTCGGCGAGCAGATCCGCGCGCAGCAGGATGGCGTCGCGCAGGTACACGTGTCGGATCTCGCTGCGCTGGCGCCGGCTCTCGGCGTGCAGCATCACGCGGATGCAGCGCGGGAGTGCGCCATGCACCGGGAGTTCCTGCGCGCACAGCAGCGGGATGTCGGTCCAGCCGAACAGACGCGCCGCGTGGGCCGGGAACTCGCTGATGAGGTCCGGCGTCGCGGTGAACACCGCCGAGATGACATCGGCGGGAACGATGTCATTGTCGTTGAGGATGGCCTCGAGCAGCTCGGTGACCGCCTCGCGGATGAGCGTGGGATCGTCGGCGCCGACCGTGGTGGCACCACGGACGGCGCGGACACTGCGATGGCGCGGCGGAGGAGAGGTCACGCGGGTATTCTGCTGCGCGGTACGCATGATGTCCACTGCGCGCCGCACGGACGCGCCTGAGCCTGGACTAGATTGCAGCATGAACGCATCTGCCGTCGTCTCCGCCCGTGGCGCCCGTCGTTGGGCCGAGGGCCATCCGTGGATCTTCCGCTCCGACGTCGTCACACCGCCTAGCGCGGGGCCCGGCACCATCGACGTGGTCGATCAGCGTCAGCGTCCGCTGGGCACCGCGCTGTGGAGTCCGGAGTCGGAGATCTCCATCCGGTTCGTGTCGCGGGAGTCGGGTGTCACGCTCGACGCCGCGTGGTGGGAGCGGATGCTCTCGCTCGCGCTCGCGCGGCGCGCGGGGTTGATCGACGCGGAGACGAACGCCTGCCGCCTCGTGCACGGCGAGGGTGATGGCCTGCCGTCGCTGGTGGTGGATCGCTTCGACCGCTGGCTCGTGGTGCAACTGCTCTCGGCGGGGCTCGAGGCGCACCGGGGCGTGATCGTCGCGGCGTTGCAGCGTCTGGTGCCGAATGAGGGGATCCTCGCGCGCAACGATGCGAGTGTGCGCTCGCGTGAGGGGCTCACGCGCGGTGTGGAGCTGCTCGCGGGGTCGGTGCCGGAGACGGTGGAAGTGCGTGAACACGGCGTGCGGTACCTCGCCGCGCCGCACACGGGGCAGAAGACGGGCGCGTTCCTCGACCAGCGTGAGGCGCGGGTGTTCGCGGGCAGCGTGGCGCGCGGGCGCGCGCTCGACGTGTTCAGCTATCACGGATCGTTCGCGCTGCATCTCGCGCGTCGTGCGGAGACGGTGACGGCGGTGGACGTGTCGGGTGCGGCGATCGCGAGAGCGGCGGAGAACGCAGCGCTCAACGGCCTGACGAACATCACGGGCGTGGAGGCCGACGCATTCGAGTTCCTGCGCGCCGAGGAAGCGCGCGGGGCGCAGTACGACACGATCGTGCTGGACCCGCCGGCCTTCGCGAAGAACCGTGGGGCGATCGCCGGCGCGATGCGCGGTTACAAGGAGATCAACCTGCGTGCGCTACGGCTGCTCGCGCCGGGCGGCCTGTTGTACACGGCGAGCTGCTCGTATCACGTGCGGAAGCCGGAGTTCCTCGCGCTGTTGGAGGACGCCGCGGCGGACAGCGGCCGCCGCGTGATCCTGCGTGCGATGACGGGGCAGCCGGTGGATCACCCCGAGGTGCTGACGGTGCCGGAGACGGGGTACCTGAAGGGGGCACTTCTTGAAGTGCAGATGTGAGAGGGGAGATGGGAGAGGGGTGATCTCCCATCTCCCCTCTCCCATCTCCCCTCTCATTTTTGACATCCGCGACAATACCACGTCCCTCTCCCCGCCTGCGTGATCCGCTTGATCGGCGTCTCGCAGCGCGCGCAGGGTTCGCCGGTGCGATCGTAGACCTTGAACGGGATCGTGCGTACGCCGGTGCGATAGCGTCCCGCGTTCACGTGGCCGTCGGCGAGTGCGGTGCGTAGTCCGGCGAGGAGTCGCTCGACGCGCGCGAGGGAGAGGCGGCTCGCGATCGTTTTGGGATTGATCTGCGCGTGCCAGCACGCTTCCTGTGCGTAGATGTTGCCGACCCCGGCGAGCAGACGCTGGTCCAATAGGACGGGTTTGATGGGTCCACGTTTGTTTCTGAGCCACTCACGCAACATCTGAGGGGTGAGGGCAGGGTCCTCGGGTTCGGGGCCGAGTGCGAGCGTTGGCGGCGCGGACGCGGCATGCCAGGTGATGGTGCAGAGCGCGCGTGGATCGGTAAGGTAGAGCGCCTTCCCGTCGTCGAGTTCGAATGCGACGCGGGCATGACGTGGTGCCGCGGCGTTCGCAGCCGCGCGCGCCCACTCCCCATCGAGCCGGAAGTGCACGAGCAGCGTGGCCCCGTCATCGAGGTGGATGAGCTGGTGTTTGCCGCGACGGGTGACGCCAGTGATGTGTCGCCCGACGATGCGACGCTGGACCGCCGCGCCCAACGTGCGCGCCTGCGCACGGTGCAGCGGCTCGAGCGCGACGATGCGCCGCTGCTTCGTCCAGCGGCG
Source organism: Gemmatimonadaceae bacterium (assembly GCA_020853635.1). GTDB lineage: Bacteria > Gemmatimonadota > Gemmatimonadetes > Gemmatimonadales > Gemmatimonadaceae > Pseudogemmatithrix. Next base: position 4,738 of record JADYYN010000272.1, read on the forward strand.
CAGCTCGCGGACGGCGGCCTCGACCTCAGGAAGTTCGGGCATGCTCAATCATCCTCTCGTAAGTCCCAGCACGGTGCGACGCATTGCGAGGCCCCCGAGACCGGCGCGAGTTTTCACGCGTGTCGATGAGCATCCCCACCGTCAGTCCGGTCCGCACCGCGGCGGTCCAGCGCACGCTGTTGATCATCCTCGTCCTGAACCTGGTCGTGGTGGTCGTGAAAGCGGTGGTGGGCGTGCGTTCGGGGTC
>JADYYN010000273.1 GCA_020853635.1 Gemmatimonadaceae bacterium
AGAGGACAGCGCGGCTCGCAGCCGGGCTGTCTTTTTCTTTGGAACTGCAACGGCAACCGCCACACCCCGCCGTCGCCGTTGCAGCTGTAGTTGAAAAAGAAAAAGTCCATCCCGGAAGCCGATCCCTCCCCAGTCGCGCCCCTCCCCCTGTGTCCCCTGTGTCCCTGTGTTATCAGTTGCCGTTCTCTGTGCCCTCTGTGCCCTCTGTGGTAACAAGCAGGAATACTCTGCCGCAAATCCAAACCATCCGGTCAAGAACGCCACCGGATCGGCCGATACGAAGAACATCGCGCGCGCCCCGACCCGGCGCGCCCATCCCCTGTTGCCCTGAAAACCGATGCCCCCGCAAACCACCCGCTCCCTCCTCCACGAAGCCCGCGTCCGCGGCGATCGCCTGCTAGGCGCCGTCGTCGCCGCGCACCTCCTCCTCGCCCTCGCGCTCGCCCCCATCAACGGCACCTGGCTCACCGCCCTCACCTGGGCGCCCCTCGTCTCGCTGATCGTCTTCGCCGCGAGCCGCCGCGCCCCCGGCGGACAGGCCACCCGCATCATCATCGGACTCGGCTTCATGGCCTACTCCGCGATCATCATCCATCAGATGCATGGGATGATCGAGATGCACTTCCATATCTTCGCCTCACTCGCGTTCCTGCTCGTCTATCGCGATTGGCGTGTCGTCGTCGCCGCCGCAGCAGCCATCGCCGTGCATCACGTCGGCTTCCACGCGCTGCACCACGCCGGCGTGCCCATCTACGTCCTCAATCACACCGGTGGCTGGATCGTCATCTTCGTCCACGCCGCCTTTGTGGTGTTCGAGTCCGTCATCCTCGTGAAGCTCGCCGCCGACCTCGCCGCCGAAGCCACCGAGACCAGCACACTCCTTGATGCCGCCGGTGAACTTGCCAGCGGACGCACCGACATCAAGATCCCCGGCGACTCCGACGTCGCCCGCGCCTTCCGCACTGTCATCGCCACCATCGACGCCATCGGCGCGGAGGTCGATTCCATGCGCGCCGCTGTCGCTGAACAGCGCGACGCCAAGCGAAGCGGACGCCTCGAGTTCCACGGCGTGTTCAACACCATCATCAGCTCACTCGAGCAGACCGGCAACGAAGCCGTCTCACGCGCCCGAGAGGCCGCCGTCGTCTCCGACGCACAGGCCGCGTTCATCAGCGACCTCCGCAAGGTCGTCGATCGCCTCGAGCAGCGCGATCTCTCCGCGCGTATGGCCACCGCCTGGGGCAACGCCATGGACGGCGAGGCCCAGCGCCTCGCCCTCGCACTCAACGAAGCCCTCGACACACTCGGCACCGCACTCGCGGATGTGAACGAAGCCTCCACCCACGTCGACACCGCGTCCACACACATCGCACACGGCGGCGAGCAGCTCGCTGAAGCCACGCAGCGCCAGGTCTCCATGCTCGCGTCCGTCGCTGACGACCTGCGCACCCTCGGCACCTCGGCGACCACCAACGAGACCAACGCCCGCGACGCGCAGCGCCTCATCGAGGCCGCACGCGAGCGCGCCGTCGCGGGTGACGCACGCATGACACAACTGCTCGAAGCCATGCACGCCATCGAGCAGAGCGCCGAGTCCACCGCGCGTATTGTACGCACCATCGACGAGATCGCGTTCCAGACCAACCTGCTCGCCTTGAACGCTGCAGTCGAAGCCGCCCGCGCCGGTGAGGCCGGCCGTGGCTTCGCCGTCGTCGCCGAAGAAGTGCGCACCCTCGCGCAGCGTTCCGCCGAGGCCGCGCGCACCACGTCCACGCTCATCGAAGGCTCGGTCACGTCGGCACACACGGGGCGCGATCTCACACATGCCGTGCACGAAGGCTTCGCCGGCATCCGTGAACACGTCGAGGCCGTGCGCAGCCGCATCGGCGAGATCGACGCGCTCTGCGTCGCGCAGCGCGAAGGTGTGGCCAGCATCGGCGGCAACTTGGACCGCGTCAACGACGAAGTCCTCTCCGTCGCCGCGCACGCCGAGGAGTCCGCGGCCAGTGCGCAGGAACTCTCCGCGCTCGCCCACGTGCAGCGCGAGACCGTCGGTTCGTTCATCGTGCCCGCGCGTCGTGCGACGCCCAAGGCCGACTTCGACTACGCCGGTGTCGTCGCCGCCAAGGGAGCCGCGGGTGCCAAGGGCCGGTCCAACGCCTCACGTATACGCCGCACCAGCTCCGCGGTCGAGTAGGGTTTCGGCAGAAAATCCTCCGCCGCCTCCTGCGCACCGCGGGAGGCGATCACGTCCTCCGCGTAGCCCGACACGAACATGATCGGGATGCGCGGATGCGTGCGTCGCACCGCATCCGCCAACTCGCGGCCGTTCATCTCCGGCATCACCGCGTCGGTGAGCAGCAACTGCACGGAGTCGCCCAAACTGGCGAACGCGGTGAGCGCATCGAGCCCGTTGGCGTACGCGTGTACCGTATAGCCCTGCTTGCGCAGCACCCGCGCGGCCAGCGCGCGGATCGCGTCTTCGTCCTCCACCAGCATCACCGTCTCTGTGCCGCGCGGCAGTTGCTCCGCCTCGTGCGCCGCGTCGGCGCCCAGCGCATGCTTCAATCGCGGCAGCAGGATCCGGAACGTCGACCCCAGCCCCGGCGCCGAGTCCACCGTCACGCGCCCGCCGTGTTCGGTCACCGCGCCGTACACCATCGCCAGCCCAAGCCCCGTGCCGCGCCCCGCGCCTTTGGTGGTGAAGAACGGCTCGAACACCAGCGCGCGCACCTCCGGGCTCATGCCGCTGCCGGTGTCGGTGACCTCCAACTGCACGAAGTCATCCAGCCCGCGCCCCACGCCGGGCCGTTTCACATTCGACGTGCGGATGGTCAGCATACCACCATGCGGCATCGCATCGCGTGCGTTCACCGCGAGGTTCATCAGCACCTGTTCGGCCTGCGCCTTGTCGAACAACACCGGCCACAGTGCCGGGTCCGTCTTCAACTCAACCGTGATGTCTTCGCCGATCAAACGCTTGAGCATCGCGTGGATCTGCTGCACCGTCTCGTTGAGGTCGATCGGGCGTGAGTCGAGCAGTTGTTTGCGCGAGAACGCGAGCAACTGCCGCGTGAGTCCCGCCGCCGTGCTCGCCGCACGATCCACCTCGGCCAGGTCCGCGGCCAGCGGCGAGTCCGCCGGGATCTGCTGCTGCGCCAACTCCAGGTAGCCCTTCATCACCGTGAGCAGGTTATTGAAGTCGTGCGCCATACCGCCGGCGAGTCGGCCCACCGTCTGCATCTTCTGTGACTGCAGGAACTGCTCCTGCAGTCGCTTGGCCTCGGTCACGTCGGCTACCCAGATCATGAGGTGCGTGAGTGACCCGTCCGCCCCATGCACGCCGTTGGCCGCCACTTGGAATGTCGCCTTCGCACCATCGCGGCGCGCGAGTTGCAGTTCGTTCTGCCACGCGCGCCCTTCGCGCACCACATCCATGATCACCGGCGCGATCTCGGGACCCACGATCTCTGCGAACGGACGCCCCAACACCTCGGCCGCATCACGCACGCCGAAGGTGTTCACGAACGCCGGGTTCACGTAGTGCACCATACCCTTTGCGTCGGCAATGAGTAGCGCATTGAGCGAGGTAGCGATCGCCTGATCACGCAGCCGCAGATCCGCCTCGGCGCGCAAACGCTCCGTGATGTCCGTGATCGACCCGCGCACCAGCGACGTGGTCTGCGAGGGCAGTCGCACCATGCGCACTTCAGCGAATACCACGCTGCCATCGGCACGCAGGTACTGCCACTCGATCACCGGCGCGCCGCCCTCAAGCGCCTCGCGCACATATTCCGGTCCCGACACCGCCGACGGTCGGCCATCGGCCTGGAACTCCGGCGACACATCCAACGGCCCGCGGGTGAGCAGCTCTTGCCGAGAGAGCCCGAACAATCGCTCGGCCTGCGGGTTGGTCTCGACGAACAACCGCGAGCGTGTGTCGAGCACCACGATCGCCTCCGGCGCATGTTCGATCTGCACACGGAAGCGCGCTTCACTCGCCTCGAGCGCTTCTTTGGCTTCTTGCTGCTCCGTCACGTCGGTGATGAAGCCATGCCAGAGGATGCTGCCATCGTCCAAGCGTTCCGGGCGCGCCACACCGCTGCGCCAACGCAGGCCCTGCACGGGCAGTACCACGCGATACATCTGCTGCCATGGCTCCAGGGTGCTCGCCGACACCGCGATCGCGTCCGACACCGCCTTCACGTCATCGGGATGCACACGACTGAATACGGGCGTCGCGTCGTCGCGCACGTCCTCGGGATGGAATTCGTAGATGTCCCACATCGCGTCCGTCGCGAACGGGAAACACGACCGACCGTCAGGATACAGACGGTACTGGTAGATGACGCCTGGCACTTGCCGCGCGAGCGTCTGGAGCAACGCCGATTCCGCCGCCGCCGCGACTTGCTCGGGGCGGGGGACGCGTCTGTCAGGTGTCCCGGCGAGCTCGTCGGCCGTTGAGTCCATGCCCCGTCAATGTGCTACGCCGCCCCGCTCGCCGCTACACCCGGCCGCTCGATCCCCGCCGGTCGCCGCTCCAGCGCCGCGGCGACGCTCTCCGGCGTCAGCGGCTTCACCACAACATCATTCATCCCCGCCGCCAAGTACCGATCGTGCTCATCCGGACTCGCCGACGTCCCCATCGCGATGACGTGCGCCCGCCCGAACGGCGCCGCCAACCGCCGGATCAACGACGTCGCCGCCGGCCCATCCATGTGCGGCATCTGGATATCCATGAAGATCACATCGAACTCATGCCGCGCCGCCGTGCGTACCGCCTCCGCGCCGTCGTTCACCACTTCCACGCGGCAACCCAGGCTCTTCAACAAGTTCGCCGCGATGATCTGGTTCACGCGATTGTCCTCGGCGAGCAACACGCGCAACCGCGTGTCCACCACCGGCTCCGGCGCCGACGGTCGGCGCACCGACGAGTCTTCGACGATCGCGATGTGTCCGTCCACCTTCTCGTGTGCGCCACGCGATGCCGGCGGACCCAACGTCTCGCCGCGGATCATCGCGCCCTTGCCGCGCTCTTCCTTCGGCTTCTGCACCACCGCCGCCAACGTGCGCGAGAGTGCCTGCGCCCCGAACGGCCGTACCAGCATCGCATCGCAGCCCGCCGCACTCAGCGCTTCCACGTCGCCCGGATGCGCCGCGTTGGTCGACACCAGCAAGCCCGTGCCCGCAATGCCCGGCTCCTGCCGCAGTCGCCGCGCGAACGCGTCGCCGTGTTCGCCGAGTGTTTGACGGTCCACAAGTGCCACTTCAATAGGATCACCCTCTGCCGCCGCACGGCGCATGTGGCTGATCGCCTCCTCCGGCGTCGCCATCGTCTCCACACGCATGCCCCAACTGCGCAGCCACTCGCGCGTGACCTTGGCATCAGCGGCAGACCCTTCCACCACCACCGCACGTGCACCGGCCAGCGCCCGAGTCGTCGCCGGTTCCGCCGCTTCCATCGCGCCTTCGGTCGCCTTGAGCACAATGCTGAAGAAGAACGTCGTCCCTTCGCCCTGCAGCGTCTTCACCTCGAGCTTGCCCTTCATCAGCTCCACGATGTGCTTCGAGAGTGAAACACCCAGACCACCGCCGGCGAGTTTGCTCACCGTCGTGTGATCCTTCGCCAGCAATCGACGCGCGCTCTCCTGGTCCATGCCCGGGCCGTTGTCCTTCACCTGTACGGTGAGCTTCACGTCCGAGCCATCGCGTGCGCCGTCGATCTTCAGTTCCACACGCCCGCCGGGCGCGAACTTGATGCCGTTGCCCACCAGGTTGATCAGCACCTGACGCAAGCGCCCCGCATCGCCGATCACCCACATCGGCGTCTTCTCGGTGATGCGTGCGTCGATGCGTGTCTGCGCCGCCACCGCCTGCGACTCGCAGAGATCAGCCACTTCGCTCACCGCCACGCGCAGGTCGAAGGGCGCTTCCACCAACTGCAGCGTGCCGTTCTCGATCTTGCTCAGGTCGAGCACGTCGGTCACAAACGTCATCATGCTCTGCGCCGACCGCATCATCGACTCCACGTACCCGCGCTGCACATCGCTCAGCGACGTGTCCTTGAGCAGGTGCGCCATGCCCACCACGCGCGACATCGGCGAGCGGATCTCGTTGCTCATGAGCCCCATGAACTCCTGCTGGCTCTTGCGCGTCTTCTCCGCTTCGTCGCGCGCGTCCTTCATCGCCTTCTCGGCGCCGCGCGAGCTGGCACCGTCCACGAGCACCACCACATACAGGCGGCGACCGTTCGCATCACCCGTGCCCACGCGCACATCCACACCCACGTGTGCGCCGTCGCCGCGATGGGCCTTGGCACCCTTCGCCGCACCCTCCAACCAGCTCGAAAGTTTCTCCGGCTTGAACGACACGCCGGTCTCGATCCATCTGTCGATCGCCGAGCCCACCAGCTCCGACGCATCCGCATCGAGCATCTGCGTGGCTTTGCGATTCGCGCGCGTGATCACACCCTTATCGTCCACCACCAGCACCGCATTGGGCGCCGCTTCCACCACCACATTCGCCTCGGCCGATCCACCCTTGGCGCGATGTTTGAGTTGGCCCACGCCACGCTGCTGCATGAGCACCAGAAGCGCCGCGATCACCAACAGTGCGGCCACACCGTAGCCAGCGCGCGAGGGCACCACCACACCACCGTGCGCCGTCCGCGCCGAGATCTCATAGACCACGCGCAGCGCAAGCGGCTGCGCCGGCGCCCATGCACACCCCACCTTCGCACCCGAGGGCCCGCTAGACCCGCTCACCGACACGCCACTCTCACTGCGCGCAGGCGGCGTCGCCGAGCCATCGGGCAGCGTACCACCAGGTCCCTGCATCAGCCCGCGATCATCCACGCCGAGCGACGAGAGCACCGCGCCCGTCTCATCCATGAGGTACGCATCAGCACCCGCCTCCGGCCGCAGCGCATAGCGCATGCGACGGAGCGGGGCATCGGGATCATAGAAGAACGCGAGCACCGCACTCACACTGCCACTTGCATCACGCACGGGTGCGGCGCTGATGAGCAGCCACTCACTCCCCGTGCCACCATCACGCGTACTCGCCGGCCACACCGGCCCCGCCACACTCGCGGTCCCACTGCGCGCCCGCTGCACCGCCGCGACGCGTTGCCCCAGCGCCGCATCACTGATCAACAGCGGCGCACTCGACGCAATGAGAGCCCCCTGCGGCGTGAACAACGCCACCGCACGGATCCCATCAGTGGAGGCCGCATTCTTCGCAAAAGTCCCCAACGGCCCAGGAATCGCCGTCGGCGAAGCCGCCAAGGAAGCATCCCCCGCCCACGTCTCCGCCCGAGCGAGTTCCTCACGCTCCCACAGCGTCACCGCCTGCTGCGCCGTCGCCACCCCATCACTCAACCGCGACGAGAGCTCCTTATCACTCCCCGCAGCGTACGTCCCAATGACGCCCGCGCCGCCAAGCAGCGCGAGGACAATGACCGCAGGAATCACCCAAGACGGAAAGCGCGCGGACTCATCGTCCGGGTGCGAGGCGGAGGAGCGGATAGAGGGTGTCATCGCTTCCAGTATCGGCGCCCACAACAGCGGACTGTAGTCGGAAAGCAGAAGGGAGATGTGAGAGGGGAGATGTGAGAGAACCACGATACGGGAAGCCCCCGCATCGCCGTTCCTCACATCTCCCATCTCACATCTCCCCTCTAAGCACTCGGCCCGGAAGCGCCCTCTTTCAACCCAGAAGGATCCCGAAACGGATACCGCTGCCTCAACCACCACTGTTCGCGAAGAATCTTCCCAAACGGTATCCGCGCCGTATCCAACCGCAGCGCCAACGCCCGCCCATCAAAGCGCACCACCACCCCCTCCACATCCGCCATCTCCCCTCGATTAAACCGAATCGTCGCCGCCATCCGGTCCCCCACCTTCACCCCGGTGTCGTCAGGAATCCCGCCAGGCAGAAACACGCGAACCCCGGTCTCCGAACAGTCCTCCACTTCGCCGCGGATCACTCCCGCGGTGAAGCGTGGCCGGTCGTTCGCCGGGTATTCCACGCGATAATAGGTGCGGCGGTTGGCCGCGTCGGTCGTGGGGTCCACATGTCCAGTCTCGGCACCATCACTCCGTGCTTGAGTTTCGGCATCGCTTCGGGTCCCTGCGGTGTAGATTCCCCTTCTATGATGTGGGACGCCCTCTCCGACCCCGCCTTTGCCGGCGCGGTCGTTCGCGAAGCCCCCTACGTCGTGCTCCTCCTCGGGCGCGACGGCGCTGTGCGTCTGGCCAATCCGGCCGCCGCGCTCCACACCGGCTTCGCCCTCGATGAGCTTCAGGGCATGCACCTGCGCCAGCTCGTCGACGCCGACGAGGAGCCCCGCGCCTCCATCGCACTCAAGCGCGCCCTCGCCGGCGAACGCACCGACTTCTCCGTGCGCTACCTCCGCAAGGACGGCGAACCGCGCGTCGCACTGATCCATGTGGTGCCATGGCAGCCCAACGGAGCGTTCACCGAGTCCGTGCTCGTGTTCGCCTCCGACATCACCGACGAAGAACTCCGCACCGACGCCCTCCGCGAAAGCGATCAACGCTTCCGCAACCTCGTCTCGGCGTTCGATCGTGCGTTCTTCGTCATGGACGTCGATCTCCGCATCGCCGGACTCTTCGGCCGATGGGTGCGCACCACTGGCCTCGTGCCCAGCAACTGGATCGGCTACACGCCGCAGGAGCTGTTCCCCGAGTCCAACGGTGAGCCCCACGTTACCCAACTCACCCGCGTGCTCGAGGGCGAAGACGTCACCTACGAGTGGGCCTACCCGCGCACCGACACCGGTGAGCTCATCCAGCTCCGCCTCCACGCCTCGCCCATGCGCGACGCGCAGGACGGTGTCATCGGCATCGCGGTGGTCGTCGTCGACATCACCCGCCGCGTGCGCGCCGAGGCCGAGGCCACCGCACTGCGCGCGCGTATCGCGGCGGCAGAACGTGCTGAGGCGCTCGGCCAGCTCGTGAGTGGTGTCGCGCACGAGTTGAACAACCCGCTCGCGGCCATGCTCAACTTCACCGAGGATCTCCTGCTCGGTGAGTCCGACCCCGAACGCCGCTCGGCGCTCGAAGTGATTCGTGCGCAGGCCCTGCGCTCGCGCGTGATCGTGCGCGACCTGCTCACCTTCGCGCGTCGTGGCGGCAATCGTCCGCACCTGCCGCACGCGCCTGGCCCCATCCTCTCCGATGTCGTCCGCGCTCTCCGCCCCGGGCTCGGCGATGGCATTCGCCTCGATGCCGATGTGAACGACGGCGGCATGGTGCTCGCCATCGATCGTGCGGGTTTTGAGCAGGTCATCACCAACCTGCTCACCAACGCCGCGCAAGCCACCGGGCCCGGCGGCAACGTGTTGCTCAAGGCCTCGGTGCAGGGCGGCTGGTACGAGATCAGTGTCGTCGACGACGGCCCCGGCATCGCCCCCGAAGTGCTCACGCGCTTGTTCGAGCCGTTCTTCACCACCAAGACCACGGGGCAGGGTGTCGGCCTCGGGTTGTCGGTGTCGCTGGGCATCGTGCAGGAACACGGAGGCACCCTTGCCGCGTCTAATCGAATGGATGCACAAGGCGCGGTGTTCACCGTGCGGTTCCCTGTGCCCGAGGTCGCCCTCGAACTCCCGCCGCCGCCTTTGCCTCGCACCTCTGTGCCCTCCGCACGACGTTCCTCGCAGGCGCAACCTGTCGAGGGCCCCACGCTGCTCATCGTCGACGACGAAGAGCCCATTCGCCGAGCACTGCGTCGCTTCTTCGAGCGTCGCGGCTGGGTCGTTGAAGAAGCACACGACGGGCTCGAGGGCGATCGCTTACTCTCCGCCCCCGACGCCTCGCAGCGCTACGTCGCCATCTTGTGCGACCTGCGCATGCCCGGCTTGGACGGCCCCGAGTTGTACGCGCGCGTGAAGGAACGCTCGCCCGAACTCGCGAGTCGCTTCGTCATCTCCACCGGCGATGTGGTCGGCGAACATGCCGCCGCATTCCTCGCCAGCATCGACTCGCCTGTCCTCGAGAAACCGTACGAACTGGCGGCGGTCGATGCCATCGTCGAGCGTCTTCGTATTGAACAGAAGCGCCGTCGCCATACCCCTCATGCCGTGGAGCGAGTGCAGTGACGCCGTGGGTCCTTCGATTGCTCGTTGCCAACATCGTCGTGTTCGGCATACAAACGCTCGGCATGATGCCCGGCGTGATCCAGTGGATGGTCCTGTATCCGCAGGACGTCATCACCACACCGTGGACACTCGTCACCTACGCGTTCCTACACGGCAGCTTCTCGCACATCCTCTTCAACATGCTCGGCCTCTTCATCTTCGGGCCGCGTGTGGAGTCGCACATCGGTGGGCGGCGATTCCTCACCATGTACATCGCCGCCGCTGTCGTCGGTGGTCTGCTCTCCGTCATGCTCTCCAAGGCGCCCATCATCGGCGCCTCGGCGGCCATCATGGGGGTCTCGTTCGCCTTCGCGTGGTTCTGGCCCCGCACCATCATCTACTTGTTCGGCGCCGTGCCGGTCGAAGCCTGGTTGATGGTGCTGCTCTACGGTTTGTATGACCTGTGGAGTGGCGCGGGCGGCCGCAATACCGGCATCGCACACTTCGCCCATCTCGGCGGATACCTCGGCGCGTGGTTGTACCTGTGGGGGCTCGACCATTGGTCACCCAGCAAGGCCTTCAAGCGCAAAGTCGAGTCCGTGCCGAAGCAGACCGAGAAACAACTCAAGGCCAATCTCGACAAGGTCAACCTTGAGGGTGTACACGAACTCTCGCGCGAAGAAGTGAATCGCATCCTCGACAAGATCAGCGCGCAGGGGATGGGCTCACTCACCGCGCAGGAGAAGTTGTTCCTCAGCAACTTCGTGCCGCCCGACGATCGCAAGTCGTGGACACAATGAGAAAGTTCGCGCTCGTCGCGCTGCTGGCTGTCGCCGCTTGCTCCAGCGACGGCCCGTCGGGCCCCGGCACCCCTGACCCGCTCGTGATCCCCGCCGTGGAACGCGAGTTCCGCGGCATGTGGATCGCCACTGTGGCCAACATCGACTGGCCCAGCACCGCCGGCCTCTCCGCCGCCGCGCAGCAGGCCGAGATGAACACGCTGCTCGACGCTGCGCAGAACGCGGGCTTGAACGCCGTGATCCTTCAGGTGCGCGCCGCGGGTGATGCGTTGTACAACTCGTCGCTGGAGCCTTGGGCCAAGTCACTCACCGGCACGCAGGGCAACAACCCGGGCTACGATCCGCTCGCGTACGCCGTGCAGGCCGCACACGCGCGCGGGCTCGAGCTGCACGCGTGGTTCAATCCGTTCCGCGCGGCAAACTTAAGTGATACGCTAAACCTCGCCGCGAATCACTTCGCCAAAGTCCGCCCCGACGTCACGCGGCGCTTCTGCACCCAGCTGTGGTTCGACCCCGCCGAGGACGCCGTGCAGGACCACGCGATCGCGGTGATGAAGGACGTGGTGGCGCGCTACAACATCGATGCCGTGCATATCGATGACTTCTTCTATCCGTATCCCACCAGCACCTGCCCGGGCCTCGACTTCCCCGACAGTGCGGGCTACGCCGCGTTCGTGGCCGGTGGTGGCAACTTAGGCAAAGCCGAGTGGCGCCGCGCGAACGTGAATCGATTTGTGCAGCGCTTGTACAATGAAGTGCACGCCACCAACAACGCTGTGCGTGTGGGGGTGAGCCCCTTCGGCATCTGGCGTCCCGGCAGCCCCAGCGGCATCGTGGGTTTGGATGCGTACGCGAGCATCTACGCCGACAGCCGCTTGTGGCTGCAGCAGGGTTGGGTGGACTACTTCGCGCCGCAGCTCTATTGGAGCATCGCGAGCACCGGTCAGAGTTTTCCCGCGCTGCTGCAGTGGTGGGGTCAGCAGAACACGCAGCGCCGTCACCTGTGGCCCGGCCTCGCGAGTTATCGCATCAACGACGGCAGCGTGAACCCGTACGCGCCGAGCGAAATCCCCAATCAGGTGGCAATGGTGCGCGCGCAGCGTGGCACGCCGGGCTACGCCAACGGGACCATTCTGTACAACGGAAGCTCTGTGCGTACCAATCGCGGCGGGTTTGTGAGCACGCTGCAGAGCGACTTGTACCGCACGCGCGCTTTGCCGCCCGCTACCACCTGGCTCGACGCCTCGGCGCCGGCGACGCCGGTGTTCACCGCGAGTGAGTCACTCGGCGCGCTCAATGTGGTGATGACGGCCAATCCTGATGCGTACTGGTGGCTGGTGCGTTGGCGTGCCGCGGGGGTGTGGTATCAGCGGCTGGTGCCGGGGACGCAGACTACTGTGAGCATCACGACGGCGGATGTGGATGGCGTGGTGGTGAACGCCGTGGACCGCGTGGGCAACCTGAGTTCTAGCGCGGTGCAGCAGTAGCGTCGGCTGCAGCGCCGGCGGGCACGCTGGCCGCCGCCGCGCGCTGGATCTCGGCGATGAGTGCGTCCCCCGTGGAGCTGGAGAAGATCTGCGCCCGTGCGAGCCGCAGCGACGCGAGCATGGTGACCTCACTGGCCCCACCGATGGTGAGGTAGAGCTCCACCGCGGGCTTGAGCCGCACGATCTCCCGCACCGCGTGTTTGAACCCTTTGGGGTCGCGCCAGAGCGAGATCACATGATCGACCACCGTGGCCGAGGCCGGGTCGAGGACGCCGCCATCGCAGGTGGCGACCACGCGGAACGACTCCCGGAGTTTGCGCAGCGTGGCGACCATGTCGCCGGGAATGAACGGCCGCTCCAGGGGCAGCAGCAGCACGGGCATGACGGGCGTGCGATTGCGCGTGCGGGCGCGTTCGCGCGCGGAGGGCGACTCGGAGAGCGGGCCGGGGTAGCGGGCGGGCGAGTCGCGGTGCGGCGGCTCGGCGCGCGGCGCGATGCCGACGGAGAGCACGGCAAGGGTGGCGAGCTCGAGCTGCCGGGTGAGGGTCTCGGTGTCGGCGGCGGGAGTCATGCCTTTAGCTTCGGCCGGCGGGGCGGGGGGCTTGAG
>JADYYN010000274.1 GCA_020853635.1 Gemmatimonadaceae bacterium
GTGCTGCAGTACGACGAACATTTCGCGTGGGTGGTGCAGAAGGTCGAGCAGGGCGGCGGGGCGGTGGTGACGGCGAAGAAAGGGATCGTCGTGCTTCAGCCGAAGAAGTGGCATCAGCGTCACCGGCGACCGTTGGTTCTCGCGGGCATCGGTGGCGCGCTCGTCGCTGGCGCGGTATGGCTCTTCTACGTGCCCACGCGCTACTACGATGACACGGGCATCACGCCAAGCCAGGACATCGCGAGGTGGAACCAGATCCTCGAAGGCCACTACAGGTCCTCGGGCGTGGACATCCGGATCATGGTCGACTCACTGCCGGCCGGCACCGATCTCGCGCAAGTCGCCCTCCGAGAGGCGCGCGAACGCGGGATGGGACGGACCAACGACCGCCGCGGACTCTTCCTGCTGCTCGACGCGGCCACCGGCGGCATGCGCCTTGAGGTCGGTCCTCAACTCGAGGGGATGTTCCCTGACGGGTATGTCGGGCGCCTGCTCCGGTCGCACACCGCCTCCCTGTTGAACGCGGACCAGTTGCACCGCGTGCTCAATAGCACCCTCATGATCCTGAACCACCGACTCATGGAAGAGGGGCTGGAGCTCACGTACGATCCGCTGGCGGTCTCCGACATCAAGGATTCCACGCGATTGGCGGCGGGCGCGGGTGCTACCTTCTCGTTCGCGGCGGGTGAGCCATTGCGCCTCGACGAGGTGGTGGACACTGCGTTGGCCTCTGCGATCGCGCCCGGAGGCACCGGAGAGGAAGCCATGCAGCGATACCTGCAGTGGTTGTCACTCCCGGTGTTCGTCCCCACGGCGCGTCTATTCACGCCGGGTTCGCGTTCCTACTGGAAAGGCGAGCTGAAGATGACGCCAGGATACTGGGAGTTCCTCCGGTACCTGTACATCGGCGCGCCGTACCGTGTGCTGGAGCGCGGGAACTACGGTATCGTGATCTTCACGGAGAATCCGCTGCTGAGTCCGATGTATCTGACTCGCAGTGCCGCCGGATGGGAGGTCGACGTGCTGACAGAGATCACCAACACGCGCCAGGTAAGCGGGTGGGTGCACTCGTGGATGCTCACCAACCCTGACAGCCCGCATCACCGCGCGTTCGCCGACCTGATCATCACGGTCGACCAGGTCATGCGTTTCAAGGGGGGCGCGAACTGGCAGATCCGATATCGCGGTGACTGAGTTGCGTCCGAGGCTGCAGTGCGCAGTGACCAGCCCGGTCTGCGGGTGCGTCGAGGCGGTCGCTGTGGCAGAATCGCTTCATGACACAGGTCGCCGAGATCCTCGAGTGGCTTCGCCGCCACGGCTCCCAGCGCAACATCGACGGCATGGCCCGCTACGGCATCGTCTCGCGCCACCCCGTGATGGGCGTCTCGGTCGGCGATCTGCAGCGCTACGCGAAGACGATCGGTCGTGACCACGCACTCGCGCTCGCGTTGTGGCGAACGAAGATCTATGAGGCGCGGATGCTCTGCGCTTGGATCGACGACCCCGAGCGGGTGACGAGCGCGCAGATGGACCGCTGGGCCCGCGACTTCGACAACTGGGCGATCTGCGACACGATGGTGATGCACTGCTTCGACCGTTCACCGTTCGCGTGGGCGAAGGTCCGCGCGTGGAGTACGTCGAAGGACGAGTTCGTGAAACGCGCCGCGTTCGCGCTCGTCGCGTCGATGGCGGTGCACCACAAGCAGTCGAGCGATGCGACCTTCCGCCCAGCCTTCAAGCTCATCGCGCGTGCGGCGACCGATGACCGGAACTTCGTGAAGAAGGCGGTGAACTGGGCGCTTCGCGCCGTCGGCCGGCGCAGCCCAGCACTGCGTACCGAGGCGATCGCGTTGGCGAACGTACTGGCCGCTCGCGACGAACCGTCCGCCCGATGGATCGGCAAGGACGCGCTGCGAGATTTCGCGCGGGTGGCGGCTCGGAAGAAGAAGTGAGCGGGGAGAAGGGAGACGGCAGAGCGGTGACCTCGAGCGCGCCGCTCCCCTCTCCCATCTCCCCTCTCACTTCTGCTACTTCGGAAACCCCGCCGTCGGGATCCCCTTCGTGATCCGCAGTGCATTCTGGTAGTACACCTTCTTCAGCACCGCATCCGGCAGGTCGATGCCATAGAGCTTCCAGAACGCATGGTACGGGCGGTAGTAGTCGAAGTAGTCGTCCCGCGTCTCGAACACGCGCCAGTAGTACGGATACTCCTCGGGCTGGAACGAGTCCTTCCCGAACAGGATGCGGTCCTGGTACTTGACGAAGAAGTCATGCGCCGCGCGCGGCTGCCGACCGATGTCGTACAACACCGCACCGACCTCGGTGAGCATGTTCGGCATCTCATCCATCATCTTCGCCAGGCGCGGCAGGTCGTTCGCGTGCCAGCCCATGTGGGCGATGATGAACGTGGTCTTCGGATTGCGCTTGATCAGGTTGTCGCGCTCGGTCATCAAGTGCTCGAAGCTCGGGCTCGTCTCCGTCGAGTAGCGACGCCCCGGGAACAGCGCCAGCTCGAGCCAGCGCTCGTTCTTGTTGTCGATCGGCTGCCAGAACTCCTGCGGGTCGGCGGTGTGGATGAACACGGGGATGCCCAGTCGTGCGGCGGCCTGCCACACCGGGTCCAGCTGCGGATCGTCGATCTGCAAGCGCGTGCCATCGGCGCGGCGCGTGTTGAGTCCGAAGCCCTTGCCGACTTCGCCCACACCCACCGCACCGGCGGCGACATCGGCCTCGAGCTGTGCGACCGCGCGCTCGGCCCACCCAGGACCCACATTGCGGAAGTCGATGCCGGTGAGGAAGCGAATGCGGTCCTTCATGCGCGGATTCGCGTTGGCCAGCGCCACGCTGCGCTTGAGATTCTCGCCCGACACGTTGTTCGCCGCGATCATCACCTTCACGCCGATCCGGTCCATGGCGTCGGCAAGCTGATTGAGCTGCTCATCGGAGCCGGTGAGGCCCTGCGGATGCCCGTGGTAGTCGATCGACGGGAACTTCGACTTGGGCACCTTGTGCTCCACCGTGACCAGCGTGGAGCGCGGCCGATAGTCCAGGATGCTCGGCGGCTCCATCGTGGGTTTGGAGCAGCTGCGCGGGCGGACTTCGGTCATGCCGGGCGGGCATTCCTTGCCTTCCTCGATGCGTGTGCCGGTGTTGGAGTTCACCTGGCTCTGCGCCTGAAACGGCGCGAAGAGCAATACGAGACCGACGAGCGAACAACCCAGAGCGAAGGTGCGACGCATCAGGACTCCTGTCAAATGGCAGACTGCGCGGGACTATCGATCGAACCGTCTACGACTACTACGCGTCGAGCGGGATTCCGTTCGCTCGACGCAAGACGGCGTAGCGCTTGTTACTCACCCGCCGGCAACTGCGGCACCGCACTCTCCGACGCCTGCCGCAACAGTCCGCTGCGCGTGTACACCTCAAGCTTCTCTCGCGTGTCGACGATGTCGAGGTTGCGCATGGTGAGCTGACCGATGCGGTCGAGCGGCGTGAAGAACGCCTCGCCGCGCTCCATCGTCAGGCGCTCGGGCTTGTACGTGAGGTTGGGGCTCGTGGTGTCCATGATGGAGTAGTCGTTGCCACGACGCAGTTCCACCGTGACCTCGCCCGTCACCGCACGCGCGACCCAGCGCTGAGCACTCTCACGCAGCATCAGCGCCTGCGGGTCGAGCCAGCGCCCCTGATACAACAGCCGACCGAGCTTGCGGCCGTTGATGCGGTACTGCTCGATGGTGTCCTCGTTATGGATGCCGGTCACGATGCGCTCGTAGCAGAGATGCAGCAGCGCCATGCCCGGCGCTTCGTAGATGCCGCGGCTCTTGGCTTCGATGATGCGGTTCTCGATCTGGTCCGTCATGCCGAGGCCGTGACGCCCACCGATCACGTTGGCCTCGAGGAACAACTCGAGCGTGGAGCCGAATGTGCGCCCGTTGATCGCCACCGGCATGCCTTCCTCGAAGCGCACCGACACGGTCTCGCGCGCGACCTTCACGTCGTCCTTCCAGAACGCGACGCCCATGATGGGCTGCACGATGTGCATGCCCTTGTCGAGGAACTCGAGATCCTTCGCTTCGTGGGTGGCGCCGAGCAGGTTGGAGTCGGTGGAGTACGCCTTTTCCACGCTCATCTTGTACGCGAAGCCCGCGGCGATGAGGTACTCCGACATCTCCTTGCGGCCGCCAAGTTCGTCGATGAACTGCTGGTCGAGCCAGGGCTTGTAGACCTTGAGCGACGGGTTGGTGAGCAGGCCGTAGCGATAGAACCGCTCGATGTCGTTGCCCTTGAACGTGCTGCCGTCGCCCCAGATGTTCACCGCGTCCTCGCGCATCGCGGCGACGAGCATGGTGCCCGTTACGGCGCGGCCCAGCGGCGTGGTGTTGAAGTACGTCTGCCCGCCGGTGGAGATATGGAAGGCGCTGGACTGGATCGCCGCGATGCCCTCGGCCACCAGTTGGTGCCGGCAGTCGACCAGGCGCGCCTTCTCGGCGCCGTAGTCCATGGCCTTGCGGGGGATCGCCTCGTAATCCGTTTCGTCGGGCTGGCCGAGGTTGGCCGTGTAGGCGTACGGCACGGCACCCTTGGCGCGCATCCAGTGGAGCGCGGCGCTGGTGTCGAGACCACCGGAGAAGGCGATGCCGACGCGTTCGCCGACAGGGAGGGACTGGAGGATCGTGGCCACGGGCGGATTGGGCTGGAGACTCCGGAAGTTACACGGATCGGGGGTATATTTCAGCCATGACCGAGCGGCGTTTTTCGGAGGAGGACGCGGCGGAGATCTTCCGTCGGGCGGCAGAGCTGGAGCAGGCGGGCACGCAGTCCTTGGCCGGACGCGAGGGCATGTCGCTCGCGCAGCTGCAGGCGTACGGCCAAGAGGCCGGACTCGCGCCGGAGCTCATTGCCGCCGCGGCCAGGTCGCTCGCGCAGGACCGCCCGCCCGAGATGCGGGAGGTCCTCGGCATGCCGCTCGGTGTGCGGCATGTGGTGGAGCTCGACGCCCCGATGACCGATGCCCGCTGGGAGACGCTCGTGGGCGAGTTGCGGGAGCACTTCGATGCGCGCGGCACCGTGAAGGTGGACGGCAACCTGCGGCAGTGGACCAACGGCAATCTGTCGGTGATGGTGGAGCCCACGGCGACCGGAAGCCGGGTGCGGTTCAGCACCAACAATGCGAGATCGCGCGCGTTGATGTCTGCGGGCGCGACTCAGGTCGCGGCCGGTGTCGTCATCGGTGGTGTGTTCGTGTTGCAGGGTACCGCGCTCGCCAACGGCGCGGTGCTCGGCATGTCGTTCGTCACGTTGATGGGTGCGACGTTGTTCTCGATGGGCGCGATGCCGCTCGGACGTTGGGCACGCACCCGCGCCGAGCAGTTCCGCGAGCTGGCAGGACGACTCCTGAGTGGTTGAGGAGGTTGAAGAGGGTGGGTGCCGTCGATCCACCATCTCCTATCAACCATCTGCCTTCTGCCTCAAGTATCCGTGCCAGAGGATCCGCGCCGCGGTGGCACGATGCGGTGCCCAGCGTTCGGCGATCGCCGTTGCTTCCTGCGTGCTCGGCGTTCGATGTTGATCGGGTAAGGCGCCGATCGCCTTGTGCAACGCGAGATCGCCCGGCGGCCACACGTCGGGACGGCGGAGCACCATCAACAGGTAGATCGACGCCGTCCACGGTCCGATGCCGTGGAGCGAAGTGAGCGCGGCGAATGCGTCCGCGTCGTCGAGCCGGGCCAGGCGTCGGAACCACTGCGGCTCGCCGCCGACGCGCTCAGCGAGCGCCACCACGAATGCCGCCTTCTGTCGCGTGAGCCCGTGACCGCGCATGCCGGCTTCACCGGCGCGCGAGACAGCGACGGGGCTCCAGCCGCCGCGCAGCTCCCCGTCAACACGCCGGAACAACGACGCGGCCGACGCGAGTGAGACCTGCTGCTCGAGGATGATCCTGACCAGCGTGCGGAAGCCGCCCGGGCGTGCCCAGAGCGGCGTCGGGACGTATGTGGCCACGATACGCGCCAGGCCGCGGTCGCGCGCTGTGAGCGACGCGACCGCGGCCTGGAGCGTGACGCGTGTGAGCGTCTTTACTTCCGCTTCGGCGTCCAGAGCAGCTGCACGCCGATGCTGCCACCGTTGATCGACTCGCCGGTGTCGGCCTTGTAGTTCAACGCGGTGTACGTGAGCGCCACCGCCTTGTAGCCGATCTCCGCGGTGAAACCGGCCGCAGGATCGAAGGTCGCGTCGGGCACGAAACCGTCGCCGTTGAACTTGTTGTTCATGTGATACGAGAGTCCCGCGCCCACGCGCATGCCGTTGGGGAAGTCGTAGCCACCCACCAACTCGATCGGGATGCGCGTGAACATGATGTTGGCGTTGTCCGCGGCCGTGCTGACGAACTTGAAGCCGAGCGTTCCTCGCAAGGAGAGCGGTGAGGTCTCATTGGGCCGCAGGATGCCGCCAAGCGCGATGGTGCCGCCCTGACCGGCCTTGATCTTCTGCGTGTCCCCGCTGGTGAAGACAACCTCGAGGAAATCATCTCCGCCGAACTCGAAGCTCGCGTCGAGCGCGAAGCCGAGTGTGGGCCCGGACTTGGCTGGCGCGGCAGGGGATGGCGTGGGCGCCTGAGCCGACGATTCGGTGGCGAATAGAACGAGGCCTGCGACGACGATGGCTGAACGGAATCGGGTGAGCATCGGATGTTGAAGAGTGGGTGGCGGGGATT
Source organism: Gemmatimonadaceae bacterium (assembly GCA_020853635.1). Lineage (GTDB taxonomy): Bacteria > Gemmatimonadota > Gemmatimonadetes > Gemmatimonadales > Gemmatimonadaceae > Pseudogemmatithrix. The sequence goes on from JADYYN010000274.1 coordinate 6,713, forward strand.
CGCGGATGGAAAAATAGCGAAGCCCGGCTTGCCGTGGGTAACGGTCAGGCTACTGTGTCTGCGCGATCCACTGCGTGAGGATGGCGACCAGCGCCTTCTTGTACTTGGACAACGTCTTGGACTCGCTAAGGTCGATCACACAGCGGTCCGGCGCCTTCCAGTCGCAGAGCCCATCAGGGTCCGTGATGGTGAGGACCTTCGCCTTTGGAAGCTTCTTGGCGCCCGTGTGGAGCACCACCTGAAGCATCGGTGGCGGGTTGATCCGCAGCGTCGCGAAGTGTTCGGTGATGGAGAAACTCGGCGCGTTCCACTTCACGCTCTCGGCAATCCGCTTGTCAACACCGCGGATGATCTTGCACAACGCGTCGATGTCGGCCTGGCGGGGGTGGCTCATGGGGCGAAATAACCGCTACAACGTGAGCTCCCGCAACTCCTTCGATCGGGTGCGGCTGGCCGTCAGCCGCGTGCCATCACGCATGAGCACCTCGATCCGCCCGCCCTCCACCGGGTTCAAGTGGCTGACGAAGTCGAGGTTCACCATGTGCGTGCGATGGATGCGCACGAACTTGAGCGGATCGAGCCGACGCTCGAAGTCGTTGAGCGTCAGGTACACCAGATGCGCGCGCCCCTTCACGACCACGCGTACGTAGTCGTCGTCGGCCTCGAGGCGCTCCACGTCATGTGTCCACAAGAGGACGAGCTTGCCGCGGTCGCGTACGAAGAACCGTGTGAGCGGTTCCGCGCGCGCTGGCGCGTCGAGCGCCTGCGCCACCCGCTCCTGCGTCATCGCGGGTGCCCCGTCATCGAGCACGCGGCGCGCACGCTCCAGCGCGGTGTCGAGTCGCTCGCGGCCGAACGGCTTGAGCAGATAGTCGAGTGCGGCCAGTTCGAATGCGGCCACCGCGTGTTCGTTGTATGCGGTGGTGAACACCACCAGCGGCGGCGCGCTCAGTCGGCGCACCACGTCGAGCCCGGAGAGGCCCGGCAGCTCGATGTCGAGGAACACCAGCTCGGGGCGCGCGCGCTCGATCAACGCCACGGCCTCGGGCCCGCTCGCCGCCACGCCCACCACGGTGAGCCACGGCACCTCGGCCAGCATCGCGTGCAGCGTCTCTCGCGCGATGGGCTCGTCTTCCACGATCACCGCCCTGCGCGGTGTCATCGCGGCTGCAGGCGCGCCGTGCGCATCACGACCGCCGGGACATCAATGGTCACGAGCCAGCCCTCGCCCGGCGCTGCGGTGACGCCCACACGCGCTGCATCGCCGTGTCGAACGGCGAGCCGCTGGCGCACCACGCTGAAGCCCACGCCGCGGCCTTCCACCGCGCGCGCTTCGCCACCTTCGCCGTCGTCGGCGATCTCCAGGTGCAGCGTGCTCCCGTCCACCCGCGCCGCGATCCGCAACGTTGCGCCCTGCGCACGGGGCGCGATGCCGTGCCGGATGGCGTTCTCCACCAACGGCTGCAGCGTGAGCCGGGGCAGGGCGCACTCCAACGCCTCGTCGTCGATCTCCTCCACTACCGTGAGCCGATCGCCGAGTCGCAGTTGTTCGAGTGCGATGTAGCTGCGCACGAACCGCAGTTCTTCGTCGAGTGGGACTTCGTCGCCGCGCGCGCGTTCGGCGTCGAGCACGTAGCGCATGAGCGTGGCGAAGCGCTCCAGCGCCGATTGCGCGCCGTGGGCGTCGCGCTGCACCAGCGCCGTGATGGTGTGCAGCGTGTTGAACAGGAAGTGCGGGTCGAGCTGCGCTCGCAGTGCGTCGAGTTCCGCACGCACACGCAACGACTCGGCACGCTCGGCCAGCACACGCTGCTCGCGCAAGCGACGCTCCGACTCAGCGTACGCGAAGAACATGATGACCAAGCCGCCCACCGTGCAGTTGCTCAGGAAGTCCCACACGACTGCGTTCGCGAGATACAGGCGCAGTACCGTCGCGGCGCCGGGCGATTGCATCCCCGCGATGTTGGTGAGCACCATGCCTGCGCCGAACAGCAGCGCCGCGGCCGTGAAGGCCGTCGCGCGCGCGGCGATCCCCCACTCGCCGGCGAAGGCGCGATGCACGATGGCACGCAGCGCCAAGCCCATGAGCGCCGCTGCGAGAGCAGCCGTGATCCCCGCGAACACTGCTGCCGCCTGTGGGATGTCCGGCCGCTGCACCAGCAGCGCCAACATGGTGACGAACGCATACGGCAACCACGCGGCGAAGTAGCGCGCGAGCGCGCCGCCACGGAGCGGCATCACTTGGTCCGGTCGAGCGCCGGCAGCAACTGGTACTTCACCCATCCGTGATCCGGGGCGAGAGTGAGAACCTGCTGATAGGCCGCGCGCGCCTCTTCCTTGCGACCGCCCTTGGCGTGCGCCTGACCCAGCCAAAGGTAGGCATCGACCGCGCCCCACGCAGGCCGAACGCCGTCCGGCTTGTCCTGCGCGAGCAAGGCCACCGCCTGCTTCGCCGACGCGGTCGCGTTCTCCTCGCCGCCGCCCACCATGGCGGGCTTGAACAACTCACCGCTGGACTTGAGTACCCACACGCGCGGGTTCTTCGGACCGAGCTCCACCGCCTTGTCCATCAACGACCCGGACTTCATGCCGAGCCGCATGGAGATGAGCGCGCCACCGCCACTCGCGCCGATGAGCTGCCCCATCACCGCCGAACGCAGCGCATAGGTCTCGGGCCACGGCAGCTTGGCCGCCGAGGCCTCGAGTGCACGATCGGCTTCTTCGAGCGTTTCCTTGGCTTCCTTGTTGCGCGGTCCCATGAGCATGGAGCCGAGCCGGTAGAGCGCGTAGCCCTTGTAGTGCAGCAGCGTGGGTTCGTTGGGTGTTACGGCGAGCGCACGGTCGGCCAACGCGACCGCTTCGCGCAGTCCCTTCTCGTCGCCGCGCATCTGCGCGGGTTCGATCAGTTTGCGCACGGAGTCCGCCCACTTGGCGGCGCCGGTGAACTGCTGTGCGGCGGCGTTGGTCGCGCCCAGCGTCATCGTCAGCATCGCGACTGGGACCGCCATGCGCAGCATCGCACGCACGAATCCACGGTCCATCGCCTTCACCTTCACTCGCTCCCGCATCGCACTCCCTCCTACTGCCGGATCAGCGTCCCCCCGAAATAGACGCTGCGGTTGAAGATCGAGCGCACGGGGATGCGCTCCGAGTAGTCCCGCGACCAGGTCATCGTCTGCACATTCGATCGGTCGAGGATGTTGTTCACCGACACGAACAGCACGCTGCGCCAGTGCGGCGTCAGCACGCGGTACCAACTGGCCGAGACATCGAGGCGGCGGAAGGCGGGCAGGCGCTCGCCGAATGGCATTCCGTAGCGCGGGATGTAGCGGTCCTCGAGTGCGTCGTAGTCCGCGCCCAAGATGTCCGTGTACGCCCGCCCGGTGGCCTGCCGCCACGCGATCGCCGCCCGCACCCCGCCGAACATCTTCTCTACGATGGTCGTCGCACTCGTGGTGACGTCGGACGGTGCGCGCGCCAACACGCCGGTATTGGGGTCCGTACGCCGTGCGCGCAACGCACTGAGCGTGGTGCGCGAGGTGAAGCCGCCGGGGATCGCGCCCTTGAAGAACACATCCACACCTCGCGCGTTCCCGACACCACCGCCGGCCGCCGTGTTGTCGCGCCGGAGCTGTACGAGATCGCGATACCGCTTCTCGTACGCCTCCACGCGGAACTGCAATTCGCCTTCACCCAGCTGCACACCCAGCACGAGCTGTTCGGCGCGCATCGACGGCAGCGAGGGGTCGCCGATCGCATCGTCGTACTGCAGCGGGCTCGCCACCTGATGGTAGAGCCCCCACGCCGCGGTGTACGCGATGGCACCGGGCTTCCACGCGAACGAGAGGCGCGGATCGGCGGTCCAGGCGCCAGTGAGCTGCGAGCGATCCGCGCGAAGCCCGGCGATGAGCCGCGTCGCGTTGCTGGCGCGCCAGTCGATCTCGGTGAACGGGCCCACGCGTGTGGCCGAACGGTCGTAGGCGAAGAGCCGCACCGGCGCGCCGGTTGTGGAATCGACCGCACGCGGCAGCGAGCCATCGAGCGCGGCGCGCAACTGCTCCAGCTCGCCTCCCACGCGCCACATGAGCGAGCCGGTGGCGCTGAACTCGAGCTGCGCGAACAACATCGACTGTGCGGTGCGTCCGCCGAGCGTGAAGTCCCCGAACTGCTGTGCGGTCCGCTGCACCGTATGCGACGCACTCACCGTCGGCGCCCAGCGGCCGAAGATCTCGCGCCAGGTGAGCACGGCGAGTTGCGTGTGATCGTCGCTGTTGAACGTGGACGTGCCGGCTGGGTCATCGACGTCGACGCCCACGAGATTCGTTTGGTCGATGGCGAAGAGCTTGAGCTCACCCTCGGTGCGGTACCTCCAGGTGGCGCTGCCGCTCACGTCACGCCCGCGTGGGGCAGGGGAGAACTCGCGTGTGGCTCCGTTCACCGCGAACAGCGGCCGCAGGTCGAAGCGATTGGCGGCACCGCGCACCGTGAACGTGCTGGTGACCGGGAGCGCGGCATCGGCACTGAGGGCCGCGAGACCGGCGGAGAACGTCGCCGCCGGCGCGGGCGTGGTCCCGCGCGTACGCAGGCCGGCCACGCCGGAGAGCGCGTTGCCGTAGCGCGCACCGAACCCGCCCGACGAGAAGAAGATACCATCGAGCTGGAACGGATCGACCGTACCGGTGAACGTGCCGGTGGGCGTCTGCAGCTGCTGCGGATTGAGCAGCGGCGCATCGTTGAGGAACACGCGCGTCTCAGTGTAGTCGCCGCCACGCACGAAGAGCGCGTTGCCCTCGTCGGCCTGTTGCACGCCGGGCAGCGACTGGATGGCTCGGGTGATGTCCGCCGCGGCGCCAGGCGTGGTCACCACCTGCAGCGGCGTGAGCGTCGCGCCGCGCTCCTCGTCGGCCGTGTAGGCCCCCGCCTGCACGGAGACGGCACTGAGCGTCGCGACGCCGCGTTCCAGCACGAGCACCAGCGCGCCAGTGTCGGCCGCGGTGAGCACACGCTGAAGCGGCGTGAACCCCACCCGGCGCACGAGCACGGTGAACGGCCGCGGGGCAGTGGTCACCAGCGTGAATCGCCCCGTGGAATCGCTGAGCGTCCCTTCGAGGGACTCGAGCAGGAACACATTCGCACCCGAGACCGCCGCCCCCTCCTTCGTGCGGACCTCACCGCGGAGCGGCGTGGCCCCCTGTGCCGGCAGCCCCACGGCACCGAGCACCCACAACATCCCTGCGAAGCAAAGGCGTGTCGTCATGCCGGACGATACGCCTCACAACGGGCAAGGGTGTCACCTCACGGCGGACTTTTCGGTGAACGGTCGTTTGGGACGGCGAATGGGAGCAGAGGGGAGATGGGCGAGGGGAGAGGGGAGAATGAGAATGGCCCCGAGGATCCAGAGGATCCCCGAGGCCACACTCCTTTCTCACATCTCCCATCTCCCTTCTGCCGTTAAGCGATCGGCGCCGCCAACCCCTTCACCGCATCCTTCAGCATGTTCACCTTCTTGCTGTCGCACGACGTCGCCGCGTCGTTCTGCAACGCGGTCGACAACGTGTTCAGCTGCGCCGCACGCGCCGCGCCGTTGGCCTTCTCGGCGCTGGTCAGGGCCGAACGCACCGCTGAGATGCGCGAGGCGCTGAGGCACTTGTTGCGCTCGAGCTGGTCGAGGTACGCGCGGGCGAGCGAGAAGCTCGCCGGCCATTCCATCTTCGGCTGACCCTGCGCGTTGAGGTAGTTCCAACGCACCGTCTTCGCCGCGTCGATCTCGTTCTGCGTCACATGCTCGCTCGGCGTGAGCTCGGCGATGTCTAGGCCGCGCGCGATCTCGGAGCTGATCATGGCGCCGTTGTACCAATACACCGACCACGAGCCGCCCGACACCATGCGCGTCGAGTCGATCGGGCCACGGTCGAAGAACGCGATCTCCTTCGGGTTCGCGGCGTCGGTCCAATCGAACACCGAGATGCCGCCCTGGTACCAGGCCTGCACCATGACGTCGCGACCCGGGATCGGGATCAGCGAGCCGTTGTGCGCGACGCAGTTCTCCTGCGCGGTCTGGAACGTGGGGATCTTGTAGTAGCTCTGAAACTTCAGCTTGCGGTTCTCGATCGTGAAGATCGCGTCCGAGCCCCATTCCTTGTTGTCCGTCTCACGGCACTTCGGCGCGCCGCCGCCGCCCCATTCGTCGGAGAAGAGGATCTTGGTGCCGTCGTTGTTGAACGTCGCCGAGTGCCAGTACGCGAAGTTGGAGTCCGCGACGGCGTCGAGACGGTACGGGTTCACCGGATCGGAGATGTCGAGCAGCAGGCCGTGGCCTTCGCAGGCGCCGCCGGCCAAGCCGAGCGCCGGGTAGACCGTGATGTCATGGCACTGACGGCCCGGGTTGATCGGGGCGTTCGGGTCCGGCGCGGTGCCGAACATCTGGTTGACGAGCGGCTGCAGATTCGTGCGCAGCGTCGCCGTGTCGGCGGCGGTCGGCGTGCCGGTGCCGCCACGACGCTTCACGATCGAATCGAGCTGCTGACGCACGAAGAACCCGCCGAGCACCATGTCGGCGCCGGTCTGCGGGTTGCGAGCGACGAAACCACCTGACGCACGTGCGCGCTCGGCGGCCGCGGCTGCTTCCTTCTTGTCCGCTTCGGTCGGGCCATGGCTGCGCGTCGCCGTGAGGCCGGCGAAGATGTTCGCGCGGTTCACCACCGAGGCGGCCGCCGGATTGGCGAGCGGGACCTTGATGATCTCGATGCGCAGCAACGACGACTGGGGATCCTTGTCCGGCGTCTCACGGCTGCAGACCGGGAGCTCGTTCGGCGAGCGGATGCCGGCCGAGCCCGAGACGTAGATGTAGATGTTGTCCTTGTCCTTCGGGTCCTCGAGCACGGTGTGCGTGTGCGAGCCGCGGCAGGTCTGGACGTTGGCGACGAGCTTCGGGTTCTTGATGTCGCTGATGTCGAAGATGCGGACACCGCGCATGCGGTCCTTGCTCACCGTGTCGCGTACGCCGCCCGGCGCGCAGTCGATGCGTCCGTTCTGCGCTTCGGCCGACATGAACATCAGGTTGCGGTACACCGAGACGTCGTTCTGCGACGCGGGGCACTGGTAGGCCGTGACCAGCTTCGGATTCGCCGGGTCGGAGATGTCCCAGATCACCGGGCCGTTGTAGTTGCCCTGGATCGCGTAGTTGCCGGTGAAGGCAAGGTCCGAGTTGGTGATGCCGAGGAAGCCCTGCGGCGACACGGCCTTGGCGATGACCTTCATGTTGCTGGTGGCCTCACCGGCATCCATGAGACCGGACTTGAGACCGGCACGCGCGTCGACGGGCTTGGGTGCCGTCTGCGGTGTTGAGCCCGAGCAGGCGGCCAGCGCAACGAGCGCGGCCGCGCCGAGGGCGCGGGGGAACGAAGCAAGCATCAAACCTTCTCCTCTGGAGGGGTGAATCAGGGGTTCAGCTCCAACAACATCTGCAACATCCTGCGGATCTCGGTCGACTGATCGACCTCGACATCGGCGGCGAACTTATAGATGGTCTCGTCCTGACCGGCGCCGTTGTTCGAGAACAGCGTCTTCACCATCGTGACCGCACCGCGATGGTGCTGGATCATATAGGTGAGGAAGAGGCGATCGAACTCCGGGCCGCGCGCGGCGTCGAGCTCCGCCATCTGTTCGTCAGTGAGCATGCCGGGCATCGCCATCGAGTGCCCGCCATGCATGTCGTGCCCGCCGTGCGCACTGGCCGGCATGGTCACCTTGCCGAGCGAGTCCACGGTGGGCGGCGCCTGATTGCGATCGGCCAGCCAGGTCTGCATCAGTGCGATCTCGTCGGTCTGCGCATTGATGATGCGCGCCGTGAGGCGCTGCACCGCCGGGCTGGCCCCGTGCGAGACGGCCCACTTCGACATGGTGATGGCCTGGGCATGGTGATGGATCATGCCCGACATGAAATCGATGTCGGCCTGGGTGTACGGATAGCGGAGCGAGTCGGCGACGGCGCGGGCTTTCGCGCCGGCTTCGCCGGTCTGGAAGGCGGGCGCCTGGGGGGCGCGCGCGGCGCCGCAGGCCGTCAATAGAACGACGGCCGCCGCGGCGAGGGCTGGGCGGAAGAATGTCATGCGGAGGTCCTGGGGTCTGGAGATTGGACAGCCGGCACCCCCTAAGGGGTTGGCGTAGCCGCCTCCAGAATCTACTACGCGGGCCGCCGCTCCGGGCGTTCAGCGCGCCGGACGGCCGGCAACCTCAGCTCGCCGCCGCCGCCGGCAGGTCGTCCGCCCCGTAGTACCACGACAGCGCCCCCTCGATCTCCTCCGGCGACGCGATCTCGAACTTGAGCGCCAGCCGCGTCACGAAGCGCAGCTGCTGGTCGATCTCCATGGACGCCGGGTCGCTGAGCGCGATGGTCAGCGAGGCCTTGTCCATCGCGACCGGCAGGAAGCCCAAACGCCGCGCGATCCGCGACGGCACCGCGGCCAACGCCTCGGGCCCCACCGAGTCCAGATCGGCGAGCTTCATCTTGTTCGCCGTCGCAACCATCGTCGCCAGCTCGACGGCCTCGACGTTGTTGGTGTTGCAGATCGCCCGCCACACGTCGCCCAGCGAGGGGCGGTCGCTCACCATGCGCGGGTCGGGGGCGTCCAGATGGTTCGCCACCGCGACGCGCACCAGCCAGTGCCCCTCGAGCCGCTTGGCGCGGGCCTGTTCGGCGGGCGAGAGCGGCACGTCGTCGAGGTTCACGCTGGGGCCTTCGACGATCTCGTCCGTGTCGATCGCCTCGTTCATGGCCGGCGTGCCGCGGCGCATACCACCCCACGCCGCCTTCGCCTGAGCCGCCGTCGGGGCCTGCGCGCTCATCGACTTGGCGTCGCGCACGGCCTTCACTGCTTCGGCGTTGAGTGCCACATCGCCATAGGCGACGCCAAGGGGCAGATGCACCGCGCCGATCAACGGGATGAAATGCCCGCACGAGGCGAGGTAGTCGCTCAGGCGCTGGCGCGCGGCCAACTGGAGGCGGCCCTGCAGGCGCGAGCCGTCCTCGAGCAGGATGTCGACCTCACGCGTGGCCTGCGCGCCAGCGGCGGCGAGCCCCACGTCCGGATCCTTGGATGCCGCAAACAAGATGTCGTCGGACTGCACAACGACGTGGTTGTGCGGGATCCCCTCGGAGCGCCACTCGGCGCTCACGATGTTCATCCAGCCGCCCTTGCGCGAGCTCAGGTACGGCGAGAGCGCGTGCCCTTCGGTGAGGTACACGCTGCCGTCGAGCACGTCACCATCGCGCAGCACGAAGCGCACGGTGCGTGGCTTCGACTGGTTGGCGCGCGGGGCGGATGGGCGAGGGGGCACGGGAAGGGCGGTAGAAGGGGTACCCGGGGATGTCCGGGCACACTCTGGCACCATGAGTATCGGTCAACCGGTGAAGAATCGCCACCCGACCGTCCCGATGTGACGATGGGGCCGACCGCCAGGCAGCGGTCGGCCCCCCGAGGGGCTGGGTCGAACCTCCCTCCACTCACTTCTTCGGTGGAAGCGTCGAACGGCCGATATGTAACTTGAACGCCCGGGATGGGCCGGTCGGCTGCAGCGCGCCGACGGCAAACGTCATCCAACCGCTCCGAACGGGCGCGATGAACTCCGGTCGGTCGCCGACCGAGTAGTAGTAGTGCCTCCCCTCGCGGAGGCTCCCGAATGCATCGAATCCCGGATCGAACGCCTCCCACACCGGCTGGAAGTCCTCGGCTTCTGTGTAGACCTGGAACACGTCGCCCGAGTCCACGCGGATAGCGAAGAAGTTGTAGGCGAGTCCTTCGGGATTGGCCGCACGCGCGGCTTCCCGGAGGCACGGGCTCTCACGCAACGTATGCACACTGCCGGAGTCACCCACGTCGAGTCGGCCGAGCACCGGGCAGCGATCGAACTGCAGCGTGTAGCCACCGAGACTCTCGGCGTCGTAGATGCTGCCCACCGAGGTCGCGACGAGGCGGAAGTCGCCGGATCGGGGGGCGACGAAGAAGAACTCGGCGTCGCGACTCTCCCCCCGCTCATCGCTCAGGGTGAGGGGAACCGAGACGCCGTCGGTCTTGCCCCAGAGGGCAAGGACGGCATCCACGCCGTTCCGGCCGAGGCGCTCGGGGTCCGGCGTCGCCGTCATTCGGAAGAGGTACGCCTCGCCGTCCTTCAGCGAGACGTTCCACGCTTCATACGGTGCGCTCCAAGGCGTGCTGAGCCCGAGCTTATCCATGCAGGAGTACTCATTGAGTGCTCCCGCCTCCGATCGCCCTTCGCGTAACGTGCCCACCGTGCATGCGGCGCCGAACGTGGGGTCCACCACGAGGTCCTTGCTGCACGCCGCGACCACGAGAGCCAAGCCGAGCATGAGCGTGACGTCTGCCACAGCGCGGCGCCAGGTATAGAGACCGAATCGCGTGGTCATGGCATCCTCTTCCGGAACGTGATGGGGGACTGCGCGACGACATCGATGGTCGCCGCACTATCGGGATGGGTCGCGATGGTGTGCACGTACAGCCCCGGTGTGTCGATGTTCGCGACGATGCGTTGCGCACTCCCCGCCGAGGCCGTGGTCATGAGCAGCGAGCGCTCAACGGTCTGCATGAGGTCGAGCGCGGGCCCCGACACGCGAGCTCGGAGCGACGCCGTGCCACTCGCGCGTTCCGCATGGAACGCAACCTGTTGCGGTGTCGTGACCGGGGTCGCGAAGAACGTGAGTCGGCGCGCGGCATTCAGCGTGTGCCGCGTGAGGCAGCCATCGGTGGAGCGCACGCCGCGAACGACACTGTCGAGCGGCACGAGCGTCAACGGGCAGCGCTGCACGATCAGTCGATACGGGCCGGTGTTCTGGATCCCGATGGACTCCACGCGCAGCGATACCTCCCGCGCGGAATCGGTGGCCAGCAGCAGCTCGCCGACCGCGCGCTCTCCTTCGAACGCGAGGAGACCGAGCGCGGCGATCACCGGATCGCCGGCCGTGTTGCGCGTATAGGCGGCGAGTGCGCCGTTGAAGCGATACACCCCTGGCGTGACTTCCACAGGCTCCAGTCGGATGGCGTACGCCGCGTGCGCCTCAAGGCGCAGCGTCCACGACTCGGATGGGAGCATGTTGCGGTACGCATGACTGAACCGCTCGCAACGGCCGTTGCTGGTCTCGCCGGTCAAGGTATCCGGCTTGCCGAGGGCCGGTGCGCCCGTTCCGACGGTGCAACGCACACCGTCAGGAGGGGCCAGCACGTTGCGCTCCGAGCACGCGGCCGCGAGGACCGCGAGGCCTAGGAAGCCGGGCACTGCGAGTCGCTTGATCAGGGCGCGGATGACAAGAGTGTTCATCGCAGCGCCGGCGAGAGGGAACGTGTGACGTGCAGCGTGAACTGCTTTGATGGCCCGGTCACGTTGATCGCCCCGATGGCGAGCGTCATCGTTCCATCCTGCAGAAAGTCCAACGACCGCGACTCTTCGCCCAGGTAGCGACTGCGCGCGCCAGGGTAGCCCAAGTAGCCATACGTGTCTGTGGACGGTCCGAACGCCTCCCACGCGGGCGTGAAATCGGCCGCCGTAGCGCGGAAGCTGAGGCGCTCGCCGGCCTTCACCGCGATGGTGATGAAGTTGTACGCCAGCGTATCGCCGCCGTATTCCATGCGATGCTCCGTGCTGCGGACGCAGGGGCTGTCCTTGAGCGTGAGCGCGGTGCTGCCGGTGTCGGCGTTGAGCCTGAGGACCGGGCACCGCTGCGCGGCAATCTCGTAGCCGCCGAGGTACTCGTACTCGGCCGCGTCATCGTAGCTGCTCACAACCAGCTGCAACGCGCTCCGGCGCGGTGCGACGAAGAACAATTCGGCGCCGGCGTTGGCCGCGTCACCTTCACTGAGGGCGAGCGGTGCGGCGACGCCGCCGGTACCGCGTCCCCAAGCCGTGAGCACGGGGTACAGCCCGTTCCGCCCGTTCCGCGTGAGATCGGGACGCTTCGCAACGCTCACCATGTACGCCTGACCCTCATCGGTCTGGAGCGTGTGCGATTCATACGCGACGTCGTTGTTGCTCCACAGGTTGTACTGCTCGATGCAGGAATCCTCGTTGAGCGCGCTCCGGCGGGGTTGGCCTGGCCGGAGCGTCCCGGCAGAGCAGCCGGCGCCGAAGGTGGGCGTGACGATGGTATCGTCCGCGCAGGCGGACGCTAACGTGAGCGCGAGCACAGCGGTCAAGCCGTGGCGGAGTGCGCGGAGAGTCGGAGAGATCATGGCTGGTTTACGGAGTCGAGGAGGTGATGCTCACCGCGCGCGGGGTCGCGAGCGCACGCATGGTGGCGCCGGAGTCGGCGTGGACGCTGAGGGCGAGTGTGACGCGCCCGGCGCGCACCAGATTCCTGGTGAGTGCGCCCTGAGCGGTGGTGATCGGCTGAGCGACGGTCCGGAACGACTCGTAGCGGAACGCATTGAAGTCGAGCCCGTAACCGGCGACGGTCGCGCGTACGCTGCCGCTTCCTGCCTCGCGGCGGACGAAGAAGTCATGCTGGCCGAACCCATGCGCGGCCAGTGAGAGGAAGGTCACGCGCGATGCGGCCCCGAAGTGCATGCCGCGGGCCAGGCATCCCTGGGTCGAGTTGATCCCGCTCACCGCCGAGTCGACGGTGATGAGTCGCATGGGGCACGACGAGACCTGCAGCACGTAGCGCCCGCTATCGCTGCTGCTGCTGGTCTCGACGCGCACGGAGAGCGGGCGCGCGTCGTCGACCGGGAGCACGAGCTCACGATTGCGGCCGGCGAATCCCCAGTTGTACGTCGAGGTCGACGCCGTTTCAAACTGTACGTCGCCCGCCTCGTTGCGGCCGTAGACGCGCAGCCGCGCCGAGAGCGGGGTTGCACCGGCTGTTGTATCGGTCGGGATGAGACGGATCAGGTAGGCGGTGTTGGCGTTGGCGTCGAGCGCCCACGCATCAGCTCGGACCATCGCGAACTCCTCAGGACTCCAAAGCACGCACGTGGTTTGCCCGATCTCGCCGCTGAGCGGCGCGTCGACGCTGAGTCGCCCCACCACACAGCGACCGGCATCCGGAGGTCCGAGGATCTCATCACCCGCACAGGCAGCACCGGCGAGGAGTAGTGCCGCAGCGCCGAGCACTGCGACAGAACGAATGACACTGACAGACGACATGCGCATCTCCACAAGAGGTTGAGCGTCGCACGCGGCGGACTCACGCGCGGATCGCAGTGGGGGATGCGTGGCACTGCGTATCGAGGCGACAGTGTGCGCTGGGTCACCCGCGCACACGGTCGCCGCAACTGACGTGCTACGGCCGGATGATCTCCCGGCGCAGGGTGAAGGTGAGTTGACGCGTCGGACTCTGTGCGGCGAGCGCCCCGACCGCGAGTGTGATGGAGCCGCCGCGATCACCGAGACCCATCGTGGTGGGAGCGTTGCCCGTGATGGACCACGCGTAGCCGTCGAGGTTGGCGTGCGTGTCCATGTCGGGCCCGAACGCCTCCCAACGAGGCGTGAATCCGGTGCCAGTGGTAGTCACGGTGATGCGCTCATACGGTGCGACCGGGATACGGATGAAGCTGTATTCGATGTCGTAGTTGTCATCGCGCCGCTGACATTCGCTCTCCGGCAGCGTGAATCGCGTGGTGCCGGTGTCCGGGTTCAGCGAGAGTACCGGGCACTCGCGCAAGGTGAGTGCGTAGCCACCCAGATAGTCGCCGTCGAACGTGTCGCCGTACGTCGTCGCGATCACGCGATGCGTGCCACCGCGAGGTGCGATGAAGAACAACTCGCTGCTGCGTCCTCGGCCGGCATCGTCGTCCGCCGCGACGAGGGTGTTGAGCCCCGTCGCCGCGCGGCCGTACACCAGCAGAATCGGATCGACGTCGTTTCGGCCGTACCGGTCGGGATCGGGCGCGGCGCTCAGAGTGAGCATGTAGGCGCGGCCTTCCCGCACGCTGAGTGGATGGGCCGCGTACGCGGAGCGGTCTTCGCTCCACGGATTGAACGAGAGAATGCAGGAAGACTCGTTCAGGGCCCCACGCGTGACGCCGGGTCGCAGCGCACCGACGTCGCAACCTGCCCCCATGAGCGGATCGACGACGCTGTCCTTTGCGCACGCCAGCGAGAGCAATGCGAAGAGCGCGGCCAGCGTGCGGCCGGGAAGTGAAGTGGTCGTGATGGACATGGTGTCGTCTCAGCGGGGCTGTGAGGCGCGGGTCAGCGCGTCGGTCAGATGCGCGACCGCGAAGGTCGCGCTGCTGTCCGCGTGCACGCGGACGGTGAGGGTGTAGCGTCCGATCCGGTCCGGCGTATCATCGAAGAACCACTCCGCGGGGGTCGAGCCCGAGAGGATGTACAGACTGCCGGAGAGCATGCCGTGCACATCGAGATCAGGGCCGCTCAAGAGGCCGCGCAACGACGCGGTGCCCGCGGTGCGTTCGTATCCGACGAGAATCGGATCGAGACTCTCGGTGGCGAGACTGAAGAACGTCAATCGCGAGGGCGCGCCGAACAACGCCTCCGATCGGCAGCCCAGCGCCGTGCTGATGCCAGAGTACAGCGAATCCGGCACGAGCGGCGTCACGGGACACGTGGCGACTTCGATGCGGTAGGCGCCGGTGTCACTGAGCGACGCGGTCTCCACCCGGAGCGCGACGGTCCGCGCCGCCACAGTCGTGAGGACCAACTCGCTGTTGCGGTTCCCGGGGCCGAACTCGTTGCCGAACCCGACCACCTGTGGCGTGCCTTCGGTGTCACGCTCGTAGGCGGTGAGGCTGCCATTGAACGGCACGACGCCCGGGCTGGTTTCGACGGCGACCAGTCGCACCACGTATCCGGTGTTGGCCTTCAGCGGCAGCGTCCACGTCTCGGCGCTGACGCGTCCGTATTCGTACTCGCTCCAGAGGGTGCAGTCGCGCCCGGTCACGGTGCTCTCCGTCGAGCGTGTGGTGCTCAGTGTGCCGCGCGCACAGGGGGCGCCGTCGATCGGCGCGAGGATCTCGTCGCCCGCGCAAGCTGCCGCGCCGAGCGCCGCCGACGCGGTGAGGACCAGCAGCAGAGGACGGAACGACGTCCGCGTGAACGGACGGGTGAACAGACTGCGGTGCATCTCGTCTCCACGATGAGGTGAGTGCGCCGCGAGCGGTGGCGACACGCTCGGGCTCGTGGAGACGGATGCGCAGCAGGAGTTGCGCGTACGACAGCGTCCGTCCTAGTGCTGTGACTCCCCGCCAGCGCGCAACCGCTGCACGTTCGCCACGTGGTGTGTGTTGTGATACACGGTGAACAGCAGCATCTCGCGCACCGAGAGCTTGCCGAGCAGCGGATGCGGCAGCGCGCGGGTGTCGAGATCCGATTCGGACCATTTGGCGATGCGCGCCGTCAGGTCGGCAATGCTCGCCTCGTGTACCCGCATGATGCGCCGTCGCTCGGCCGCGGGATCAGCGGCGGTGGGCTTCGGCGCCGGCGCGAACCGTCCCGCGCTCGCACCCTGCGCGAGTCGGTCGCGGTAGACGGTGCGGATGGTCTCGTAATCACGCGCGGGTCCTGAGGGGGCCCCGAAGACCACTTTCACGACGAACGGCGGCAGCCGCAGCCCCTGCTGCACCGCACGGATCGACTTGCTCAAGTGCCGCACATTCTCCGCCGGCGACCACGCCGTGCCGATGCGCGCGAAGAACTCGGCATCGGAGAACGTCGCCCAGTACGCGACGCTCTCACGGTGGACCTCCTGCAGCGCGGCGATGATCTCGGCGCCGGTGCGCGGGATGGTGGAAAGGAGCATGTCGAAAAACTACAACGCGGCAACCTAGTGCGGAGCCGCCTCCGGCGTAGATTCCCCCACGTATCCCTCCCGTGACGCGCCACCATTGAGGAGCCTCTCGTGATCCAGGGCAGTCCGAAGTCGCAGACCAAGTACGACGTCGTCATCGTCGGTTCCGGAGCGGGCGGTGGCATGGCCGCCTACCAGCTTGCGGTCGCCGGACTCAAGGTCCTCGTGCTCGAAGCCGGTCGTTCGTACGACCCCGTGCGCGAGACGCCGATGTTCAAACTCCCGCGCGAAGCGCCGCTCCGCGGGGCGGGTGGTCGCGAGAAACCGTTCGGCTTCTACGACGCCACGGTCGATGGCGGCTGGGAAGTCCCCGGCGAGCCCTACACCAACGCGCCGGGAACCGACTTCCGTTGGTGGCGTGCCCGCATGATGGGTGGGCGTACCAACCACTGGGGCCGCATCTCGCTGCGCATGGGTGAGTACGACTTCAAGCCCAAGACCCGCGACGGACTCGGCGCGGACTGGCCGCTCACGTATCAAGAGCTGGCGCCGTACTACGACAAGACCGAGATGCTCATCGGCGTGTACGGCGGCGATGATGATCTCGAGAACACGCCGCGTTCGTCGCCCGGTGTGCTGCAGCCGGCGCCTGCACCGCGGCCGGTGGAGTTGCTGGCGAAGAAGCACGCGGCACCCATGGGCATCCCAGTCATCCCGGCGCACCTAGCGATCATGACGCAGCGTCAGGATGCGGATCGGCTGCCGAAGTTGCTGCACCCGGGTAACGCCCTCGCGCAGCGCGTGCTCAAGCAGTCGATGCTGCAGCGTCAGGCCTGCTTCTACGCCACGCCCTGCGGCTGGGGCTGCTCCATCAAGGCGAACTTCCAGTCCACCACCGTGCTGCTGCCGCCCGCGCTCGCGACCGGCAACGTCGACATCGTGCCCGACGCGATGGTCCGCGAAGTCACGCTGGGCAAGGACGGGCTCGCGACCGGCGTGAACTACATCGACAAGCGCACGCGTCAGGACCGGCATGTGAGCGCACGCATCGTGGTGCTCGCGGCCAGCGCGGCCGAGACGGCGCGCATCCTGCTCAACTCCAAGAGCGCGCAGGCGCCGCAAGGCGTGAGCAACTCGAGTGGCCTGGTGGGCAAGTATCTGATGGATACGGTGGGCGCGGGCATCGGCGGGCAGATCCCGGCGATGGAGAACCTGCCGCCGCACAACACCGACGGCGCCTCGGGCATGCACATGTACATCCCGTGGTGGCTCTACAAGGAACAGATCGGCGGCAAGCTCGACTTCGCGCGTGGCTACCATGTGGAGTTCGGTGGCGGGCGCGGCATGCCGGGCAACGGTTCGTTCAACTTCCTCGAAGGCACCACCGAAGGCGCGTACGGCACCAAGTACAAGGAAGCGGCGCGTCGCTACTACGGCTCGTTCGTGTGGTTCGACGGTCGCGGCGAGATGATCCCCAACGAGCAGTCATTCTGCGAGATCGATCCCGAAGTGGTCGACCAGTGGGGCATTCCGGTGCTGCGCTTCCATTGGAAATGGTCGGACCATGAACTCAAGCAGGCCGTGCACATGCAGAAGACCTTCGCCGAGATCATCACGGCGATGGGCGGCAAGGTGAACGGCACGCCGCAGACCGACGGCAACCGCGCCATCGCGCGCGGCGGGCAGATCATCCACGAGGTGGGCACCTGCCGCATGGGCGACAACGCGCAGACCTCGGTGCTCAACGCGCACTGCCAGTCGTGGGACGTGAAGAATCTCTTCGTCACCGACGGCGCGCCGTTCGTGTCGAACGCGGACAAGAACCCGACGTTGTCGATCCTCGCGCTGGCCTGGCGCACGACCGACTACATCCTCGACCAACTCGCGAAGAAGGAGATCGGCTGATGCGTGACGACGAGCAGATGCCCGAGGCGCCCGAGACGCCTGAGGTCGCACCGGCCCCGGAGAACGTGAAGCGCCGTGATGCACTCAAGTCGCTCGCGGCGGCGGCGAGCCTGCCGATCCTGGCGAGTCTTCCCGGGAGCGAAGCCGAGGCGCAGCAGGCAGCACCGAAGCCGGCGGCCGCTGCGGCGCCGCAGGCCAAGGCCGATCCCAACGCATGGCGCGGTCCGCGCGGTGACGCGTGGGATCCGGATCTCATCAAGCCCAAGAAGGATTGGCCGCGCAAGCTCAACGCGACCGAGATCGCCACGTTGGCCGCCCTCGCCGACATGATCATCCCCGCCGACGCCAAGTCGCCAAGTGCCTCGGCCGTGGGGGCGCACCACTACATCAACGAGCACGTGAGCGCGCCGGGTGAGAACTACGCGCGCGACCTCGTGCGGGTGCGCGGCGGTGTGAGCTGGCTCAATCTCGAGAGCCAGAAGCGGTTCGAGCGCCCGTTCGTGCGTTTGACGGCGGCGCAGAAGACCGCGATCTGCGACGACATCTGCTACACGCCCAAGGCGAAGCCGGAGTTCCAGGCGGCGGCGCGGTTCTTCTCGCTGGTGCGCAATCTCGTCGCGACAGGGTTCTACACGACGGATGCGGGGATGAAGGACATCGGGTACATCGGGAACAAGCCGATGGCCAAGTGGGATATGCCGCCGGCGGCGGTGCTCAAGCAGCTCGGGCTCGACTGATCGATTTCTCGTACGGTAGCCTTCATCTCCCCCCAGGACACGCCGTGGCTACGACCTTCAAGTTCGACCTCATCCAGACGATCGCCCTCGCGGCGGTGATCCTCTTCATCGGCTACGGCGTTCGCCGGCGGGTCGGGGTACTCGACAAGTTCAACATCCCCGCGCCGGTGATCGGCGGGTTCCTCTTCGCGGCGATCGCGCTCGGGCTGCGGCAGAGCGGGACGATGGCGTTCGAGTTCGACACGACGCTGCAGACGCCGTTCATGATCGCGTTCTTCACCACCATCGGACTCGGCGCGAGTCTCGACCTGTTGAAGAAGGGTGGTCCACAGGTCGTGATGTTCTGGGTGCTGGCGAGTACGCTCGCGGCGATGCAGAGCGGACTGGGGATCATCGTCGCGAAGGCGCTGGGCGTCGATCCGCTCATCGGCTTGCTCTCGGGATCGGTGACGATGACCGGCGGACACGGTACCGGCGCAGCGTTCGGCAAGTTGTTCGAGGAGCAGTACCAGCTCACCGGCGCCGTCACCGTCGCGATGGCGGCGGCCACGTTCGGACTCGTGAGCGGTGGTCTGATCGGCGGGCCGGTGGGGACCTCGCTCATCGCGCGGTTCAAACTCACGCCGGGGCGTGCAACGCCGTCACCGCTCGCCGCGCGTGCGGAGAACGCGAGCCTCGACGCCGAGATCGATACAGAGACCGCGGGCGAAGCGCCGACGGCGTATCTCATCCTGCAGATGCTCGCGGTGATCCTCGTGTGCATGGCACTCGGCGGCATGCTGATCAAGTTGCTGCCGTCGAACATCACGTTGCCCGCGTACATCGGGGCGATGCTCGTGGCGGCGGTGTTCCGCAACGTGGCCGAATGGACCGGCGTGATGAAGATCTCGTCGCGGACGGTGGACGATCTGGGGACGATCGCGTTGTCGCTGTTCCTCACCATGGCGCTGATGTCACTCAAGCTGTGGGAACTGCTCGACCTCGCGGGGCCGATGGTCGTGATCCTCACGTTCCAGGTACTGATGATGGGGCTGGTCGCGTACTTCGTCACGTTCCGCGTGATGGGGCGCGACTACGATGCGGCGGTGATGGCGAGCGGCCACTGTGGGTTCGGGTTGGGTGCGACGCCGAACGCGGTGGCGAACATGAATGCGATCACGGAGAAACACGGGCCGGCGCCGCGGGCGTACCTCGTGCTGCCGATGGTGGGGGCGTTCTTCATCGATTTCAGTAATTCGTTGATCATCACGACGTACCTGAATCTTGTGAGAGGGTAGGGGACTCCGCGGAGAATTCTCCTGCTATGCACCACAGGGACACAGGGGACACAGGGGAACGCCGCAGAATGTGACACCGCGCACCGGTCCCGGTGACGCACCTGCTCCTGTAGTGGTCGGACTGGTATGCCTCTCGTAGCCTCTTGTTCACGCCTCGCGCTGA
This sequence comes from Gemmatimonadaceae bacterium, assembly GCA_020853635.1. GTDB lineage: Bacteria > Gemmatimonadota > Gemmatimonadetes > Gemmatimonadales > Gemmatimonadaceae > Pseudogemmatithrix. The sequence continues at coordinate 26,552 of JADYYN010000274.1, forward strand.
TTGCTGGCGCGTTGCTCCTCGCCGCCGCGTGCTCCGGCGACGACCCCTTGGCGCCAGCGGGCCCCGGGAGTGCGTGGGCTGCGACCTCGCCGGTTGCCATCAATGGTGCGACGAGCTTCGACACCGAGCTCTCGCTCGCGCGTCGCGCGCGCATCGGGGTGGTGGTGTACGCGTTGGGCTCTGCCCCTGCGTCTGCGCCGGACGCGGGCTCGGTGCGCACCGCTGCTCTCGCCGGCACCGCCGTCGGTGCGATGCGTGCGACGACGCGCGAGGTGAGTGCCGACGGTGTGCGTCGCATCACCATCGACTCGCTCACCGCTGGTGCACAGTACGTCGCTTACTTGGTGGCTACGCCTATCGACGGTGATCCGGCGGTCACCGACTCCTCCACCGTGGTTGAGCTGCGAGGCACACTCGCCGTGCGGCAGGCTTCGACCACGTTCCAGGCGTCAAGTGTGAACGCAGCCATCGGGTACCTCTGGTACGCGCCGGAGTCGTATCGCAAGAGCAGCACGGAGCAGACCCCGTTGCTCGTGTTCCTGCACGGCAGCGGCGAGAAGGGCAACGGCACCACCGAGCTGAATCGCGTGCGCGTGCACGGGCCGCCACGCCTCGTGCACGAAGGGCGCGAGTTCCCGTTCATCGTGGTCTCGCCGCAGCTTCCGACGTCGCAGGGCGGATGGTCATCCGGGCTGGTGAAGCAGCTCATCGACACGCTCCAGTCGCGTTTCCGCGTCGATGCGAGTCGCATCTACGTCACCGGACTCAGCCTCGGCGCCATGGGTACGTGGAGCTTCGCACTCGCGCACCCGACCGTCGCGGCGGCGGTGGTGCCGATCGCCGGCTCAGGAAACCCGGGCAGTGCCTGCAATATGCGCAACGTGCCGGTGTGGGCGTTCCACGGCGACAACGATGGCACTGTGAACATCTCCGGCAGCCGCTCGATGATCGACGCACTCAACGCCTGCGTCCCGCAGCCCGGCGAGACGCCGCGGTTCACCGTGTACGCTGGAGTCGGTCACGACTCGTGGACGCGCACGTACAGCGGATCGGCGGGGCACGACGTGTACGCCTGGCTGCTCACGCACCGGCGCGCGGCGCCGTAGACGCGCCGATACCCGCGGCGCGGCCGGTCGCCCAACTCCACAGGAAGTTGTACCCGCCGATCGGGCCGAACGCGTCGAGCACCTCGCCGCAGAGGAACAACCCCGGGTGCAGCTTGCTCTCCATCGTGCGCGGATCGATCTCGCCGAGGCTGACGCCGCCGCCCATGACCTCGGCCTTCTTGTAGCCTTCGTCGCCGCTCCACGGCAGTACGCAACGCACGAGCGTGTCGATCAGTCGCAGACGCTCCTCGCGCCGCAGCTCGGCGAGTGAACGGGTGGGGTCCACGTTCGCTACCGCGATGAGTGCAGTCGCGAGACGGTCCGGCATCTCCGCGCGAACCGCGCCGAGCACGGTGCGCGTGCCGGCGGGCTTGAGCGCGAGGTCCCACGCGTCATCGTCGAGTGCAGTCCAACGCACCGTGAGACGCGCGCGGTCCTTGCCCGTGTCGCCCTCTTGGCGCGAGCGCACGAGCACGTGTGACACGTCGAGCACGGAGGGGCCGCTGTAGCCGTGATGCGTGAACAGGAAGCCGCCGGTGGCCGTGGCCGAGCGTGTGGCGGAGCGGGCGGTGAGCGTGACGGTGAGCGAGAGACCGGCGAGTGTGGCGAATGCGCCGGAATCGTCGAGGAGCGGCGTGAGGGCCGCGTAGGTGGGGTGGATGGTGTGGCCGAGCGCGCGAGCGAACGCGAGGCCGGCGCCGTCGCTGCCGGTGGCGGGAACCGAGAGTCCACCGCAGGCGACGATCACCGCGTCCGCGCTGAGCTCGGTGGCATTGGTGAGCGTCACGCGCCACGCAGTACCCGCGGGCGCGATCGAGTGCACCCGTGTCTCCATCATGCGCTTCGCACCGCGTGCGTCGGCGAGTGCGATCAGCCCATCACGGACATCGCGTGCCTTGTGCGAGGCAGGGAAGACCTTCCGCAGCGCCGGCTCGTCCACCAGCGCGATGCCGACCTCCTGCTCGAAGAACCGTCGCTGCTCGGCGAGCGGCCACGACCGGATGATGCGCCGCATAGTGTTCACCGACGAGTCGGTGATGAATCGCGTCTCGTCGAGCACGAGTGGCAGGACGTTGCAGCGGCCACCGCCACTGATGAGGATCTTGCGCCCGCCGTCCTTGGTGCCTTCGATCAGCGTGGTCTCCGCGCCAGCGCTGGCGGCGAAGATCGCCGCCATGGTGCCGGCGGCGCCGGCACCGATGACGATGACGTGGCGTGGTCGGCTCGAAGGATTCGCGGGAGGTAGTCGTGTCACATCGGGAAACTTAGTCCCGCCCGACCCGATCAGAGGGACTACTGCGTCCGATCGATCTTGAAGCGCACCACCGTCGGCTCTCCGTCGGCGGTGAGGACCGCCGTGTACACGAAATCGCCGCGCACCGTGAACGGTGCCCAGGTGATGAGGCGCGATTCGCTGGTGGTGGCGGTCGCGATCAGCTCGCCCGACTGGCGATAGATGTCGAACAGGAAGCCACCCTTGCTGTCGGCGCGCTGCACCCAGATGCGTGCGGAATCGTCCACCACGATGCGCTCGATGAGCGGCTTCACAGCGGGGATGCGCGAGAAGTCGAGCCCAGTGGGGCCCTTCTCTTCGAGAGCATCGATCTCGCGGCGGCGCTCCTCGTCGGTGACCGGGAGCGCCGCGATGTCACGCGTGATGCGCAAGGTGTCGGTGTGGCCCGGATGGAGTCGCACGATCTCGTACCGCGCCGAGTTGAAGGCGCACCATACGTTCCCGATAGCATCGAAGTCGCTCTCGGGGCGGGCGGCGAAGGGAATCGGCCGATGCGTCGTGCGAGTCCCCGACCGTGTGATCCACGTCGCGGCCTCATCGAGTTCCTTGGAGCGGCACTCGGGTTGTGTCTGCAGGGTGTCCACGGCGGAGAGATCTCGCCGCACGGCGCGGAGGACGTAGCTGTAGGTCGGCGGGTCTCCGGCCATGACCCGACAGTCGACATCGACCATCCGGCCGGTATCGTCCTCCTTTGGATCCCACCGCCCCTGCGACGTACAGGACGACATAGTCATCGACCCTTGGAACACGCCTTCGCCGTCGAGGATGGTGAGGCGACCGTTCGCTTCGTCCCGGATCCAGAGGCGGCCGTCGCGCGCGAGTTGGATACCCTCCGCATTCAGGATCTCGCCGGGTCCTGAGCCCTTCCTCGCGATCAGACGGATGAACTGCCCATCGCGGTCGAACAGCCGGATCTCCTGATCAGTCTGCTCGTAGATGAACATCCGCCCGAGCGAATCGACTTCGAGGCCCTTCACCCAGGAGAACAGCGTCGGACCGTCCTCTTCGCTGCCGATCCGCAAGTCGGCCGTAAGGGTCCATTGCGGCGTGGGCGTGGCAACGTCACGCGGCGCACAGGCCGTGCCGAGGCACAAGAGGGCGATCGTGGCGGTGTTCCGTCGTACGCGAGCACACGTCATGTCGGCGGCCCTCTCGGAGGTCAGAAGAACAACGGTCCCGCGATCACGGTCCACGCCAGCAAGGACATCAGGATGGAAAGCCCCACCGCGGCGCTGCCAAGGTCCTTGGCGCGGCCGGCGAGCGGGTGCAGCTCCATCGAGACCCGGTCAACGATGGACTCGATCGCGGTGTTCAGCAACTCTACGACCAGGACGAGGAGCATGAGGAGGATAAGCAGCAGGCGTTCGACTGTGGAGACGGGAAGCCACCACGCGAGTGGCCCGAGCACCACGAAGGCGAGGAGTTCCTGCCGGAAAGCCGCCTCATGTCGGAACGCGTCGCGGAGTCCGCTCGCGGTGTAGCGCATCGCGTTCGCGATGCGCTTGAGCCCGCCCACACTCTTCAGATCAGCTGCCGAGCCCGGCGGTGTCGAACGCTCAGCCATTCGCCGACCCTGCGCCGCGCGGTGACGTGATCGCGCGCACCAGTGCCGCCGCGCTCGACGCAAGCAAGGCAGGGAACGCGATCGTGAGCACCACCAACGGCCCCGCCCCCACCTGCATCGCCGCGCCCACCGACTGCATCACCGACCCCGCCGGCGCACCGCGCGACGACACCCAGAGCAGCACGCCCCACGCCAACATCGCCGCGAACCCCGCGAGCAGCGGCACGGCCGCGTCACCACGTCGCACGAACGCCCAGATCGCCGCCACCACGGGCACCATCCACCAGCTTACCGTCCACGTGAGCGTCGCCATCGCGGCGGTCACGCCGAGGAACCACAGCATGCGGTTCATCGCGCACCTCCGGCCGGCGACAACGTGAGGGCACTCAGCAGGTTCTCCGGACCGAGTTCCGCGCTCAGCCGCGGCATCAACAGCGGCGCGAGTTGTCCGGTGCGCCACAGCTCCACGCGGTCCGCATACCGCGACGACACCGGGTTGCCACTCTGCCCGCCGGGATAGGTGCCCCACGCGTTCACGTCATCGCCGAGCTCCACGACGAAGCGCCAGCTCGCGCCGAACGTGCCGCGGCCCTCGTTGGGACTCAACGTGCCCGGCCCGGACTGCACACTGAGCCCCTCACGAGAGAATCCGGGCAGCTGCAGAAGATGCCGGATACTCGCCTGACGCACGTCGCTCCACTTCCACTGCTCGGGCTCATTGCCACGTCGCGCACGCGTCGCACGCCACGTTTCCTTCAACGATTCGATCAGCAACTGGTCGCGCGTCTCCACGGCGTTCGGCGTGGAGCGGTCGTCCCACCACACCGAGCCGACATCCTCGAACAAGCGCGCGAGCATCATCGTGCTCGGACTTCCCACGCGACGGTTCTCGCCGGGGATCACGAACTCGTCCCACGTGCGCCGCTGCACTTCGTTGAGCAGCGCATCGAACAGCACCGGCCCCTTCTCCTCCGGTGTGAAGCTGCCGTTCCACTTCTCCAAGTAGGCGAGCGCGGCATTGGCGTCGGCGTCCATCAGGTCCGCCCGCGCCAGTGCGGCGGCACGCAGCGCCGACCGCACCACGTCGGTCAACACACTCTTCGGATCGGTGTGCGCGAGCCGCATCTTGTCCGGCGTCATGCCGGCATCCGCCCGCAGGATCTCATTGATGCGCATCGCGCGCCACGGCGTGGGCCAGTCCCAGCCGAGGTAACGCGGACGCACACTCGGGTCGAGCGGCTGCTGGTTGTTGCTGGCGAGATATCCCTGCGCAGGTGCGAGGGCCTGCGGATAATCGGCCAGCGGCCAGTCGCCGATCCAATCGCTCTTGGCGGTGCTGCCGTCGAAGATGCGGTCGCCGCGTCCATCGCCGGGCCGAATAGGAAAGCGCCCGGTCGCACGGATGCCGATAGTGCCCGCACGATCGGCCACAAGGAAGTTCTGTGCGGGCGACTTGTACGACTCCATCGCGCGGTACCAACCCGTCGCGTCCGTCGCACGCATCGCGCTGCGCAGTGCGCTCGCTTCGTCCGAGGGCTCAAGCGCCGTCCAGCGCAACGAGAGCCAACCTTCGGGCGTGGAGAGCAGCGGGCCGCGATGCGTGCGGCGAAGCGTGTCCGTCGCGAGCACTTCACCCTGCTTGCCGCGATACACCTCTTCGCGAAGCGTCAGTGCACGCCACGCACCGTCCACCTGATACTTCTTCGGCGAAATCGAGTCGTCCACCACTTCGCGATAGAAATCGGTCACATCCGCGCCGGAATTGGTCGCCGTCCACGCCACATCGCGATTGAATCCGATGGGGATCACCGGCGCGAGCGGGAACGTGACACCGTACACGTCCAACTCCCCTTCAATCACCAGATGCACCTCATACCACACACTCGGCAGTGACAACCCGAGGTGCGGGTCGCCCGAGAGTAGCGCGCGACCACTTGCCGAACGCGCAGGTGCGACGGCCCAGTTGTTGGAGCCCACCACGGCATCGCCACGCGTGAAGCTCTGCGGAGCGCCGTGCACGAGCTCAGGATCACGCGCACGAAGGTCCGGGCCGAGTGCGACTCGGACATGCGCGCGCTCCGCACGTTTCGCCGCGGCGAGCGCCTTCGCGTCCGGCACCGATGGTGCGGGGAAACGCATGGGCGCGAACCGCGGGCCCGTGCGGCCGGCGACCGGTTCGATCGGCTCCTGGATGGGCGAGTTCACCGGGAACAGCGCATCGGTGGCCTCGCGCCCGATCATCGCCTCGATCGCACCGCGCTGCAGCTCCTCACTCTGCCACGACAACACCTGCGCCATCTCGGCCAGCAACGAATAGCCTTCGTGGTCCTGGAACGTTCGCGGTGTCGCGCCGAGGAGCTTGTACTCCACCGGGATCTCCTCGGGTCGGAGCGAACGCACATAGGCATTGACGCCTTCGAAGTACGCGATGGCCTCAACGCGCGTGGGCGCGTCCTTGGGCAGTGCGTCCCAACGGGCCTTGGCAGCGGCCGCCAGACCGCGCTCACGCGACTGCCGGTCCACCGGCAACGTCTGTGTGCCCGCGAGTTCCGAGAGCGTGCCCTCGACCTTGCGCGCCGTGAGCTCCATCTGGAACAGGCGGTCACGTGCATGCACCCAGCCGAGCGCGCGCGCGAGGTCCACGCCGTTCTTGGCGAAGATGTGCGGGACGCCGCGAAGGTCGTAGCGTACGTCCACCGGGGCGGTGAGGCCCTCGATCTCCAACTGTTGCGTGGCCGGGAGTTCGGCGACGCGCGCCGCAGCCCACACGCCGCGCGCGGGGTCGAGCAGCGTGCCCAACGCGGGCAAGGCGCCCACGGGCTTGAACCCCACCCACAACGCACCGCCCAACGCACAGGCAGCGACCGTGCCGCTGAACGCGCGAGGGAGCTGCCGGAACCCGACCATCGACTGCCCCCTCGTGCGTTCGTCCGTCACCCGCGGTCTCCGATGATGCCGCCGAGCACACCCGCGGCACCGCCCTGTCGCTGCATCGCCGGGGCGTGGGCAATCACGCGTTCGGCGAGCCGCGAGAAGGGCAGGGTCTGCAGGATCACGCGACCCGGACCCGTGAGCTTCACATAGAAGAGGCCTTCGCCACCGAAGATCGCGGTCTTGATGCCCTTCACCATCTCGATGTCGTAGTCCACCGAGGCCTGCATGGCGACCAGGCAACCGGTGTCGACGCGCAGCACTTCGCCGGCGCGCAGGTCGCGCTCGATCAGCGTGCCCGATGCCGCGAGGAACGCGAGGCCGTCACCACGCAGACGCTGCAGGATGAAGCCTTCGCCACCGAAGAAGCCCGCACCGATGCGCTTGGTGAACGCGATGTCGATGTCGGTGCCGCGCGCGGCGCAGAGGAAGCCGTCCTTCTGCGCGATGAGCTCGCCCCACTGCTTGAGGTCGGCGACGAAGATGCGGCCGGGCGTGGGCGCGGCGAACGCGACGTCGCGGCGCTGCGCGGCGGCGTTGCCGAACAGCGTGATGAAGAACGACTCGCCGGTGAGCAGACGTTTGCCCGCGCCCATGAGCTTGCCGAACAAGCCGCCGCCCTTGGCGTTGGGGTCGAGCGTGGTCGCCATCTCGATGCCGTCCTCCATGTACATCATGGCGCCGGCTTCGGCGAACACGGCTTCGCCGGGATCGAGGGTGATGATGACACCCTGCATATCGTCACCGACGATTCGGTAGTCGATCACATCGGAGGCCACGTGAGTCCTTGGTGGGAGGTGTGAGGTGGGAGGTGTGGGGAACTGCGCGTCTCTGCTCACACCTCGCTGGTACCAAAAATACGGTCTTGGCAGGCCAGCGTGTCAGTCAGGCACCATTCCGTTACCCGCTGTCCAATTGCGAGGACATCGACACGGATCGAAACAACGCACCTTGTTGTCACGTAAGCACTTACGTAGTCGTCTATCTGTGGCACCAACCATGCGTTCAATAGTAATCGAGCGGGACGACCCGCCAGCTTGACCTGACCCCAGTCCGTTCCCACCCGGGAGACCGTATGCTCCGCAGCCGATCCATCCTCGCGCTCACCGTCGCCGCCCTCGCCCTCTCGGCCTGCGGCATCAAGCGTGTCACCCGTGTCGATCCCGAGTCGGTCACCGACCTCTCGGGCAAGTGGAACGACACCGACTCGCGCCTCGTCGCCAACGAACTCATCGGGCAGTCGCTGAATGCGAACTGGTCGCGTGAGTGGGCGGCGAGCCACAACGGCCAGTCGCCGACCGTGATCGTCGGTGAGTTCCGCAACAAGACCATGGAGCACATCGCCGTCGGCACGTTCGTGCGCGACCTCGAGCGTGCGTACGTGACGTCGGGTGCGGTGAAGGTGGTGGCCAGCGCGTCGGAGCGCGATGAAGTGCGCGCCGAGCGGGTGGACCAGCAGACGAACGCCAGCGCCGAGACCCGCGCGCGCATGGCGCGTGAGCAGGGCGCGCGCTTCATGCTGCAGGGTGATGTGCAGGCGATCGAGGACTCAGAAGGCCGCGAGAAGATCGTGTTCTATCAGATCGACGCGACGCTCATCGACCTCGAATCCAATTCGAAGGTCTGGGTGGGGCAGCACAAGATCAAGAAGTACATCCAGCGTCGCCGGCTGACGCCGTAAGCGTCAGCCTTCGACGGCTGGAGATGGTGGAGGGCAGAAGGCAGAAGGTGGATCGACTCCACCATCCTCCCGCTCCACGCATCCGCCCCGCGCCCCGTATCCCGTATCACACTGCCAACTGCCATCCGGCATCTGCCATCCGCCTCTACCGTGAGACCCCCATGCTGAACCCGACCGTCTACCTCAACTCTCGCCGCGCCGCCGGTTTGCTGGCGCTGTCGCTCGCCGCGTGTGCGCCGTACCCGCAGCGCATCCGCCAGGAACCGGTGATCGCCAACAACGATCGTGTGCCGGCCGCTGATGCCTCCACCGCTGCCGGTGCCATCGCGGCGGAGCGGCAGGCTATGAAAGCCACCGTCGATTCCATCTACGCCGTCGCAACCGCGGGCTGCTCCATGGCCGTCTGCGAATCGATCGCCCGCGGTGAAGTGCAGATCGGCATGAATGAGACGCAGGTTTATGCCGCCACGCGCACCACGCCTTCGGCGTGGGTGGTGCGGCGCACCAACGGTGACGCGGTGATGGTGCCGGCGACGCCGAGTGCCGCGCCGAGCGACAAGGTCGGCGAGTTCGTGATGGTGCAGCTCGACGGCGGGCGGAGCGCGGTGCTCTCGCGCCGTGGTCCGCAGGGCATCATGGTCGCGAGCCGCAGCCAGGATGCGGGGGCCGCTGCGCAGGCGAAGGAAGCCGCTGCCGCGCTCATCCGCGAAGGTGACGACCTCGTGGCCAGCAACGATCTCGCCGGTGCGCTCAACCGCTACGACCGCGCGAGTGTGCTCGACCCGGATGCGCCGGAGACGCAGTACAAGGCGGCGCGTCTGCTCGACCTGCAGCTCCGTCCGCAGGAAGCACTCATGCGCTATCAGCGGTTCCTGCTCTCGCTCGACATCGAACGCATCAAGGCGCAGGGCGATGCGAATGCGAAGATGGCCGAGGCGATCGCGATGGCGCAGCAGCGGATTGTGATTCTGGAAAAGCAGGTGAAGTGAGGCTGGAGATGTGAGACGGGAGAGGTGAGATGGGAGAGGGGGGCATACACACACCGCTCTCTCTCTCTCTCTCTCTCTCTCTCTCTCTCTCTCGCGCGCGCGCGCGCGCGCGCGCGCGCGCTCGCTCGCTCTCGACCGCTTCCTATCCCTCTTCGAGTTCCCGCTTCTCTCGACCCTGGCTTCCCACCGCCTGTGACCCGCTCCCTCATCGTCCGCCCACTGCTTGCTGTGGCCGCTGCGTTCGCCCTCCAGGGCTGCGCGTCGGCGGGGCAGTCGTGGCGGGCGGGACCGGCGGGGATCCCGGCGGAGAATCAACTGCGTGAGCAGATGGTGGCGGGGCAGTTCGGGACGGCGCTCGAATCGCTCAAGGACAAGAAGATCGCTCCGGCCGACGCCCTCCTCCGCCACATGTACCGCGGCCTGGTGGCGATGCATGCCGGTCAGGCGGAGATCGGCACGCGGTCGATGGACCGCGCGTGGGAGATCGCGTACCAGCGTTGGACCAAGCGCCTCAGCGATGGGGCTGCGGCGATGCTCACAGGCGACGGCGCGTTGCCGTATGACCCCGGTCCCGCCGAACGGATGCTTATCCCGTACTACGGCGGCCTCAACTGGCTGCAGCGCAACGAACCCGGCGAAGCCGGGGTCGAGGCGCGCCGCATGGCGACGTTCCTCGAGAGCACCCAGGGTGCCAAGCCCAACGACCAGTTCGAAGGGCTCATGCGCTACGTGAGCGGCGTGATGTTCGAGGTGGCCGGTGAGCGCAATGACGCGGACGTCGCGTATCGCAATGCGACCGTGCTGCTCGGCGGCGCGTTGCCGGGCGACACCATCCCGCCCGACGCCGCACACGGCGACGTGGTGATCTTCATCGAGGACGGCTTCGTCGTGCGCCCCGAACCCATGGCGCTCGACTTCTGGATCAACGACCAAGAACTCGGCTACCTCAACGGCGACGACTATGATCGCCGCATCGCCACGTATCATGAACTCAATCGCCGCCGCGGCATGAGCGGCGACTGGGCGGCGCAGCGCTTCCGCAATGTGAGCATCCGCTGGCCGGTGATGGGCGCCGAGTCGTCACAGCCGGCGAGTGGTCGCGTGGGCGCACGCTCTTCGCGATTCTCGCCTGTGGTCGCGAACGCCGTCGAGCACGAGGCATCCGGCAGCTTCGCGATCCCGGTACTCGGCGCGCTCGACGAATCGATCGTGCAAGCTGACGTGATCTCGACGAGCATCAGCAACGCCGTGCGCGATGACTTCGACCGCGAGCAGCCGGCGCGCATCGCGCGGGCCATCGCACGCGCCGCCGTGCGCGAAGCCTCGCTCAAGGGTGCCGAGGGGGCGTTCAATGCCGCCGGGGATATCCTCGACGACGATGACAAGAAGCAGGAGAAGTCGAAGGACGGCGACAAGAAGAAGAAGGACGACGACGACGGCAAAGGTTGGGCGGCCGCCGGCGCCATCCTGCTCGGCATCGGACTGCTGGCGACGCATGTGTCGTCGCAGGTACTCGATCAGCCTGACCTGCGCGCTTGGCAGTTGCTGCCCGATCGCGTGAGCGTCGCGCGGTTGCGCTTGCCCGTCGGCGAACACGTGATCGAAGTGACCCGCGATGGCGAGGCGTACTCGCTGGGCACGGTGACGGTGAAGCCGGGCGCGGTGACCGTGTTGGCGCACCGGTGGTGGTCGGGGAGTCGCCGAGGGGAGAGGTGAGCTGGGAGTAGTGAGAAGGGAGAGGTGAGCGGGCGACTCCCATCTCCCATCTCTCATCTCCCCTCTGCCGTTCATCAGTTCCACACGCGACATTGTGTAGGTGAGCACCATCCCCGCCGCCCCGCGCGTCGCGCCGAATCGTGATCTGACCGAGGTCCTCTCGGAGATCGCGCGGCACCCTGAGCAGACGACGGCTGAGGGACTCGGGCGCGTGATCGAGGCGTTGCGACACGGTCGTCGTGAGGCCCCGGAAGTCGCCGTCGAGCGGCTGCGCACGCTCGTGGAGCTGCTCGGCGAGCGCCCGGAGCTGGCCGGCGGGCTCGCCGAACACCTGCGCGCCGTGCTGCTCTCGCGCATGCATCGCACGTTGTACTCCGAGTCCGGGATCCTGAGCAGCCAAGGGTTCCTGACCGGCGTGTGGAGCCGGTTGATCGGGCGGGTGTTGCCGCCGGCGGTCGACCCGGATTTCCTTCGGGACCTGATGAGCGAAGTGTTCGACGAGCCGCGCGATGCCGATTGGGTCGCGGTGGTGCCCGCCGACCTGTGGGACGCACTCTTCGAGTGCCTCGGTGTCGGGTCGGCCGCTTGGGACGGCGTCCGTGCGCATATCCGTCGCGAGCTGTTCGAGGGCATGCGGATCCTCTCGCATCGCATCGCGGCGTTGGGAGTGGATCCGGCGCTGCTGCGTTACCTCCCGTCGCTCGCGCGGCAGGAGTCGCCGTTCCTTGCGCAGAGCGACGAAGTCCGGCTGCTGATCGACCGATTCGCGGCCGCCGGTGCCGCCGCGGAGTACGACGGGCACCTCGGGGTGTTGCTGGCCCAGTGCACGGAGATCATCGCGCGCATCCGTCGGCGGTCGCACGAGACCGGTGTGGGGGTGAACCTCGTCTTCGTGCTGGCGCGGCTCGAGCAGCAGATCGCACGGCTGCGCTATCTGCGGGCGCTGGCGATCCCTCGCCGTGCCGCGCGGGCGAGTGCACCGGCGATGATGTCGTCCGGCGTGGGAGTGATGCCGGCTCCGCTGGCGAGTCCCGTGGCGTTCCTCACGCACCTGGTGAGATTCGAGAGCCGTCGCCCTCGGATCGGCACGCTGTTCGAGGGGACCACCCAACTGCTGGCCCGCCGAGTGACGGAGCAGGCGAGCAAGTCCGGTGAGCACTACGTGACGGACACGCGGGAGGAGTACCGCGAGATGTTCCGCGCGGCAGCCGGCGCGGGGCTCATCGTCGCGGTGATGGCGTTGCTCAAGATCCTGGCCGCCAAGCTCGGTCTGCCGGCGTTCTGGGAGGCCGTCGCCTACAGCCTGATCTACGGGCTGGGCTTCGTCATCGTGCACATCCTGCATCTCACGATCGCCACCAAGCAGCCGGCGATGACGGCGGCGACGCTCGCCGCCGCGTTCGAGAGTGCCGGCGATCGCGAGTCGCGACTCGAGGCGCTGGCGAGCGTCGCGGCGAAAGTGAGTCGCACGCAGTGGGTGTCCATCGCCGGCAACGTGATCATCGGCTTCCTCACCGCGATGTTCATCGCCCTCATCGGTAGCACCGTGTTCGACTGGCACCCGGTGACGCCGGAGAAGGGCGCGACGCTATTGCATGACCTCCATCCTTGGAAGAGTCTGGCCCTGGTGCACGCGGCGATCGCCGGCGTGTACCTGTTCGTGAGCGGATTGGTCTCGGGGTACTACGACAACCAGTCATTGTATCATCGCGTGCCGGAGCGCATACGCCGTGTGAAATGGCTGCGTCGTGTGCTTGGGACACGGGGCCTCGAGCGCGTCGCGACCTATATCGAGCACAATCTCGGGGCGCTCGCCGGCAACTTCCTCTTCGGGTGTATGCTCGGCTCCACCGGGACCCTTGGCAAGATCTTCGGACTCCCGATCGACATCCGCCACGTGGCGTTCGCCTCCGCGAACCTCGCCTACGGCCTCCAAGCACTCGATTTCCAGTTAACGTGGCAGGTCATGGCGGTGAGTGCCGTCGGCATGATCCTGATCGGCGTGGTCAACCTTGTCGTGAGCTTCCGCCTCGCGCTCACCGTGGCGCTGCGCTCACGCGGCATCACGGCGGCGGAGACCGAAGGCCTGACGGCGCGAGTGTTGCGGCGGTTCCGGCAGAAGCCGTTGGAGTTTTTGGTCCCGCAGACGTGAGACGTGAGAAGGGAGATGAGAGACGACCGCCGCCCACCCCGCATCGCCGTTACTCACCACTCACAACTCACAGCTCACCACGCCGTTAGTCCAACGCCGCCGCAAACTCCCGTACGACTTCACCCGCCGGCACGATCGACGTAATCCCCGCCACCGACTTGCCCGCCTGCCAGTAATCCGTGCTCACATTCTCGCTGTTGAGCGACTTCTTGAGCCGCCGCACGGAGTTGAGCGCGTGCCAGGTCCGCATCCAGTGCTTGGTGCGACGGCCCTTGAGCATCCACTTCGCGAACCAGCCGGCGTCGGTGCCGAGTTTGTCGATGTACGCGTTGCGGATCACGGCGACCGGGACGCCGGTGAGGCGTTCGGTGAGGACGATGTCCTCTTCGTCGGCGTCGATGATCGCCTGCTTGTAGGCATCACTCGCCTTGCATTCCGGCGTCGCGATGAAGCGCGTGCCGAGTTGCACGCCGGCGTAGCCCATGCGCAGATGCCGCGTGAACTCCGCGGGTGTACCCACGCCACCGGCCGAGACGATGGGCACACCGAACGGCAGCAGCTCCTCGTAGAGGGCTTCAGGAGTGCGACGCCCCGCGTGACCACCGGCGCGCGCGTTCACGGCCACCAAGCCATCGACGCCGCCATCGAGCCCCTTCTGCGCCCACTTCTTCTCCGTGACATCGTGGTACACCACGCCGCCGGCCGCGTGAACGCGCTCGCATACCCACTTGGGATTGCCCAGTGAGGTGAGGAAGAAGCGCACGCCTTCTTCGAGTGCGATGTCGATCCACAAGCGCATGCGGTCGAGATAGATCTTGTTGTTGCCCTCGATGAGCGCGTTGAATCCGATGGGCTTCTTGGTGAGTGTGCGGATGTAGCGCAGGCCTTCGCGGTACTCATGGCCATGCACGTGTGTGAGCGAGATCGGCTGGATGATGCCGAGTCCGCCCGCTTCGCTCACCGCGGCGACGAGTTCCGGGTTGGAGCAGGGGTACATCGGCCCGCAGATCAGTGGGACTTCGATGCCGGCGTGACGGGTGAACGGAGTGGAAAGAGTCATGTGGCGCTCGGCTTCGCGCCGCGCGGCTTGTCCGGCCCCAGTCGCCAGCGCACGGTCGCGCGCGCGACGACGTTGTTCTCGCGGTCAAGACATTCGGACACCACATCGAAGTCCGTGTCGGTCGTGACCGTGGGCACGGTCACGCGGCTCACCGCGGTGATGGTGCCGCGCGCCTTCTTGTGGTACTCGATGGAGATCGACACCACGATCCCGCGCACACCGTCGGGAAGGCCTGCGAGCATGGCGAGACCGGAGGCCATCTCCGCGACGTTCATGAGCGCGATGGCGTGCACTGATCCCAGATGCTGGCGATTCGACCGACGGTCGGGGATCTCCACTCGCGCGTGCCCGGGCTCGAGCAGGCGGACGCGCGGACCGACGGACCCGGAGTAGGGCACCGTCCAAGAGAAGATCTGCGCGAAGAGCCATTGCCCGCCCGGGAGGGGGCTCAAGCGGCGCCAGAGGGTGAGGAGACGGCGGCCGGGGGAAGGCACGGCAAGGGGAAGGTGTGAGGTGGGAGGTGTAAGGAACGGCGATTCGGGGGAAGATACAGCCGGGCACTCGAGAGCGCCTCTGAGGATAGATTTCGCGCAGCCCCAGCACGAGGTCCTCATGCGCCGCCTAGCCGCCTTACTCCTCGCCGTGTCCATTCCAGCCGCTGCCCAGACGCCCAAGCCGCCCGTCGCGAAGAAGCTGCCCGTGACGACCGTCCTCCACGGTGACCGTCGCGTGGATGAGTACGCGTACTTCAAGGATCGCAAGCATCCGGAGACGATCCCTTATCTCGAGTCCGAGAACCGATACACCGACGCCATGATGGCGCACACGGCCGAGTTCCAGAAGGTGCTCTACGACGAGATGCTCGGCCGCATCAAAGAAGACGACGCGCAGGTACCGGCGCAGAAGGACGGCTGGTACTACTACTCGCGTACTGAGAAGGGGAAGGCGTATCCGATCTTCGCGCGGCGCAAGGGTTCGATGGGCGCGCCGGAGGAGATCTACTTCGATCAGAACAAGGAGGCGGAAGGGTTCGCCTTCTATCAGCTCGGCGGCATGGAAGTGAGCCCCGACCACAACAAGCTCGCGGTGCTCATCGACACCGACGGCTACGAGGACTTCGAGCTGCGCGTGAAGGACCTGCGCACCGGCGCCTGGTATCCCGAGCGGATCAAGAAGCTGAGCTGGGGACTCGCGTGGGGCAGCGACAATCGCACGCTGTTCTACCAGACGCCAGACTCCGCCAAGCGCGGCGACCGCGTGTGGCGTCACGTGATGGGCACGCCCACCACGCAGGACGTCAGCGTGTACCACGATGACGATGTGCTGTTCAACGTGAACGTCTCGCGCTCGCGCAGTGGCGAGTGGATCATCATCTCCAGCACGTCGTTCACGTCGAGCGAGTTCCACGTGATCCCGGCGGCGACGCCGAGTGCGACGCCCCGGGTGATCGCGCCGCGCCGACCGGGGATCGAGTACGATGTTGAAGCGGGGCAGGGATTCTTCTACATCACGACCAACTGGAACGCGAAGAACTTCAAGGTGATGCGGGCGTCGTTCGACGACCCCGCGCCGCAGAACTGGACCGAGTGGCTGCCGTACCGCGCCGACGTGTTCGTGGAAGGCACGATCGCGTTCAAGGACTATGTGGTGGTGATGGAGCGTCGCGGCGGTCTGCGACAGTTGCGCGTGACCGACTTGGGAAGCGGCGTGCCGCACGATGTGTCCTTCCCGGAGTCGGCGTACGGCGTGTTCCCGGGCGCGAATCCGGACTACGCGACCAAGTATCTCCGCTTCACCTACTCGTCGCTCGTCACACCCAACTCCGTGTTCGACTATGACATGGAGACGAAGGGCCGCGAACTGCTCAAGCGCACGGACGTGCTCGGTGGCTACGTGTCGACGGCGTACGAGGTGGAGCGCATCATGGCTACTGCGCGCGATGGGACGCCGGTGCCGATATCGCTCGTGTACCGCAAGGGATTCCGTCGCGACGGCAAGTCGCCGCTGTTCCTGTATGCGTACGGTTCGTACGGCTCCACCACGGAGCCCACGTTCAACTCGTCGCGTTTCTCGTTGATCGATCGCGATGTGGTGTACGCGATCGCGCATGTGCGTGGCGGGCAGGAGATGGGCCGTAGCTGGTACGACGACGGTAAGATGATGAACAAGATGAATACCTTCACCGACTTCATCGACGTCGCCGATCACCTGGTGGCACAGGGCTACACCTCGCCGGATCGGCTCGTGGCCAACGGTGGATCGGCAGGTGGCCTGCTCATGGGCGTGATCGCGAACCTGCGGCCCGACCTCTTCAAGGCGATCGTCGCCGATGTGCCGTTCGTCGATGTGATCAACACGATGCTCGACGCGAGCATCCCGCTCACGGCGCAGGAGTGGGAACAGTGGGGCAATCCCAACAAGTCCGATGAGTACCGCTACATGCTGAGCTACTCGCCGTACGACAACGTGAAGGCGCATGACTATCCGGCGATGCTCGTGACCAGCGGCCTCAACGACTCACGCGTGGGATACTTCGAACCGACCAAGTGGGTGGCGAAGCTGCGCGCGAAGAAGCTCGATACCAAGCCGCTGCTGCTCAAGATGAATATGGGGGCAGGGCATGGTGGGGCGTCCGGGCGGTACGAGCAACTGAAGGAGCAGGCGTTCCGGTATGCGTTCGTGCTCGATCAGCTTGGGGTGAAGCGGTAACTACTTCACCACAGAGGACACAGAGGGCACAGAGAACGGCAGAGCGGGTGTGGAGTGGAGTGGGGCCGGTGCAACGCATGCGGAAACAGGGCCGTGGGGCCTCGCACCGCACTGCCAAGACGGAAGGGGGCACAACTGGCCGCGTGAGACGCCGCCGTTGTGCCCCCTTTGTTGCCGCATTCAATCGGAACCTCACGCCGGCACTCTCCCCTCGGCAGTCCTCCGTGTTCTCTGTGTCCTCTGTGGTAACCGCCGTTGCCGTTCCTCGTGAGCCCCTGAGCCCCTGTGGTGAAGCCGTTTCGCGGAACCAGGGACTCAGCGCTTGATCAACCGCACCCCACCGGAACTGGTCGAGACGCGCAGAACCCCACCACCTTCCCCGATCTTCCCGCGCATCTCGTTGCGCCGGAACTCGCGCATCGCCACCGCGAAGTCCGTCGAGATCCCCCCCGACCCGGTATCGATATCGAGCTCGGCATTCGCGTCACCGGGCAGGGCGACCGTCACGCTTCCGGAGCTGGTATCGATCTCGCTGCGACGCGGCACTTTCACGAGGTCCACGCGCACGCTGCCCGAGCTGGTATCGATCAACAGGTCATCGGACGACAGGCCATCGACGGTCACCGATCCGGAACTCACATCCACCGAGAACCGTTCGGCCCGAACGTCGCGGGCGGTGATGGAGCCCGACGAGGCATCGATCACGACGCGCGAGCCGCGGAATCCGATGAGCGTCGTGGAGCCTGAGCTCGTGTCGATCTCGAGATCGCCCTCGGCGTTCTCCACGCGGGTCGAGCCGGAGGCGGCGTCGATCATCAGACGGCCCTTCGTGCCCACGGTGCGCACGGAAGCCGTGTGCACATCGAGGACCAGGTCGGCATCGACATCGCGGGCGTCGATCGCGCCCACGGCGAGATTCACCTCGACGCGCTTGCCGCGCGGGACCTTCACCACCAGGTCGGCGTGGGCTTCGAGTCCACTGCCGGACGTGCGCACCTGCGTGCGGCGACCGCCGCCGTTCCATTGGCCGTTGAATGTGCCGTCGGAGCGCACGTTGAGCGTGGTGCTGCCGCGTCCCCAGCGCGACTCGTTGTCGCCGCGACCGCGGTAGACGACCTCGTCATCGGGGTAGCGCACGATCAGCTGCCCGCCGGAGGCGGTCACCACGAGCTTGCGGCCGTCGGTGCCACCGCGGGTGACCTCAACGACGACATCGCTGCCGGTGCCCGGTTCGATACGCACCTCACCCGCGAGGTTCCAGATGATGGCCGACGTGCCGCCGAGGACGTGACGCTCCTGCGCGCTGAGCGATCTCGCGCCGAGCAGCACCAGGGCGCTGGCGAGGACCGCGAGCGCCACAGCCGTGCGGGAGAGGGGGCGGGTCGCCTCGAGCACGGCGACGCGGGACGGGGAACGGTGACTCGGCATGCGGAGCTCGTTGGAGGAGTTGTCAGGACGTACGGAACGGGGTGAGGCGGTGTTTCTGCCGGGCTGCCGTCCGGGGGTCTCACAGGTTCGACCGTCCGACCATCGAGAGGGTTTGAGCACGCGAACCAACCGCCCCTCGGACCCGTTACTTTCGAACCACCGTGTTCCTCGCCCTCACCGTCCTCCAGTCCGCACTGTTCCTCATCCTCGTGTCGAGGTTGATGGGGGGGCGCACACGCCGGCCGCCCGAGGCCCCGATCGTCGTGGCCGCGGTCGAGCCGAGTGCGTCGCAGGCTACGGCGCCGGCTGAGTCGCTTACGATGGTCGTCGCGACGCTCAACGAGGCGCATCGCATCGGGCCCTGTCTTGAGGGACTGCGCGCGCAGGCTGCGCCGGTGACGGAGATCCTCATCGTCGACTCGGGCTCCACCGACGGCACGCGCGCGTTGGTCGAAGCGGCCGCGCAGCTCGACCCGCGCATCAGGCTGGTCACCGACCCGCCGCTTCCGCAGGGCTGGATCGGCAAGGCCTGGGCGCTGCAACACGGTACCACGATCGCCACGAACCCGTGGGTGCTCGGCATGGACGCGGACACGCAGGCGGCGCCGGGCTGTGCGGCGGCCGTGCTCGCCGCCGCAAAGCGCGAAGGGTTCGACGTGGTCTCGTTCGCGCCGCGGTTCGACGGCCAGACGCACGCGGAACGCTTCGTGCAGCCGGCGTTGCTTGTGTCGTTGATCTACCGCTCCGGTGCCCCGGGTGATCCGCGGGTGCGCCCCGACCGCGTGATCGCCAACGGCCAGTGTTTCCTCGCGCGGCGCAGCGTGATCCTCGAGCACGGCGGCTACGAACCCGTGCGGCAATCGTTCGCCGAGGATGTGAGTCTGGTGCGTCATCTCGCCGCGCGTGGCGTGCCGGTGGGGTTCCTCGATGGCTCTCGACTCTACCGCGTGCGCAGCTACAGCGGCGTGCGACAGATGTGGCGCGAGTGGGGCCGTTCGATCGACCTCAAGGACGCCGCCACCAGCGCGCGTCAGCTGTTCGACACCGCATTCGTGGTGCTCGCGCAGGGCGCCCAGCTGCCGATCATCGTCGCGCTGGCCCTCACATGGCCCGCGGCGCAGCAGCACCCGCTGCTCCTCGCGGCGACCGCGGGTCTCTTGCTGCTGCGCAGCATCCTGCACGTCGCCATCCGCGGCAGCTACGAAAAAAGAGGCCCAGCCTGGTGGCTGAGCCCCTTGAGCGATCCGTTGGCCGCCGTGCGCATGGTGCTGTCGAGCGCACGGCGGCCGAAGTCCTGGCGTACGAGAGAATACTGATGAGAGATGTGAGAGAGGAGAGGTGAGATGTGAGATGTGATGAAGCCCCCCCGCATCGCCCCTACTCA
>JADYYN010000275.1 GCA_020853635.1 Gemmatimonadaceae bacterium
CGAGCAGGCCGCGCTGGGCGAGCGGGAGCGTCACGCGCCGGAACGCGCGCCAAGGCGTGTCGCCCAACGTGCGTGCGACACCTTCGTAGCGCGCATCGACCCGCGCGAAGGCCTCACGCGCACCACTCACGTAGAGCGGCGCCGACACGAACAACATCGCCGCGATGATGCCGAGCGGCGTGCCCACGATGCGGAGCCCGATGTCGAGCGCCGCGCCACCCACCGCCGAGTCGCGACCGAGCAGGAGGAGCAGCGCCATGCCGGCCACCGGGTGCGGGATCACCAGCGGGAGATCGAGCAGTGCGGCGAGGATTGCACGGCCGTGGAACTCCTTTCGTGCAAGGAGATACGCGAGCGGCGTCCCGCAGAGCACACCGAGAAGGGTGGCCGCCGTCGCGGTGAGTGCGGTAAGCAGCAACGCATCGCGCAACACGGCATCGGTGCCCAGTCGTGCGACACCGTCCGCACCGCTGGTTCCAAGCAACTGCAGAATCGGCGCCGCAAGGAAGAGCAGCAGCAGCGACCCCGCGAGCGCGGCAACGATGGTGGCGAGACTGCTGCGACTCATGGTGGTGTCGCCCAGGCGCCGACCGTGCCGACGGTGCGGAGTGGGTCGAGCAGGTCGAGTCCTTCGCGCGCGAGGATCGCACGACCATCGGCCGAGAAGAGGAACCGCGCGAGCTTCTCGCTTTCTGCGCGATGCGCGGCCGCGCGTGGGATCGCGAGTGCATACACGATCGGTGCGCCGGTGATGGTCACCGAGTCGACGGTGCCGTTGCCACTTGCAGTGCCGCGACTGTTGCCACGGATACGCACCGACACCGCAGCGTACTGCGCCGCCTGCGCGGGATCGGACAGATCGATCGCACTCGGCAGCCGCAACACGCGGAGCCCCACCGCGCGCGCCTGCGACTCGTACATCCACACGTAGTCGAGTTCTCCGGCCTGCAGCAGCGCGACGAGCTCGGACTCCGGACGCACATTCCGCAGCGGACTGCGCGCCAACAGCTGCGACGCCAGCCCCGGCATCGCGTAGTGCCGCTCGGCGAGCTGCCAGGCCAACAGCGTGCGATATCCGATCGGCACCTGATCCGGATCCGTGCGACCGATCTCGACGTCGTCGCGTGTAAGCAAGTTGTACCAGCGCTCGGCCGAGATCTCATCGGCGTGATGAGACCGATCCGTGTACGCGAGCACCAGCCGATTACGCGCGAAGAGCACCCAACCTTCCACGTGGATTGGCGCCAAGTAGTTGCTGAAAACCTCGGGGTCGGCGACGACGATGAGGTCCGGTGTGCGCCCGAGCTCGGTGACGCGTCGCGCGAGCTCCACCGAGCCGCCCACTTCCTGCGCCGGCGTGGCCAGCCCTTCGCGCTCCGCGAACGTGTCGAGTGCGGCGCGCATGGCACGGGAGAGGCTCACCGCGGTGAACACCACCAACGGCTCTTGCGACGCCGCTTGTGATGACTCCCGCGACGGCCCTCGCGCCTCCCCGCAGCCAGCGAGGAGGAGTCCGAGCGATGTCAGCAGCTGAATCCAAGGGCGTCGCATCGCCCGTAGTGTCGCGAGGCTGACGCGCTCGCACCAGCCCCTAGGCCGTATATTCCGGCACTTCCTCCACCCGGACTGCAATGACCGAACTCGCCCTCGATATCCGGGGCGTCTCCAAGCGTTATGCGGAGCATGTCGCCGTGCGCGACCTCACGCTCTCCGTCCCGCGCGGCGCCGTGTACGGCCTGCTCGGCCCCAACGGCGCCGGGAAGACGACCACCATTCGGATGATCCTCAACATCATCGCCCCCGACCGTGGGTCGATCACACTGCTCGGCCGGCCGAACACCGACGGGTCGATCCAGGACCGCATCGGCTACCTGCCCGAGGAGCGCGGCCTCTACAAGAAGATGGCCGTGCGCGACGTGCTGCGGTTCCTCGCCGAGCTCAAAGGCGTCGACCGCCGCACCGCCGACATGCGCATCGCCGAGTGGCTGGAGCGTCTCTCGCTCCGCACCGCCGAGAAGGACTGGGGCAAGTCGAAGGTGGAGGAGCTCTCGCGTGGCATGCAGCAGAAGGTGCAGTTCATCGGCACGCTGGTGCATGACCCCGAGCTGGTGATCCTCGACGAGCCGTTCAGCGGCCTCGACCCGATCAACGCGCAGGCGCTCAAGGACACCGTGGTGGACCTCAAGCGGCGCGGCAAGACGGTGATCTTCTCCACGCACCTCATGGACAACGCCGAACGGCTGTGTGATGCGGTGTGCATCATCGCGCGCGGCGACAAGGTGCTCGACGGGTCGGTCGCGGGTGTGAAGGCCGAGAACGCCGGGCGCACGGTGGCCCTCGCGCTTGAGGGCTCGGCGTCGCCGGCCGTGATGGGCGTGCTGCAGGACAAGGCGCTGGTCGAGCGGGTGGACGATCAGAGCCGGTACTTCGAGGTGGAACTCGCCGCAAACGCCGATGCGCAGGTGCTCCTGCGGCGCATCCTCGAGGCCGGCGCGCGTATCGCACGATTCGAGCGGGTGCAGCCGTCGCTGCACCAGATCTTCCTTCAGCGTGTCGGCGCCACGGGCGTCGAAGAGGGGATGAGCGGCCATGGGTAAGCTCTTCGCAGTCATCAAGCGCGAGTACCTCGAACGGGTGCGCTCGCCGTGGTTCCTCATCGTCACGCTGTTCGGCCCGTTGTTCTTCGCGACCATCATGGTACTGCCGGGTTATCTGAGCTTGCGCGGCCTCCGTGACGCCGGCGTGAGCCAGTTCACCGTGCTCGACGCCTCCGGCTCCGGACTCGGCGATCGACTGGCCGACCGGATCTCCGCACGCCCCAACACCGACTCGCTGCCGCCGGCGATGGCCGAGATGGCGAACGCGATGGCGGCCACGCCGCGACCGGTGGTGGAGGTCCTCACCGTCGATGCGCTCGCGGCGCGTGAAGCGGCGTTGATCACCGAGGTGCAGGAGAAGCGACTGGTGGGTTTCCTGGTGATCGACAGCGCGACGGTGGACAAGGGTGCCGCACGTTACGCCGGTCGCAACGCCGGCTCGGTGGGCGAGACCGAGCGTATCGAGCAGGCACTGCGTTCGGCCCTGCTCTCCATGCGCATCGAAGCCGCCGGCATCTCGGCCTCGACGGCGGAGTCGCTCACGCGACTGCGCATCTCGCTCTCGGCCGACCGCATCACCGACAAGGGCAAAGGCGGCTCCGGCCTCGCCAGCGCCTTCCTCGGCGGTGGCGTGGCGATGTTGCTCTACTTCTCGATCGTGTTCTACGGGCAGGCCATCCTGCGCGGCGTGCTCGAGGAGAAGACCACGCGCGTGGCGGAAGTGATCGTGTCGAGTGTCTCGCCGGACACGCTGCTCGCGGGCAAGGTGCTCGGCGTGGGCGCGGTGGGGCTCACGCAACAGCTCGTGTGGTTGAGCAGCGGCGTGTTCTTCTGGACCCAGCGCGGTGCGCTGTTCAAGATGCTCGGCATGGGCGCACCGCCGCCGATGGCGTTCCCGACCGTCTCGCCGACGGTTCTCGTGGCCCTCGTGTTGTTCTTCCTGCTCGGCTACACGCTCTACGCGTCGCTGTTCGCGGCGGTGGGCGCGATGGTGGGCAGCCAGGAAGAAGCCAACCAGGCCTCGCAGCCGGTGATCATGCTGCTCGTGTTCAGCATCATCTTCCTGCAGCCGGTGCTGCTCAACCCCACCGGCCGTCTGGCGCAGATCGTGAGCTGGATCCCCTTCTCCGCCCCGATCATCATGCCCATGCGCATGACGGCGACGGAGATCGGCGTGGGCGAACTGGCCGCCGTGCTGCTCGGTGTGCTGGCGATGTGCGTGGCCTGCGTGTGGGTCGCGGCGCGGATCTACCGGATCGGGCTGCTGATGTACGGGAAGCGGCCGGGGATGGGGGAGCTGATGCGGTGGATTCGGCAGTCCTGAACCGCCGGCTCACAACTTCGGCTGTGAGCTATGAGTTGTGAGTGGTGAGTTGCACTGCGACGAGGGGGCGGGTCTCCGGACGGGGGCTCGCCCCTCTTGCATCGCACGCCCTCCCGCACCGCCCCAACTTATAGCTCACCACTCAGAGCTCACCACGCCGTAAACACCCGGTCCGTATCCGGAATCCAATCAGCTGACCGTGCTCCCGACCCCGTCCGACCCCCTCTCCGACATCCGCGCCGCCCAGTCGGGTGACGCGGACGCCTTCGGCCGGCTGTATCGGGCGAATGTGGGGCGGATCAATGCGCTGGCGCTGCGGCTCACGGCCGACCGGGCGCGGGCGGAGGAGCTGGTGCAGGACGCCTTCGTTCGGGCCTGGGAGAAGCTCGAGTCGTTCCGCGGGGACAGCAGCTTCCAGACTTGGCTGCATCGCCTCACGGTGAACGTGTTCCTCGTCGCGGACCGGTCGCGGCGGCGGCGAGAAGGGCGCGTGGCGCTCTACGATGAACTACCCGAGACGCCCGTGGACGTTGAGGGCGAAGGGTTGGGACGGGAGGGACGCATGGACCTCGAGACGGCGATCGCCAAGCTCTCGCCGGGTGCACGCACCGCATTCGTCCTGCACGAGCTCGAGGGATATTCGCATGAGGAGATCGCGGCGCTCTCCGGCGTCGCGGCAGCCACCATCCGCGCGCAGCTGTTCCGGGCGCGCAAGAAGTTGCTGGAGGGACTCGACCGATGACCGCACACGACGCACCCGACGCACACGACGAACTCGACCCGCGCGACGCCGCGCGGCTGCGCGAGGCGCTGGCGTCCTTGCCGCGCGAGGTGGACCCGGAGCATGACCTGTGGCCCGACATCCGCGCACAGCTCGATCTGACGCGCGCGCGGGGCATCGACGACGCGTCCGCCGTCACGCCGATCACCGCGGCGCGCCGGCCGTTCCGCGCCGCGCGCTGGCTCGCGGCTGCCGCGGCGCTCGTGCTCATCACCGCGACCACGACGTGGGCGGTGGTGAAGCAACGCGCCGAGGCGAGTGATCAGGCGGCCACGGTCGCGCTGCTCGCCGACTTCGAACGCTCCGCCTCGGAGCTGCAGGCCAGTCTCGAGCGCCGGCAGTCCGCGCTCGACCCGCGCACCCGGGAGATCCTCGAGCGCAGTCTCCGCACCATCGACGGCGCCATCGCCGAGGCCCGCGTGGCGCTCGCTGAACGGCCGCAGGATGCTGCCATCCAGGCCTTTGTGGCATCCGCCTTCCGGCAAAAGATCGACTTCCTGCGCCGCGCGAACGACGTCGCGGCCGCCATGGGGCCATGACCATGCGACGCATGATGCTGTTCGTTCTGCTTCTCTCCGCCCTGCCATCGACGCTCGAGGCGCAGGGACCGACGCCGCCGATGGTGAAGGTCACCCGCGGCTGGCCGCTCGACCGTGACGGGCTCGTGAAGGTCTTCAACGCCGTCGGCAGTGTGCAGGTGATCGGCTGGGACCGCGACAGCATCGCCCTGAGCGGCAGCGTGTCGAAGGGCGCGCGCCTCTTCGGCGGCGGCAATCGGCGCGGCGTGAAGCTGGGGATCGAAGGCGATCAAGGTGTCGCGACCCCGCGCGCGGAGTTCGTGCTCTACGTGCCGGCCGGTGCCGTCGTGTGGGTGCGGGGGGCGGCCACGGACATCAGTGTCGAAGGACTCACCGGTGGCGTCGACTGCGGCAGCGTGAGCGGTGCCGTGCGCATCCTCGGCGACCCGCGCGATCTCATCGCCGAGTCGATGGAGGGCACCGTGGATATCGTTGGATCGCCGACCGTGCTGCGGGCGAAGACGTCGAGCGGCGCGCTCTCGTGGACCGGCCGCTCCAGCGACGCAACGCTAGGCTCCGTCACCGGCGCGATCGAGACGTTGCGCGGTCCCATGGGACGCGTGCGCATCGAGACCATCTCGGGCACGGTGCGCCTCGGCGGCAGTCTCGCCGCGGATGCGTCGGTGGTGATCGAGTCGCACAGCGGCGACGTGGAGTTGCGACTCCCGCCCAAGGCGCCCGCGCGGCTACAACTCGATGCCGCGCGGATCGTCGGTGCGCCGGGCAAACCGGAGCCGGCGGGCGGCGGCAAACGCTCCGGCCCGAGGACCATCGCGCTCAACTCCCCCGATGCCAGCGCCGCGAGTGTGACGGTGCGGACCTTCAAGGGGGAGGTGCGGATCATCGCCCCAAGCCCACCAAAATAGAGGAACTAGATTCGGTACCGAGCCATGGATACCCGCTAGCAAAGCTCTAGTGCGGAGATCGCTCTTTGCGCGCGCAACCAAGCGACATAGTCCCGATGCACCGTCGCGAATCGCCATAGGACTAGGTCAATAACCGCACTGGCATCGTCGACGTGAAGCGCGATCGCGGATACAAGTGATTCAACTGCCTTGAAGCCCATTGCCTCCGCGATCCGAACGAGATGCCGGTCAGCCTTAGGGCCATCCCACCCCAAGTTCTTCGCAAGATGGGCTGAAGTCGCGGGACCGAGATAGTCGAACTGCACAAGAAACGCGGGCCCTTCTTCCCTAACGCCTTTGCGGAGCGCCTCGCCTCCATTCACAGAAACGAACTGAACGAAATCGAGAATCGCATCGATCTTTCCCCTGTGGCCGAACGCCGAAAGGGCGTTCCTACGAACACGCGTTCGGTGCTGGAGAATCTTCGCGGCATCCGAAAAGTGCAGGAATGCCTCACATACGCGGTTAAAGCGAGCGCGGATCACGCTCTCGCGCATCCCTGAAGAGAGAATGACCCACGCTGCTTCGCGCATCATCTCTTCATCAGACCGCACGAACTCGCGCCGCCGCGCGTACTCTTCGATCTCTTGAAAGAAGCCCGCCGCTAGCACTTCCCGCTTAGCCTGCAAATAGGCGCAGGCAGTCGCTCGCGAGAGTTGCTTGGCGTTAGCCGAGCGTGACAGGGTCATGATTTCCCGAGTCCCAACAGTTTTCTTAAGTCCTTGAAGAACATTGTTAGTTTAAGGACGCCCAACGGAACTCCAGGGTAATCTTGGCTTGCCGTACTCAATGCGACCTTCCGCAAGTGATGCGCTTTCAGGCGTAGGAACTGACGTTCGGGTATCGGCGCAACTGCGGCAAGCTCGACCTCCGCTTTGCTGAGCCACGTGACCATCCTAGTGTCGCAAGAACCATCGGTGACACCCTCGCACTCGGCAATCAGCCTTCGGCCCTCCGCCTTCAGCGGAAAGAGCACTCTACAGGCGCGACCATGCTCGGCTGCCTCCGCTTTCCAGTCAACTCGCCATTGAGCAAGAGACGCAAACAGCGTCAGTACTGAGAGAAAGCCAATTACCACTCGAGCGCTGTCCTCCGACACAGCAAGTGTCTCGAGGACTTTGGGGTCCAAGAACGTGACCGCGCAAAGTAGAAGAGCGACCGCCAGCGACACAACGTCAAGGATGGCAGCACGGCGTCCGAGCTCATCTCGCCGAAGTGAATGCGCGGAAAGCAACTGGTCGAGCACTCTCACCTGTCTCAGGAGCGCATCACCTGGACTAGCCACCAAACAGCCCTCCCCAAACGCTCGCGTCCACCGACGAATCTGCCGCGGCCATCCTACGGGCGATCCTGTCGAAAGCATCGGATACGACTCGGCGCTCCAACGATCGCTCTCGCCCCAAATACTCATCCACGTGCACAGACTGCCCCGTTCGGTCGCGAATGGGGCTCAGAACAGCGTCCTTCGACGCTTCGAAATAGTGGCGAAGCATGTCCTTGAGGGTCTTCGGCCCGTCGTAGTCACGAAACACTTTCACCGCCAGTGACTCGGCATGGTAGCCAGATATGCGTTGCCTCTCTGGAAGCTCTCCGACAATGGCCTTGGCGAGTTTGACTACTGGGACGACCTTTCCAGCGTTCTCTCCGTTCACGCGAGTAAGAATTTGTGTGAATCGCTTTGGATCGATTCGCGACCACTCGCCACCGGTCGCGTCCGCAATTACGATAGAATCGCCTCGCCGAATCGCGGGAAGCAGCTGCAGTTCCGAGTCGTCGAACCGGACCGTAATGGCGAGTTTACCAACACTTACGTTGGCGGAGCCGAACTTCTCGGAGAGCTGCCCCTCGAAGATCTCCTTCACCTCCTCCGGAGTCTGGTCGAGATGCTCCGAGTGCTCCAGTTGCACTAGCATGTCGACGTCGCTTAGTCCATCGACATAGGTATGCTTCGCCACTGAGCCACCGAACTGTAGCGCGATCACGCTCAGGTCATCGCAGTTCAGTGCGTCCTTTACACGTTCGATCAACGCGGCATGAGCCTGCACATCCCGACTGTTGAAGGATGCGAGCAAATTGGACAGGACGCCGTTTGCTTCAGACGCGTATTCGTTCCGTTTCGTCTCGGACACCGAGTTCGCAAGCGCAATCCTCGCCGTTGAAGGATCGCCGCTGAAGTATCCACCGCCTCCGCTCCCACCCATCAGCTTGCCCTCGATATCCGAGACCTCAGGAGGTCTACGGCGTTGCGCACAAGATGCTCGTTCTGCACGAACTTCTCATAGTCACCGGTCGACAAGAACCGGCGCATCTCGTTTTCAAGTTTAGACAGCCGCGACAGGTTGCTCTGGATGTTTAGAATCTTGATCTGATCGTCTGTA
>JADYYN010000276.1 GCA_020853635.1 Gemmatimonadaceae bacterium
ATGGCGCTGTTGGCTCGGCAGCGGTCAGATTGCCTTGTGCCGTCTGCTCTTTCCCGAAGACCAGATAGTCGAGTGATAGTCGAAGTTTAGATGCCGCCTCGACTGCTCCCTGCAACGGGAGCCCTCGATCCTTCCAGTTGTTCAGTCGCTGCTGACTGATGCCCAAGCGATTGCAGAGGTCTACGTCGCGCCAGTGGCGACGTTGAGCCTCAGCAAGCAGGCGATCAAGCGGCGTCTGTATCTCAGAAGTCATAAACGCATCGTATATACCTGAACTCAACAACGTGTTGACGTCTGGACTAAACGCCGTGTTTAATTCGGGGGTGAACACCTCATCCTCCTTGGACCGTGCGGCCGATATCGTGGGCTCGCAGGCCGCCCTCGCCAAAGCCCTCGGGGTGACTCCGATGGCGATCTCGCACTGGAAGAGTCGCGGGGTACCGGTGCCGCGCTGCAAGGCCATCGAAGAGTTGACCCACGGCGCCGTCCAGCGGCACGAGCTGCGCCCCGACATCTTCGACCCGCCCGCGACGGCCGCGCCGGTCTCCGTCGAGGAGGGCGTGGCGTGAGCCGCACGATCGACGATCTCCCGCCGGAAGCGTGGGACGAGTTCTTCGCGACGGCCGAAGACGACCTGCCCGCGTTCCTCGCGCGGCACGACATTCCGTTCGTGGTGCCGCCGTTCGAGATGCCCCGCGGCGTGGCGATGGGCGAGTGGATCGAGCCAAGGCCGTGGGTGACAGATCCGGCGCGGCCCGAGGGCTCAGTGCGAGCCGTTCCCCTCGGTCGGTTGCTTTCGGATGATGTCGACGCGATCCACTTCGCGAGTGCGCTCGGAGAGGTAGTCGCGCCAACCACTCGGCGCGAGCGGCGGTTCGGCATCGACCCTGAGGAGTTCATTCGCGATCTGGCCGACGAGCAACGTCGCTGGCGGCTGGCAATGCATGGCGCAATGCGTCGTCGACCCCCGCGAGGAATGCGTCGCTGGCGTCTGTGGTGTTCGAAAGCTGTGCGTGCCATCGGTCGATTTCTGTCTGGATGGAGAGCATGACCTCGTCCATCTGCGCAGACGCGAGCACGACCGCGCGGACAGCGATCTGCGTGCCGAGAATCTTGCCGTGCAGCGTGTCGAGCCGCCGGTTGATGACGGCGAGTGCCCGGCGGATGTCCTGGTCTTCCATGAGGGGCTCCTGTGGTGATGACGGGCGGGTGGGACTGCCAGTCTATCGCCGCAGGGGCGCCTCTCCCTTCTCCTTCCCCTTCGGTCTCACGGCCGAAGGTTCCCGCGATGCGTCTCCTGCCGGTTTCGGCATCGCGGCTTTTTCTTCCGGACAGGCAGCGCCGATCGCGAGGGGCACAACCCGCGCGGCGCGGCTCAGGGCCGGCCGGGGCGCCCTCACAAGCCCCGGCACCAATCTCGTCAGCAGTGGGGTGGGTCGTGCTCATGGGGGCACTGTGCCCCCGGCGCGCGCCCGCGAAAACGTGAACATCAGGAGGGCGCGCACGTGAAAACGGTATCGACGGCGGTGTTCGACACCGCGCACCACTACCAGGGGGGCGCGCATGCGCTCGGCGTGGTGGTGGGCATCGGCGGCAAGGTGTTGGCCAACAAGTGCAACCCGCACTCCGACACGCATCACCTCACGCTGGCCGAGGCGCTGCGCATCATGGCGCTCACGGGAGACCACCAGATCCTCCGGGCCATGTGCCACGAGCTGGGGTATCTCAACCCGATCCCGCGGCTTGACTCGACGACGGTGGCGGACGACGCACTGCTCGATCTGCTGGCGTCGGTCTTCGCCGAGGCGGGCGATGTCGCGCGGTCGTTGCAGCAGGCGCTGGCCGACGGCCGCATCACGTCGAAGGAATACGCGGACATCGAGCAGCAGTCGATCGAGGCGCAGAGCGCGCTGGCGACGTTGCTCGATCGGGTGCGCAGCCTGGTGGTGGAAGAGCCCGCGCGCCGGCCGGTGATGAGGGCGGTGCGATGAACGGGCGCGCCGAGATGGCATTCGCGCCGGGCGATCACGTGTTGACGCCGACGGGCAACGAGGCGGTGGTGCTGCAATCGGCCGGGCATGACGGCCGGCTGGTGCTGCAGTACGTGAACGGCACGCCGGCGTGGCAGCCGCGCGGCGATGGCCGGCCGGTGCCGAGTGCCTGGGCGGGGACGGTGACGCTGCGCGCGTCGCTGCTCCGGCCGGCACCGGTGCGCGAACCTGAGCACGTGGCCGCACGCCGTGCGGCGAGGGCCGACCAATGAGCCGCGCACTGTCGAAGGGGAGCGACAGTGTGGAGCTTGACCCGGTGCCACAGGTGTCGCCGCCGCCGGGGCTGACGTGGGGCGAGTTGCAGGATCTGCTCGCGCAGGCCTACGGCATCGACAACCCGCACGAGCGCGAGGCGTTTCGGCGCGCGTCGCTGGCAGATCCGAACGGGTGGAAGCGCACCGCGCTTGCCCTGTGGGACGAGTTGCAGGCAGCGAAGGCGCGCGCCGCGGCATGACGACCCTCGACGAAGCCGTCGCGCAGATGCGCGGCATGGGCATGCCCGACTTTCCGAGCGGGCATCCGAGGGTCGACACCGATCGCATCGTGCGCTACGGGCCGAAGTCGCGGGCGTGGTATCGGCTGCATTCGCTGCGCACGCGCGACGGGCGGGTGGTGATCGTGGGGGCCTACGGTTGCTGGGGCTCGCTCGATGCCTCGAAGATCGAGATCGACTGGCAGGGCATGGACCCGGCCGACCGCGCTCGCATCGAGCGCGAGACGCGCGAGCGTGAAGAGCGCGAACGCGAGAAGCGCGCGCGCCTGGCGCAGTTCGCGGCCAACCGCGCGCGGATGCAGTTCGACGCCGCGAGCGCTGGCGGCACGAGCGAGTACCTGCACCGCAAGGGCGTGAAGATCGCGGCCGGCCTGCGCGTCGACGCGTCGGGCACGCTGCTGGTGCCGATGTATCGGTACGACATCGATCCGCCGCGGCTGGTGGGCCTGCAGAAGATCGCGGCCGATGGCGAGAAGCGATTCAACAAGAACATGGACAAGGCCGGCAGTGCGTGCCGGCTCGGCGCGCTGCCGGCCGATGGTGACGTGCTGCTGATCGCCGAGGGCGTGGCGACGGGCCTGACGGTGCGCGAGGCGATCGACCGCACGCATGCGGTGTTCGTCGCGTTCGACGCGGGCAACCTCGAGCCGGTCGCGCGGGCGCTGCGCAAGCGCTATCCGTCGAGCCCGCTGCTGATCTGCGCCGATGACGACTGGCGGACGGTGTGCGCCGGGCATCAGCGCGAGGGGCGCACGGAGCCGCATGGCTTCGACGCCGCACGGCCGAGCTGGTGCGCGTGCCTGCCGGGTGAGCACTACGCGCGACGCACGGTTGCTGCGGTCGGCGACGCGCGCTACGTGCTGCCGCGCTTCGGTGACATCGAGCGTGCGCCGAAGTGCACGGACTTCAACGACCTGCAGGCGGTCTTCGGATTGGACCCGGTGAGCGAGCAGCTGCGCGAGGCGCTCGATCTGTTCGTCGAGTCGGGCGAGGGCGCGCCGCCTGTGCCGCCGGCCGCGAAGGGCAATGCTGTGCCGCCACCCGATGACGACGGCAACGGCGCGATCCGCATCAAGGCCGGCGAGCTGCCTTACATCGTCGACCAGGCGGAGGGCGCGTTGATGCGGTCCGACGAGGGCATCTATCAGCGCGGGTCGATGCTGGTGCGCGTGGTGCGCCGCGACTCGGCGAGCGTGCGGTACTTCAAGCGGGTCTCGCCGGGCACGCTGTCGCTGCGGGCTGTGGACAAGGCGTACCTCGTCGAGGCGATGACGCGCGCCTCGGCGTGGGAACGCTGGGACGCGCGCAGCGAAGACTGGCGCGCGGCGAATTGCCCCGATCAGGTGGCGGCCACGTACCTGTCGCGCGATGGCCGGTGGCGACTGCCGCGGCTGCTCGGTGCGATCTCGGCCCCGACGCTGCGGCCTGATGGCTCGGTGTTGCAGGTGCCGGGCTACGACGTCGACACGGCCATGATCTACGACCCGTGCGGCGTGGAGTACCCGCAGATCCCCGAGTACCCGACGCGCGACGATGGCGAGCGGGCGTTGCAGGTGCTACGCGCGGCGTTCAAGTCGTTCCCGTTCGAGGAGCCTGTTGACGAGTCCGTGGTGCTCGCGATGGTGCTGACAGCACTCGTGCGGCGCAGCCTGCCGTCGGCTCCGCTCGGCGCGATCACCGCGCCCGTGATGGCGTCGGGCAAGTCGCTCATCGCGGATCTGATCTCGATTCTCGCAACCGGAGTCGTGGCGCCCGCGATGAAGTACCCGGACACGGACGAGGAGGCGCAGAAGACCGCGCTTGCCGTGCTCGCTGCGGGCGAACCCGTGGTGCTGATCGACAACATCGAGCGGCCGCTACAGGGCGACTGGCTCTGCTCGATGGTCACGAACGAGGAATACACGGGCCGGATGCTCGGGCAGACGCAGATGCTCAAGGTCCCGACCTCGACGCTGTGGCTGGCCACGGGCAACCAGTTGGTGGTGGCGGGCGACCTGCGCACGCGCTCGCTGCTGTGCCGCCTGAACCCGCGCATGGAGCGTCCCGAGACGCGCGAGTTCAAGGTCGACATCCGCCAATGGATGACGACGCACCGCCCGCGAATCGTGGCCGCGGGCCTCACGGTGATGCGTGCGTTCCTGGCGCGCGGTGCCGGCTTCGAGACGCCGGTGTGGGGTCGCTTCGAGCGATGGAGCGAGATGGTGCGCGCGCCGCTCGTGTGGCTCGGCTGCGCCGATCCGGTGGCTAGCCTGCAATCCCTCGAGCAGGACGATCCGCAACGCATGGAGCTCCTGCAGGTCATCGCGGCCTGGAAGAAGTGCATGCGCGATCGAGAGGCCACGGTGACAGATGCCATCAGCGAGGCGGGCTATCCCGGCAACGAGGCCTTCCGCGAGGCGCTGCTCACCGTGGCGCAGGACCGCGGCGGATCGATCAGCTCGCGGCGGCTGGGTCACTGGCTGCGGCGCTATGCCGATCGGATCGTCGACGCCAAGAAGTTCACCCGCTGTCGCGATCGCGATCACGTCGCCGTGTGGCGGGTGGACGCCGCAGGGCAGGGATGAAAACGGGCGAACGGGAATGTCGGGGTTCTTTTTCCACTCAGGCGCGGAAGTGTCAGACCGTCCCCTTACGCGCGCGGTCTACTGACACTTTTCCAATACAAGTTAAAAAGAACCCCGACATTCCCGTTCACCCGTTCGAAGAACCACGCGCTGCAGGTCGCGTGCAGTTCGCTGCAGCAAGTCATTGCGCGCCGTGATAGCGGCCTCGTAGATTCGATTCCGCAATGCGTGCACTCCATCGCACTGTCGCCCCCCGCAGCAACGCGCCGAGCATCAGCGCCACCGCTGCCGACCGCCCGGCCCACGCCGTCGCGGTCACCGGCTCCGCCCGCTGCGCAGTCCATCCCCAGCCGCCCGCCGTTCACGGGTCCCTCCTGTCCCTTCCTGAATCACGAGTCGTAGACC
>JADYYN010000277.1 GCA_020853635.1 Gemmatimonadaceae bacterium
TCGCTCGGCCCTCTACGGCTTCTTCGCGATGGGCTGGCGCGGCTCGAACCGCCACTGGAGCAACTACGAGATGGCCTACCTGATCCTGGCCGGCATCTCGACGCCGCTCGTGCTCTCGGTGCACACCATCGTGTCGTTCGACTTCGCCGTTTCGCTGCTGCCGGGCTGGCACACGACGATCTTCCCCCCGTACTTCGTCGCGGGCGCCATCTTCTCGGGCTTCGGCATGGTGCTGACCCTGATGCTGCCGCTGCGCTCGATCTACGGCCTGCAGGATCTGATCACGCAGTATCACATCGACTGCATGTGCAAGATCACGTTGGCGACGGGTACGATCGTCGGCTACGCGTACGCGATGGAGTTCTTCATCGCGTGGTACGGCGCGAATCCGTACGAAGGCTTCGCGTTCATCAACCGCGCGTTCGGTCACTACTCGTGGGCCTACTGGTGGATGATCGGCTGCAACGTCGTCACGCCGCAGTTCTTCTGGTTCAAGGCGGTGCGGCGAAACACGACGTTCGTCTGGGTGCTCTCGATCTTCGTCAACGTCGGCATGTGGTTCGAGCGCTTCGTCATCATCGTGACTTCCCTCGCCCGCGACTTCCTGCCGTCGAGCTGGGGTTACTACAGCCCCTCGATCGTCGAAATCTTCACCTTCTTCGGCACCTTCGGCGTCTTCTCGGTGCTCTTCCTCCTCTTCATTCGCTTCCTGCCGGTCATGCCGATGGCCGAACTCAAGGCGGTCACGCCGCAGGCTGACGTTCACGGCGGGCACGGCCCGGCGGAGAAGCACTAATCACGACCATGGCTGCACAACCTTACGGCCTGATCGCCACCTTCGAAACGGCGCCCGAGCTCTACCACGCGGCGGAGCAGGTGCGCGATTCCGGTTATCGCTTCTGGGACTGCATCACGCCGTTCCCGGTCCACGGCCTCGACAAGGCCATGGGGCTGAAACGCTCGATCGTCCCGCGCATCTCGCTCGCGGGCGGCATCACCGGTTTCTGCACCGGTATGACGATGATCTGGTGGACGGGCATGTTTGACTACCCGCTGATCGTGGGTGGCAAGCCGCTCTTCAGCCCGATGTTCGCGTTTCCCGTGAGCTATGAACTCACGATTCTCTTCACCGCCTTTGCGACCATCATCGGCATGTTCGTGGTGAACGGACTTCCGATGCATTATCATCCCGTGCTCAAGTACGACCAGATTCGTCGCGGCATGGACGATACGTTCTTCATTGTGATCGAGGCGCGCGACCCGCGCTTCAATCTCGCCAACACCAAGGCCCTCCTCGAGAAGGCCGGCGGCAAGGCCATCACAGAGCTGGAGCCCTGAGCATGCGCCACGTCTATCTCATCACCCTCTTTGTCTGCGTGCTGGCCGTGTCGGTCCTCGGATTCCGCGGCACCACGTTCACGGCGCCGCCGATGGATGTCTTCCCCGAGTGGGCCTTCCCTGGCATGAAGCACCAGCCGAAGTTCCGCCCGCAGTCGGAGAGCGTCTTCTTCGCTGACGGCCGCTCTGATCGCGTTCCGCCCGCGCACACCGTGGCGCGTGGCATGTTGCGCGAGGACGATCACCTCTATCGCGGCAAGGATGCCGCCGGCGCGTTTGTCGCGGGCATTCCCGCGGCGCTGACCGTCGACGGCAAGTTCCTCGAGCGCGGTCGCGACCGTTATCAGATCTATTGCGCTCCGTGCCACAGTGCCACGGGTGACGGCAACGGCATCACCAAGCGTTACGGCATGGGTGCCACGCCGACTTATCACGATCCCCGTCTGCGCACCCTGGCGGAGGGTGAAATCTACAACACGATCACGAACGGTAAAAACACCATGATGGGCTACGCGGACAAACTCGTCCCCGAGGACCGCTGGGCCGTTGTCGCCTATGTGCGCGCCCTCCAGCGCGCTCAACTGGGCAAGGCCGGCGACGTCGCTGACGCCGCCGCCAAAACCTCTCTCGGCATCCAATGAGTTCCCACGCTGCAACCGCACCCGCGGCTCTTCCGGCTGATTCCACCGCATCCGCGGCGGGCAAGGCACTCATGATCGGCTTCGTCGGCATCGCGCTGACCCTGGTCGGACTCTTTGTCTCGGGCGCGCCCAAGGTGGCGCTCTCCTGGCTCGTCGGCGTCACGTTCTGGACCGCGATCGCGATCGGCATGCTGATGCTGATTCTCATCCATCACATCTTCGACGCCTCCTGGTCGACGGTCATCCGGCGTCAATTTGACCACGGTCTCTCCGCCTTCAAGTGGCTGGGCCTGCTCTTCCTGCCGCTTGTGCTCGCCTCGTTCTTCTACCAGCGCGACATCATCTGGCCCTGGTTAAACCTCGGTCACGAGCTTCACGGCGGTCACACCGTCGGCCACGACCCGCTCTACCTGAAGAAGGCCAGCTTCCTCAGTCCCGGCATGTTCATCGGCATGACCGCGGCGTTCTTTGTGATTTGGATGTGGCTCTCGGCCCGTCTGCGCAAGGCGTCGTTCAGCCAGGACGCCGATGGCGATCTCAAGTGGACGTTCATGAATCGCGTAACGGCGGCGATGGGTCTGCCGCTCGGCGCGCTGACGCTTACCTTCGCGGCGATCTACTGGATCAAGTCCCTCGAGTACCACTGGTTCTCCACGATGTACGGCGTGTGGTTCTTCGCGAACTGCGTGCGCGGCGCGCTGGCGATCGGCATCATCATCATGGTGTGGCTCTGGAATCGGGGCGACCTGAAGGGCGTGCTCAATACGAACCATTTTCACAGCATCGGCATGCTGCTGCTGGCGTTCACCGTCTTCTGGGCGTACGTGACGTTCTCGCAGTACTTCCTGATCTGGAATGCCAACGTGCCCGAGGAAACGTTCTGGTACAACCTGCGCGAGTTGAACCACGACGGTTCGACGAACCAGTGGTGGTACGTCGGTCTCGTGATCCTCTTCGGTCACTTCTTCGTGCCGTTCTTCGCGCTGCTGTCGTATCGCTTCAAGGTCACGCACCACATCATCCGGCGCATCGCGTTCTGGACGCTCTCCATCGTGCTCGTTGACCTGTGCTACAACATTCTGCCGGTGCTCA
>JADYYN010000278.1 GCA_020853635.1 Gemmatimonadaceae bacterium
GGCAGCGCGCGCGCCGCGCTACTACTATGAAGCACGCGCTCGATACCTCGCCAAGTTCTACGGTCGCATCGGCCTCTTGCTTGCGAATGCGTCGTGGTGCGTCGGTCGCTGCTTCTCCCTGATGCGTCAGATCGGCGGGCGATCTCCGGGCTTACGTCGGCTTGAGGGTCTCGACATCTGGACCAACTTCCTGCGACCGCTGCGGCCGCGCAAGGGGGTGTCCGCGTGATCGCCCAGGATGCTGCCGACGCGCCACCGGTCGACCCCGGCACGACTTCGCACGACGCGCCGCTTCCGCGCGGAGATCGCAACATGAACCCGCCAGGAATCGGGCTCGTCTCGTTGCTGCACGAGGACTACGCGACCCACGACCGCCACCTCTTCGAGCCCGGTTTCCTGGCGGTCGCCGTGCACCGATTCGGCAACGCGAGGATGGGCGTTCGCTGCAGGTTGCTGCGCGCACCGTTGACGCTGCTCTACCGGTTGCTCTTCACGATGGTCAGCTGGGTGTTCGGTATCGACCTGCCGTACACCACGCGATTGGGCCGGCGGGTACGCATCTGGCATCACGGCGGCATCGTCCTCGGCGCCCGGGCAATCGGCGACGACGTTCACATCCGCCACAACACGACATTCGGCGTGATGAACCGCCAGGAACTCGCGGCGAAACCGATCATCAAGGACCGCGTAGACATCGGTGCGGGAGCCTGCATCCTGGGGGCGGTCACGGTGGGCGACGATTGCGTCATCGGGGCCAACTCCGTCGTGATCAAGGACGTGCCCGCGGGTTCGGTCATGATGGGTGTCCCCGCTCGGCCGGCGATGTTGACCGCGAGGTCGAAGCGGCAGGAGGGCGTGAAGGATGGCCGCGACGGCTGAAACGGGCGCGCGGCCCGACCTTGGCCGATGCGTCGTCGTAGCCATCGGCCGCAACGAGGGCGAACGGCTGCGGAAGTGCCTTGAGTCACTGCCGTCTACGGTTGCGTTGGTGGTCTACGTCGATTCGGGATCGTCGGATGGCAGCGTGGAGATGTCGCGGGCGCGAGGCGCCGAGGTCGTGGAGCTGGACATGCAAGTCCCGTTCACGGCGGCGAGGGCGCGCAACGCCGGGCTCAAACGGTTGCGCGAAATGCGCCCGGACGTCGATCTGGTGCAGTACGTGGACGGCGACTGCATCCTCGTCGACGGCTGGCTCGAGAGTGCCATCGCCACCATCGACGGAGACCCGGAGCTCGCGGTCGTCTGTGGCAGGCGCCGTGAGATCGCGCCCGGCGCATCGTCATACAACCGCCTCATCGACATGGAGTGGGACACTCCGGTGGGCAGAGCGGAGAGCGGTGGCGGCGACGCCTTCATGCGGATCGCGGCAGTCGAGGACGTCGGCGGCTACGACGCGACCCTGATCGCCGGCGAGGAACCCGAACTCTGCGCCAGGCTCCGGGCACGAGGTTGGACCATCCGCCGGATCGCGGCGGAGATGACGTTCCACGACGCAGCCCTCCACAGGTTCGGACAATGGTGGAAGCGCATGGTGCGCGGCGGGCACGGTTACGCCGAAATCCATGCGATGCACGCGGAAATGTGGGGACGGCAGACGGTATCCGCAGTGGCATGGGGCCTCTGCGTGCCGCTCCTGATCGCTGTCGCGGCCGTGTACACGAACGGCGTCGGGTTCGCGCTGCTCTTGCTGTACCCAGTGCAATGCGCACGCATCGCCAGGATGCGCCGCGCGCGGGGGGACGAGATTTACGCTGCCTTACTCTACGCATCATTCTGCGTGCTCGGAAAGACCCCAGAGGGCCTCGGTGTGCTTCGGTTCTGGTGGAATCGGCTGCGTCGGCGAAGGGCCCGTCTCATCGAGTACAAGTAGACGCGGGGTCGATGCGGTGTAGCGGTCCAAGCGGGCCGCCGACGGTCTCCTTGCATCTGACTCCTGAGTCGATAGGATGCCTCGCCGAGATTTTCCGGCAGCAGAGCGCAGTTGCGAGCATCGATCATTCGATAGGAGTGCATGGTGACAGTCGAGGAGAGAGTGAGGGCATTCATCGCCGACAACTTCGTGCTCGCCAGCTCCGATGGAGGTCTTGGCGGCGACGATTCGCTGATGGATCTCGGAGTCATGGATTCCACAGGTGTGCTCGAGATGGTTGCGTTCCTGGAGCAGGACTTCGGTCTCGACATCCAAGACACCGAGCTGTTGCCAGAGAACCTCGACACGATCAATGCGATCGTGCGTTTCGTAGGGCGCAAGCAGGGATCGAAATGACGCACCCGGGCCAGGTCGGTCTCGAGATCCTGCAACTGGACGCAGCCGCCGAGATCGCCAGGATCGCTGCAGCGATCGAATCGGCGGTCTTGGGAACGCTACGGAAGAAGGGCGTCGTCGTCGGCATCAGCGGCGGCATCGACAGCGCCGTCGTGACTGCATTGTGCGCAAGAGCGCTCGGCCCCGGGCGTGTGCACGGTCTATTCACTCCAGAGCGCCATTCGAGCCAGGACACGCTTCGGCTGTCGCGCGCGGTGGCCGCAGCGGCCGGTGTGCACGCAGAGCTGTTCGACATCACGGATGCGCTCGCGGCGGTCGGCTGTTACCGGCGCCAGGACGAGGCATTCCGGTCGGCGATTCCCGACTACGGCGAAGGGTGGCGAGCGAAAATCGTCCTGCCGAGCGTGCTCGACGGTGGCTACCGCGTCTTCTCTGCCGTCGCGATATCCCCAGACGGGCGCGAAGTGCGTCGGCGCATGTCGGTCGAGTCGTATCTCGGCCTCGTCGCGGCCACGAACTACAAGCAGCGCACGCGCAAGATGGTCGAGTACTACCACGCCGAAAGGCTCAACTATGCGGTCGCGGGCACTCCTAACCGCCTGGAGTACGACCAGGGCTTCTTCGTGAAGGGCGGCGATGGCCAAGCCGACTTCAAGCCGATCGCGCATCTCTACAAGTCGCAGGTGTATCAGCTGGCAGCTGCGCTCGGGATACCCGATGAGGTCTGTCGGCGACCGCCGACGACGGACACGTATTCCATGGAGCAAGGCCAGGACGAGTTCTACTTCTCCCTGCCCTACGAGAAGATGGACCTCTGTCTCTGCGCGAAGAACCGCGGTATCCCGGCCTCGGCGCTGACGCAGGCGCTTGGTCTCAGTACGGAGAAGATCGAGTTGGTGTTCAAGGACATAGACGGCAAGCGGCGCACGACGCGCTACCAGCACCTGGCGCCGATCCTCGTCGAGGACGTGCCGGAGATATCAAACCACACGTGAGGTCGGAACATGTGCGGTATCGCAGGTGTCTTCGAGCGTGAGGGGGTCAGGGCCAGCCGGTCTCTCCTCGGGGCCATGGCCGGCGAGCTACGGCACCGGGGACCCGACGGGGTCGGCATGTACCTCGACGATCGCTTGGGGATGGTGAACACGCGGCTGTCGATCGTCGATCTCTCCGGTGGTGATCAGCCGATCGGCAGCGAGACCGGCCGGTTCTGGGTGATGCAGAACGGTGAGATCTACAACCACCCGGAGCTGCGCGCCGAACTCAAGGCTGCAGGCCACGTGTTCACAACGCAGTGCGACACCGAGGTGCTGGTCCACGCCTACGAGCAATGGGGCGAGGACATGCTCCATCGCCTGATCGGGGCATTCGCCATCGCGATCTGGGATCGCGAGAAGTCGGAGTTGTTCCTCGCGCGCGATCGACTCGGAATCCGGCCGCTGTTCGTCGCCGACTGTGCGGGAGCGTTGTTGTTCGCTTCCGAGGCCAAAGCGCTGCTCAGGCACGAAGGTATGCAGCGGGTGATCGATCCGCTGGCCCTGCTCGAGATCTTCACTCTCTGGGGTGCCGCGCCCGAGCGCTCCGCGTTCGAAGGGGTACGCGAACTGCCGCCGGGAACCTGGCTTCGGGTCGGAGCGGACGGCACTCGGACGGAACGCTGCTGGTGGCAACTCGAATTCGCGGAACGCGGAAGCCAGCGGCAGGAGTCTGCCGACGCATTGAAGGAGGAACTGCTCGCGTTGTTGACCGACGCCACGCGCCTTCGCCTGCGCGCGGACGTGCCGGTCGGGGCCTACCTCAGCGGCGGACTCGATTCCTCGGCTATCGCCGCGCTCGTGCGGCGGGAGTCGACGCAGGAGTTGCGCTCCTTCGCAGTGCGGTTCGCTGATAGACGCTTCGACGAGCGCGAACACCAGGATCGCATGGCGGCTACCCTCGGGACCCGGCTCCAGGCAGTGGAGATCACGGGCCGTGAAGTCGCCGAGGTATTCCCCGAGGTGATCAGGCTTTCCGAGAAGCCGATGTTCCGCACCGCTCCTGCACCGCTGCTGCTGCTGTCGAAGCTGGCGCGTGAGAGCGGCTTCAAGGTCGTGCTGACGGGCGAGGGTGCCGACGAGATGTTCGCGGGCTACAACATCTTCAAGGAGGCCAAGATCCGCAGGTTCTGGGCCCGTCAGCCCAAGTCGCAGGTGCGGCCGCTGCTGTTGCGTCGGCTGTACCCCTACCTCGGGAAGGACCTCGGTCGTACCGGTGGCTTTCTCGGGGCGTTCTTTGGACGGGATCTCGATCGGTTCGAGGAGCCGCTGTTCAGCCACGGGATTCGCTA
>JADYYN010000279.1 GCA_020853635.1 Gemmatimonadaceae bacterium
ACCAAGCTCAAGCAGGAGTTCCAGTACGGGAAGTTCGAGGCGCGCATCCGGCAACCCAGCGGACGTGGGCTGTGGCCGGCGTTCTGGATGCTCGGATCGAACATCGATGTGGTGGGTTGGCCGCAGACCGGCGAGATCGACATCATGGAGTATCGTGGTCAGGAGCCGACCATCGTGCACGGCAGTCTGCACGGACCGGGCTACTCCGGCGGCAACGCGCTCACGCGTCGCTACTTCCTCCCGGCAGGTCGGCTCGACACGGCGTTCCACGTGTACCGCGCGGAGTGGAGCGCGAGCCAGATCCGGTTCTATCTGGATGATCAGGTGTTCCACATCATCAACAAGGGCGATCAGAACGGCGCTTGGGTGTTCGATCAGCCGTTCTTCATCCTCTTGAACGTTGCGGTGGGTGGTGGATTCGTCGGCGCGCCCGACGGCACGACGACGTTCCCGCAGACGATGATCGTCGACTATGTGCGCGTCTATCAGAAGGCGCCATGAGCGCCAAGTCGCAGTGGGATGAGATCGCGCAGGTCGCCATCGCCGCGTGGCATACGCGCCTAGGGCTGAAGAAGACGGGAGAGCACCTCGCGCAGTTCGAGACGGCGGAGGAAGACCGCATCCCGTTCCTGAAGAAGGTGGCGTACGGGCTCGGCGCGTTCGTGAACAACACACTCGCGGCGGCGATCGGCGGGATGCTGATCATCCTCAACCTCGGCTTCGGCGTGAATCCGGCGCTCGTGGGTTTGGCGAGTGCGCTGCCGCGTGTGACGGATGCGCTCACCGATCCGCTCATGGGCTTCATCTCCGACAGCACGCGCTCGCGCTGGGGTCGTCGACGACCGTACATCTTCCTCGGTGCGATCCTCGCCGGCGTTTCGTACATCGCGCTGTGGTGGTTGCCGGTGGGCAAGAGCGAGATGTGGTACTTCTGGTACTTCACCATCGGGTCGACGGTCTTCTACTTCGGCTACACGGTGTTCGCGACGCCGTGGGTGGCGTTGGGCTACGAGCTCACGCCCGATTACCACTAGCGCACGCGCTTGATGGGCGTGCAGAACTTCATCGGGCAGTTGGCGTATCTCGTTTCGCCCTGGTTCCTCTGGGTGATGACGTACAAGCCCTGGTTCGCGACGCCCACCGAAGGCGCGAAGGGTCTGGCGATCGCGGTGGGTGTGGTGGCGATGGTGATCGGGATCCTGCCGGCGATCATGCTGCGCGAACGATTCGTGCAGGCACCTGCCGCGCTGCCGACGCCCGGGACGCCGGTGGAGACGGGCGGGGCGGCGCTGCGGCGC
Organism: Gemmatimonadaceae bacterium; assembly: GCA_020853635.1. Classification (GTDB taxonomy): domain Bacteria; phylum Gemmatimonadota; class Gemmatimonadetes; order Gemmatimonadales; family Gemmatimonadaceae; genus Pseudogemmatithrix. The sequence goes on from JADYYN010000279.1 coordinate 1,299, forward strand.
AACATGGCGACCTTCTTCAAGGGCTTCGCCTCCACCATCCGCACCAAACCCTTCCTCAAGCTCTGCGGCGCGACGTTCCTGGTGTTCAACGGCTTCATCATGATCTCGTCGTTCCAGAGCTACGTGATCATCTACTACGTGTTCGGCGGCGATCAGGAAGCCGGCGCGCGCTACGCAGGACTCAATGGCACACTCGGCGCGTTCTCCACGTTCGGCGTGATCATGATCGTCACGTGGCTCGCGACGCAGGTGGGGAAGCGCAAGGCGTTCTTCTTCTCCACCGGCATGTCGGTGCTGGGGTATGCGCTCAAGTGGTTCTGCTACGATCCGGAGCGGCCGTGGTTGGTGCTGATCCCGGCGCCGCTCATCGCGTTCGGGCTTGGTGGGCTGTTCACGCTCATGGGCTCGATGATCGCCGATGTCGTGGACGAAGACGAACTCGCGTGCAGCCAGCGGCGCGAGGGCATGTTCGGGTCGATCTACTGGTGGGTGGTGAAGGTGGGGATGGCGGCCGCGCTGGCGGCGGGTGGGTTCCTGCTCAACGCGACGGGCTTCGATGTGGCGCTCGGCGGCGCGCAGACGGAGCGGACGCTTCTGTTGCTGCGGGTGTTCGATGTGGTGATCCCGATGCTGACGTCGATGCTGGCGATCTGGTTGATCGCGGCGTATCCCATCACCGAGGAGCGGGCGCATGGGGTGCGGAAGCAGTTGGAGTTGAGGAGGGCGGGGAAGGGGTGAGTGCTGCTGTTCACCACAGGGTCACAGGGGGCACAGGGGAGTGCAGGGGGATCTGTGTCCGGATGAACTGCTGAAACACAGAGGGCACAGAGGGCACAGAGGGAAAAACGAGAGAGCGGGGCTCGGCGACATGCGCTGGGCCCCGCTCTCTCGTTCATTCGTTCGTGTGTTCGTTCCTGCGGTCTTTCGCCAGTTCGTTCGAAGGTTCGTTCTGTCTGTCTTTCTTTCTTCCGTGGTCGTTCCCTGCGTTCCCTGTGTCCCCTGAGCCCCTGTGGTGAACAGCAGTTCCCTACTTCACCCTCAACCCATGCCCCCGCGGGAACAGCGGCGCCGAACGACCGTAGGCCCCTTCATCGACAGCAGGCCACCCGAACGGCAGCGTCCCATGGAAGTCGTGCGAGCCGAGCAGGACGTCGGCGACGCCGGCGCCCTCGGAACCGGGCAGCCATGCGGCCACGAAGGCCGCTGAGGCCGCCATCTCGTCGGTGGTGACCAAGGGGCGCCCGCTGATCAACACGGTCACCACGGGGATGCCAGTGGCTTGGATGCGCTGGATGGTCGCGAGGTCCTCGGGGTGACGCTGGGCGAGGACGAGCGAACTGCCGTAGGGCGCGAGGTTGGTCATCGTCTGCACCCCCGAGCCGCGCGGGACGCTGCCGCCGTGGCGGAGGTCGCCCATGCCCTCGGCGTAGGGGTGCTCGCCGATCACGACGATGGCGACGTCATGCTGCGCGGCGTTCGCGGCGCTTCCGTCGATACTGAGTTCGGCCTGGGGCGCAGCGGCCTTGATGCCTTCCCAGATGGACGTGCCGCCGACGATGCGATCGTTGCCGTGTGTGCCCTGCCACTCCACGGTGAAGCCACCGCACTGGTGGCCGCGGTCGTGCGCGTTCTTGCCGGCGACGAGGATGCGCGCGCCCGGCTTGATGGGCAGTACGCCGCCCTCGTGCTTGAGCAGCACCAGCGACTTGCGCACGGCTTCGCGCGCGATGGCGCGATGGGCCTCGCCGCCGAACGACGGCGAATTGGCCCACTGGCGCTCGGCGGGGCGCACGCGCTCGAACAGCCCCACGCGGTGCTTCACCGTGAGGATGCGCCGCACCGCGTCGTCGATCCGCGACATCGGCACGCGGCCGTCGGCCACCACCTCATGCAGCAGCGTGAGCATGCGCTTCCAGTCGAGCGAGACCATCACCATGTCCACGCCGGCGTTGATCGCCGTCGCGAGCGCGTCGCTCAGGTCATCGCCGAGCTGATCGACACCGTCCCAGTCCGAGACCACGAAGCCGTCGAAGTTGAGGCGACCCTTCAAGACATTCGTGAGCAGGTGGCGGCTCGCGTGGCACTTCTCCTTGTTCCAGCTGTTGAACGAGGCCATCACCGTGAGCACACCCGCCTCGAGCGCCGGACGATACGGCGTCATGTGGATGTGGTTGAGCTCCTCCTCGCTGAGCGCCGTGTCGCCCTGATCGACGCCGCCCGTGGTGCCACCATCACCCACCCAATGTTTGGCGCAAGCGATGACGCCGTTGTCATCGAGCGCACCCTGCAGGCCACGCACGTAGCCCGCCGCGTAGCTTGCGACGATCGCCGGATCCTCGGAAAAGCTCTCGTAGGTACGGCCCCAGCGGATGTCACGCACGACGGCCAGCGTGGGCGCGAAGGTCCAATCGAGACCGGTGGCCAGCACTTCTTCAGCGCACAGCCGCGCGAGGCGCTCGATGAGATGCGGATCACGTGCCGCACCGAGCCCGATGTTGTGCGGGAAGACGGTCGCACCGAGCACGTTCGCGTTGCCGTGGATCGCGTCGATCGCGTAGAGCAGCGGGATGGGCAGGCGACCGCCCTCCGTGCTCACGGACGCCATCCAGTAGGCGTCGTTCATCGCGACCCAGTCGCTCACGGCGTTGCTGCCGGGCACGGAGCCACCGCCGGAGAGTACGGAGCCCAGATGGTGCTCGCGTACATCGTCAGGTGTGGTGGAGGCGCGTTCGGCCTGGATCATCTGGCCGAGCTTCTGGGCGAGCGACATCTGCGCGAGCAGATGGGCGGCGCGCGTGGCGGGATCGGTGGACGTCAGTGTGGCGCTCATGCGGTCAGTCAACGAGAGTGAAGTCGAGTCGGAGGTCGGCGTCGGCACTGCCGCCGACCCAGACGTGGAAGCGCCCCGGCTCGGCTTGGCGGCGCATCGCGCGCCCGTAGAAGGCAAGGTCGCTCGCGTGCAGCGTGAACGCCACCGTGCGCCGCTCACCGGGGTGCAACAGGATCTTCTGGAAGGCCTTGAGTTCGCGTACCGGCCGAGTCACGCTCGCGACCGGATCGCGGAGGTAGAGCTGCACGACCTCGTGTGCGTCGCGCGGGCCGGTGTTGGTCACGTCCACGCGGATCTCGAGCGCAGCATCGCGCGAGAGCTCGGTGGCATCGGCGCGCAGGTCGCTGTAGCCCACCTGCGAGTACGAGAGTCCTGATCCGAACGCGAACAGCGGCGACGGATGCACGTCGAGATGGAACGAGGTGTTCCCCACGGAGAGCTGCGCCGCACGCGCCGGGATGTCGTTCATGTGCACGATCGTCTCGGGTGTCGCGGGCTTGCCGGTGTTCTTGTGCGCGTAGTAAATGGGCACCTGACCCGGCACACGCGGCAACGAGACCGGCAGGCGTCCCGAGGGCTCGCGCACACCGAACAACACGTCGGCGATCGCGGGGCCGCCCATCGTGCCCGGATGCCAGGCATAGAGCAGGGCATGCACCTTGGGGAGCACGCGCTCCAGTGCGAGTGCACGGCCCGCCATGAGCACCAGCACGATCGGCTTGCCCGTCTCGGCGAGTGCCGTGATCAGTGCTTCCTGCGCGCCCGGCAACGTGATGTCAGCACGGCAATGCGCTTCGCCCGAGAGGATGGCTTCCTCGCCGGCCACGAGCACCACCACGTCCGCCTCCGAGGCCACCCGCGCCGCCTCGGCGATGAGTGCGTGATCGGTGCTGCGTGTGGTGGCGAGACCGCGCGCATGTGTCACGCGCACGTCCGCCGCGGGTGAGGCGGCGGCGAGTGCACGGATGGCATCGAGTACGTGAACGCAGTGCTGCGTGTCGCCGTCGAAGATCCAGGTGCCGAGTTGCTCGTGCGCTTCGTCCGCGAGAGGGCCGATCACCGCGACGTGCGGCGTGTGCGCGAACGAAAGCGGCAGCATGCCCGGCACGTTCTTGAGCAGCACCAGACTCTCGGTCGCGGCGTCACGTGCTGCGGCGAGATGGGCGCTGTTGCACTGCTGAGGGAAGGCACTCGGCTCCGTGAACGGCTGCTCGAACAGGCCCAGCCGGAACTTCATCGTCAGGATGTTCTCGACCAGCGCATCGAGGGTGGCGAGGGGCACGAGACCCTCACACACGAGATCGGCGAGGTGGTCGGCGTAGGCCGTGCTCGCCATTTCGATATCGACGCCGGCCTGCGCCGCCTCGAGCGCGGAGTCGCGGTCGCCGGCGGTAAGACCGTGCGTCGCGAGCTGTCGGATCGATTCCCAGTCACTGACGACGACACCATCAAACGCCCATTCCTCGCGCAGCACCGTGCGCAGCAGGAAGCGGTTCGCCGTAGCCGGAATGCCATCGATGTCGGAGAACGACGTCATCACCGAAGCTGCGCCCGCTTCCACCGCCGCATGGAACGGCGGCAGGTGCACGTTGCGCAGCTCGTTCTCGGGGATGTTGGTGGTGTTGTAGTCGCGTCCGCTCTCCGAGGCACCGTAGCCCGCGAAGTGTTTCGCGCAGGCGGCGATGCTGCCCGGCGCCGAGAGGTCGTCGCCTTGGTAGCCGCGCACAGAGGCGGCACCCATCACACCGGTGAGGAACGGATCTTCGCCGAAGCCCTCGGCCACGCGACCCCACCGCGGATCACGACCGATGTCGAGCATCGGCGCGAAAGTCCAGTTCACACCCGTGCGTGCGGCTTCGAGCGCTGCGATGCGCGCCCCGCGTTCAACAAGGGCAGGGTTCCACGTCGCCGCCTGACCCAGCGGGATGGGGAACACCGTCTTGAAACCATGGATCACATCGCGACCCACCAGCAGCGGAATGCCGAGTCGGCTCTGTTTGGTCGCGATCCACTGCAGGCTGTTCACCGCCTCGACGTTGGTCTCGTTGAGCACCGAGCCGATGCGGCCGTCCTGCACAGCGTCGCGGAGGTGGTCGGGAACATGACCACCTCCGCCTTGCACCATCTGCAACTGGCCGATCTTCTCCTCGAGCGTCATGCGCGCGAGGAGGTCGCGGACCTGCTCGGACACCGACCGTGTCGGCGCGGTGGCCACCGTCACACGCGCTACCAGGCGACCGTCAGGTACGTGCGGATCTCCCACTCACGACCATCGGCGAAGCCCGGTGCCGTGGGATCGCAGGTGGGCGTGCCCGCGCCGTCCGGAACGCGGATGGGGCAGTACCGCGGCGAGTAGCGGTCGAGCGTGCGCAGCGTGCCGCGAATGCCGAGCTTCGTCTCCGGCACATCCCACCACTGCGGGCGACCGAAGATGTACGAGAAGTCGGTCATGTACTGCGTGGGGAACGTGAGGTTGAAGTCGCGATGGTAGTCGAACGGACCGAAGTCGTTGAGCTTCCACGCGCCGACGAGCTTGAACGAGCCCTTCACCGCACGCAGGTCCACGCCCGAGCGCGAGACGAGACGCTGGCTGTCGCCGTTCGGCTCCGCCGTGCCGGTGTAGACGTTCGCGATCACGCGCGAGTCCGCACCGGTCTTGGCGATGAAGCGACCGCGCACTTCCCACAGATCGCGCGCCGGCGTCGCACCGGGGAACGCGAAGGTGGTGCGGCCGTCAGCGAGGATACCGATGGCAGCGTCCTGCGTGGTGGGCATGTGGCGCAGCGTGTAGCCGATGCTCGCGGCGAAATCGGCATCCTCACGCATATCGTTGTCCCACTGGTACATCCAGGTCGCAGGCGTCGGATCCCACGTGAGCAGCATCTCACCGGCGACCGTCTCACGATTGGCGCGCACAGCGAACGGATCGTCGATCACGTTGCGTTTGCGGGCCGGCAGCGGCGCGTCGCCCGGGATGGGGCCGACGATCGGCTTCTGATACAGGAAGTTGGGCGCGATCTGCAGGTTGCCCATGTTCCAGGTGAAGCCGGTCACCGCGTTCCACTGATTGTTGAGCCCGGTGTCCTTGAGGTTCCAGCCGGTGAACGTCTGCACGCTCGTCGGGCCACCGTCAGCGACGATGCCCATCGCCGCGGTCTGTGCGTACCAGTTGAGGCGACCGCGCGTGTACGTCACCTTCGCCTTGCCGCCGAACGCATCGCTCTGCTTCACCTCGTCGAGCAACACGTCATAGTTGCCCGGCGTGCCCTCGACCACCTGGAACTGCTGACCGATGCGCGGACCGCCGGCCCAGATGCCGCCGGCTTCGATGCCGAAGCCCTTCCACGTGGACGCGAGATGTAGCGTTGCACGGCGCGCCTGCGGGATCGGGATCGCGAACGAGCTCTGCGCCGCACCGGCCGAGAGACGCGCGAGGTCTTCCTGGAAGAGACCCGTGACATCCATGCCCATGAACTTGCGGCGGTACTTCACGAGCGCGGTCGGGTTGGCACCCCACCAGAGCTCCGGACCCACGGCGAGCTTGAGTCCGTCGAGCGCGCGCTTGCCGGTGAACTCCACGCCGAGCGGCGCTTCACCGTTGTAGATGTCGATGTTGCGACCGTAGTTCGCTTCGCGGTAGATGCCGAAGAAGTCGCCTTCGTAGCCCCAGTCATAGTGGCCCGTGCGATTGAAGGCCTCGAGGCGGAAGTCCTTCTCATCCCACACCACACTCGCGCGATAGAGACGCAGCCGTTCGATGCCGTCCTGGCTGAACTGGCCGGTGGTGGTGTTGAACACGCGCGTGCGGCCGCGGTTCTCGTAGAAGATCTCGTCGATCGGGTTGTCCGGCACGTTGCCGAGCACGTTGAACGACATGCGCGCGGTGAGGCGTTCGGTCGGCTTGGCTTCGATGTCGATGAAGTACGACTCCATGCGATCGAAGCCCGTGAACGCCGGACGTGCGGTCGCGCTGGGCGCGGCGCTGGACGGCGTGGAGATACGATCGCCGCCGGTGGTGAAGGTGCTGAGTTCGAGCCGCATGCCCGAGACCTTCACCTTCTGATTGCCGTCGCCGCCGAGCGCGGCTGCGTCGGCGCGGGCCTTGAGCGTGAGCGCGCTGGGTTCGATCGCCGCGAAGTGCGCGCGCACCGACGGCAGGTCAGCGGCGTAGGGATCGAGCTGGTAGGCCTGCTGCAATCCATAGAATGCGGCGCGCGGGTAGAGCTGGAACTGTCCGCGGGAGTCGGCCGGGCCCTTGGCCACGATGCCCCACCACTCCTCGTTCATGTTGTTCTCGCCCGGCGTGAAGTCGTACTGATATGCATCAGCCGCCCACGAGGCGTTCACGTCATGCACGTCGAGGCCGGTCTCCTGGCCGTACTTCCACCAGCCGTCGCTCCACTGGAACGTGAAGCCGCCGATCGCGTTGCCGACGAGTCCCTTGCCGGCGCTCTGCTCGTAGATCTCGCGCCACTGGGCGAGCACGTAGCGCGCCTGGTTGAGCTGGTCCTCGCGCGACTCGCGCGCGTTCCACGCGTCGGCGCCGAACTCGGTGAACATCACCGGCACGTTGAGCGTGGTCTTCACTCGCTGGAACAGGTCGCCGAAGCCCATGCCGCGGTAGACGTTGGTGCCGAAGATGTCGAGGCCCTTCGTTTCCTGCGCAATCAGGTCGAGGTACTGCAGGTCGCCGTTGGCCATCGCCACGGGGCGCGAGGTGTCGACGCGCTTGATGCTCGCGATCGCCTCGCCGAACAACGAGTAGAGGAACTTGGCCTTGGCCGCATCACGCTCGCCCACCGGCAGATTCTCGGTGGCGGCGGACTTCCAGGTGAGGCCGTAGTTGTTCTCGTTGCCGAGCAGCCACATGAGCATGCCGGGCGTGCCCTCGAACTCCTTCACCAGCGCGTCAACTTCGCCGATGATCATCGCGCGGACGCGCGGGTTGGAGTAATCGGTGTTCTGCATCCACGCGCCGTCGACCGTGAGGCCGTAGCGGCCGAGCGGGTGGTTCACGATGGTCCAGATGCCGAAGCGTTCGTAGATGTAGCGGACCCAGCGCGGCGGGATGCCGGCGTAGACGCGGATGGCGTTCGCGCCCATGGTCTTGAGCAGGCCCATCTCGCGGTCGAGCGCGTCGCGGATGATGTCGTCGGGCTGCGTCCAGAGGCTGTAGGCGTAGTTCTGGCCGATGGGGAAGTAGTCCCAGTTGACGCCCTTCACGAAGAAGTCGCGTCCGTCGACCTGGAGGCGCGTGCCCCCGGCGTCGGCGACCACGCGGACCGTGGCGGTGGGCGACTGCGCCTCCGCGACGGCTGCGGCGCCGGTGAGCGCCGTGGCAGCGAGGGCGACCGCGGCCCCCGCGGTACGAATCCATGCGGGGACAGTGCAGCGACCGGTCGAACCCATCTCAGCCTCCTCCACGCGAGCGTGGACGGAAATCGTAGAAAAGCGGCTTTGTTCGGACAGACAACAAAGTGGGACCGACCGGATGGCGTGTCAAGACGGCGCCTGAACAGGCTTGTCCAGCAATCTGGTCTGGCCACGGCTTGGTACGGCCCTCACTATTGATACGGACCGCCTGCACGCCACCGCCCACCGGAGCCGCCGCTGTTACGCTACGTCTCAACCTCGCTCGATGCCGGACGTTGGCGACGCGAGTCCGACCAGCGCCAGGTGCTGCGCTCGGTGCTCGAGGCGGTGCTCCCGCTGCGCAACCCGGAGTTCGAGGAGCGGTTCGACGACGTCTGTCGTTGGCTGCTTGAGGTGGACGGTGCCACCGGGCTCGTTTCGCGCGAGCTCGGACTGGACGCCGACGACCGGCCGATCGTCGCCGCGCCGGTGGGTGAGAACGTCGGTTTCTGGGCCGGGACCAACGACCCGCTCGACTGGCGCGGCATGGTGAGAGTGGACGCCGCGCTGTTCGAGGCGGCGTGGGGGCGCTTCGCGAAGGAGCGCCGACTGTAACCCGCCGTCCGCAGGTATTCTTCAGCATGAGCCCAGGCCGGGGCATCCGGTCGCCGTTTTCGTCAGGAGCCACCATGACCACCCGATCGCTCGTCTTCATCGCGCTCGCCCTCTCTGTTACCGCCTGCTCCGCCGAGCGACTGACCGGCACTGCCGCGCAGGATGCGGCGCGACAGTATCAGGCGCGCGCGGAGGTCAGTGCGCAGGATCCGTTGGTCTTCGTGGACGGTCTTATGATCTCAGCGGACTCGCTGCAGGTCTTCTCGCCCGAGTCGATCCACAGCGTCGAGGTGGTGAAGGGGGCGACGGCCGTGAAGCTCTACGGTGAGCGCGCGACCCGCGGCGTGATCCTGGTGGTCACCAAAGCGGCCGCGGCCAAGGCGGCGGCCACGTCAGCGGCCAAACCGTCCGGCGTCACACCGCGCTGAAGAAACCTTCGGCGGGACCGCTGGTATCACGCCGATGCCTCACGCGGTCCCGCCCCTCCGAGTCGCTGCGCCCATCCTGTGGTTGTTCCTGCGTCGCGCGCTCGTGCTCGCGGTGCTGGTGCGCGCGCTGTGGTTCGCCGTGAGTATGCTCGCCGGCGCCGTGACCGGCGTGCCGTATCAGTTCACGGCGCATCCGGTGAGCGCGGCGCTGCTCGCGGCGGCGCTGGCGTACGTGGACCTGCGGCGTCGCGGTGAGATGATGCTCTGGGCCGATCTCGGCCTTCCCCTCACGGTCGTGTTAGCGCCCTACGCGGTGGTCTCGGCCGTCGGTGAGGTATTGCTGCTCGCGTTCGTGTCGCGCGCATGACCGCCCCGCTGCTCGTCGCGGACTCGGTCGGCAAGTCGTTCGGTGCCAAACGTGTGCTTTCGTCCGCCTCGCTGCGTGCGGTCCCCGGTGAGGTGCGCGTGCTGTTCGGGCGCAACGGAGCCGGCAAGTCCACGCTGATCAAGATCGCCGCAGGACTCATCGCCGCGGACACGGGCATGGTGCACTTCGATGGGCAGCCACTGCTTCGGCCGTCGTTGCCGTGGCTCGCACGGGCCGGCCTGTTCTATCTTCCCGATCACGACCT
>JADYYN010000280.1 GCA_020853635.1 Gemmatimonadaceae bacterium
CCGATGCCGGCCTCGGTGTAGCCGATCTGCTTGATGGTCTCGCGGACGAGCCCGCGGAGATCGACCCACGCATCGGTCGTCACTTCACCGAAGATCGTCGCGAGGCCCGTGGTCACCATGGTCTCGCACGCCACACGCGACGCGGGATCCTGCGCGAGGAGTGCGTCGAGGACGGCGTCGGAGATCTGGTCGGCGACCTTGTCCGGATGGCCTTCTGTGACGGACTCGGAGGTGAAGAGATGGCGATGAAGCACGGGGATCAGAGTTGAACGTGAAGTGAAAAGCGGCCAGCCAGCAGAGCCGGTCGGCCGCGCCGAGTACTGCTTCTACGCTGCGTCGAACGATAACGCCCTCACGCGAGACCGAGCAACCCGTCGAGGAGCTCATCACCGAGCTCCTGCGCCAGCGCCTGACGAAGCACCTGCTCCGCGTCACGCGCCGTGCCGGCTGCCAAGGCACGCTGCGCCGCCGCGGCCGAGGCCACGCTGCTCACGCCACGCACCAGCCGTTTCAACACCGGGATGCCACCGGCCCCCACGCTCAGGGTCCGCACACCAAGCCCCAGCAAGACATAGGCCATCAGTGGTTGCGACGCCATCTCGCCGCACACGCTGACCTCGAGCCGTGCCGATTTCGCCACCTCGACCGTGCGCGCGATCAACCGCAACACCGCCGGATGCAACGGCGTGTAGCGCGTCACCAACGAGGCGTTGCCGCGGTCCACCGCGAGCGTGTACTGCACGAGATCATTGGTCCCGATACTGAAGAACGACACGTCGTCGACGAACGAATCGGCCGACATCGCCGCGGCCGGGGTCTCGATCATCACACCCAGCGGGACGTCCGCCCGGTGCGGAATCCCCTGCTTGGCGAGTTCGGCCGCGGCTTCCTGCAGCAGGAACCGCGCTTGCCGCACCTCATCGACCGAGACGACCAACGGCAGCATGATGCGCAGGTCACCGTGCACCGCCGCTCTGAGCAAGGCGCGCAACTGCACCTTGAACAACTCCGGCTCGTCCAGGCACATGCGGATCGCGCGCCAGCCGAGGAACGGATTGGGTTCGTGCGGGAATCCGCCGATCGGCAGCTTGTCTCCGCCCACATCGTACGTGCGGATCACGATCGGGTGTCCCGCGAACGCCTTCACCACCTCGGAGTACGCCTCCACTTGCTCTTCCTCCGAGGGCATCGCCGCGCGACCGACGACCAGGAACTCGGTGCGCATGAGTCCCACCCCCTCGGCGCCGCGCTCCACGGCACGCTGCGCTTCGTCGGGCAGATCGACGTTCGCCCGCAGTGTGACGCGATCACCGTCGATCATCACCGCCTCTGCACCGGCGAGCGCATCGAGCTCCTGCTGCACGGCCGCTTCGCGCCGTGCTCGGTCGGCGAACTGAGCGAGCACGGCCGTGGTCGGCCGTGGGACGAGGATGCCATTGGTGCCGTCGAGGATGACCCGGTCGCCCGACTGCAGCCGCGTCGTCGCGTCGATCAAGCCCACCACGGCGGGCAGTCCCAGCGACCGCGCAAGGATCGCGACATGCGACGTCCGCGTGCCGGCATCGGTCGCGATGCCGGCGATCGCGCGACGATCGAGCTGGATCGTGAGACTCGGCGTGAGGTCGTGCGTGACGAGGATCGCGTTCGCCCCCGGTGCCAGTCCCACGGGATCGTGATCGGGGAGATTGAGCAGCAACGATAGCAAACGGATGTGCACGTCGACCAAGTCGCCGACGCGTTCACGCATCATCGGGTTGGTCGAGCGCCCGAAGTGTTCGCGCCACTCGAGCATCACGAGGTCGAAGGCCTTCTCTGCCGCGAGGTTCTGCTTCACGAGCGACTCCACGCGGCCGCGGAGTTCCGCGTCCTGCAAGATGGCGATCTGCACATCGAAGATCGCCGCTTCGGCCGCCCCGGCATTCTCTTCCGCGCGCGCCTTCACGCCGCGCAACCGCTCGACCGCGCCGTCGACCGCCGTGCGGAGACGCGCGATCTCGGCGTCGATCTCCGCGTCGTCGATCACGCGCGACGGGACCTCCGGCACCTCCCATCGCAGGAGATGCGCGGTGCCCGCGACGATGCCGGGTGAGGCGGAGACGCCGTGCAGCGACGCTGGCACCGGCTAGTGCTCCCCGAACCGATTCGCGATGAGCACCGCGAGCGCATCGAGCGCGCCCTCGGCGTCATCGCCGTCGGCTTTGAGCCGCACGGTCGCACCGCACTCGGCGGCGAGCATCATGACGCCCATGATGCTCTTGGCGTTCACTTCGAGGTCATCGCGAGCGATGGTGATGTGCGCCTTGAATTTCCCGGCGACTTTCACGATCTCGGCCGCGGGACGGGCGTGGATCCCGTTCGCATTCACGACCTGGACGGCTCGTTCAGGCATCAGCGCACCACCGAGTAGAGGACGAAGGCGGCCAGCACGATGGTGGCGAGTCGCCACCCTTCGATCTTGCCGTGCAACAGCGTCACCAGTGTCGCACCGGCCGCCACGGCCGCGAGCACACTGCCCAACACCACCCGACCGGGCCCGATGATCCCCTGGGCCGCGACGGGCAACGCGATGCCCGCGACGAGTGCCGTCGCCCGCGCCACATGTGCGGGTCCTTGTCGCAACACCGGGTTCCCGAGCGATTGCGCCACACGCAGGCCATGTGTGAGCCCCGCCTGCAGCCCCCACCAGCGCAACCCGACATGCACGATGTTGTAGGCCCCCAAGAAGATGAGCACAACTCCGAGCGGGCGCACCCCGAGCCCGAACGCCAGCAGCGCGAGCGCCGAACACAACGGGAGCCAGCCGGCCCAGATCAAGCGATCGCCCACCGAGCCCAGCGGCCCGGGCGCGGCGACGCGGAACCGCTCGATCTGCACCGCCGGGACACCATCGAGCTCCGCGCGCGCGAGTGCACCGACCGCGACCGAGGCGAGATACGGATGCGCATTGAAGTAGCCGCTATGCCGAGCCATCGCCTGACGGTACGCGTCCCCACCGCGCCCACCGGGCAACCGCCGCAGGGCCGGTTCCATGCAGAAGGCGATGCCGTTCCCCAACATGGTCTCGTAGTTCCACACGCCTTGAATGGCGAAACAGCGCAACAACATCGCCAGGCGCACGCGGAGCGGCAGCACGGCCGCGGATGCCGCGTCCATGGTCATCGATGGCGTGGTCACATGAGCCCCGCAGCGATGAGCATGCCGATCGCGACACCGGCCGCGAGATACCATCGCGCTAGCGGCGTGGTGTGTACCACCTTCCAGACCGCCGCGAGCCCCACCGCGCTCGCCGCCGCGACCACGACCGCGCGTGAGACGGTCGGCGACATCGTGAACGACGCTACGATCGCCTCATGCAGCGGCACGAGCACCGCGAGCCCAAGGAACGTGAGCAACGCGCCGCGTGTGAGGTCGGCCGTCAGCCCCGCCAACTGCAGCGCGACCACCGCTGAGCCCGAGCCGCGTGCGATGCGCGCCTGCTGCTGTCGCGCCCAGTACGCATTGAAGCGGCGAAGCAGCACCATCGACGTCCCACCGACACTCGCCACGAGCAGGGCGCTCAACGCGGCTGCCGTCATCGCCGCAGCCGTGCCCTCCGGCGTCAGCGCGAAGAGCGCCCCTCCCACCACGGAGGCCGAGCCCCACTCCGGGTACCGCGAGGCACCGAACGGCATGGATTCGAGCGCGAAGAACTCGAGTGCGACACCCATCGCGAGCCCACGGTCGGGCTCACCCACCCACGCACCGGCGAGCGTCGCCGCGACGATGGGCCGCGAGAACATCGCCTGCGGAAAGCTCACCACATCGAGCGCGAGCACGGCGCCGAGCACGGTGAGCGGGAGGAAGAGCAACGCGTCCCCCATCAACCGACCCCGTCGCCGGCGAGCAGCGCGTCGAGCGAGAGCGGCGCGGCCGCGGGCACGTCCTGCGCGGTCACCGTGACCCCGCGCTTCGCGAGCGCGCGCAGGTGCGCCTCCTCATCGGGCGTCAGGAACACGTAGCGCAACCGCGCCACGCGCCCGGGCTTGTGATGGATCCCGCCGACGGTCACGGTGCGAATACTCGGTGCCGCAGTGACCAACCGCTCCATGGTCTCGATGTCGCCCGTGAGCAGCATGCCCACGCGCCGGTCCGCGCGATACTCCGGCAACCGTCGCGCCGCACTCTCGACGGAATCGAAGAACACATCCATCTCGGGAGGGACACCCATGCGGTACAGCTCCTGCTCCCACTCACTCGTCGCGACCGCGTCGTCGACCAACACGATGAACCCGACGCCACAGGGCTGTCCCCACCCCACGACGACTTGGCCGTGGATGAGGCGATCATCGATGCGGACGAGGTCAAGCGCCACGCGGGACCTCCAGGACGGTGAGCGCCTTCCGCCCTTGCTCCACCGCCGCCTGCACATCACTGCCGCAGACGAAACTGAGCAACGTGGGAAGTGCGACACCGGTGACGACGACGACGTCGGGCCGGTCCTTCGCGATGCGACGCGCCGCGATCGTGCAGCTCCCAGCCGGGAGATCCGTGAAGATCAACCGTGCACCGCTCGCATCGAGCGTCTCACGCAACCGTGCCTCGATCTCACCCGGGCCGAGCCCCATGTTGCTGAACGCGATGAAGCGGTCCTGCAGCCCGGTGATCTGCGCCACGGCCGAGAGCGCGCCTTCGGCGAACGCCCCGTGGCCCGCGAGGATCGCCTTGGGCGCGAGTGCCGGCGCGTCCGACTCACTCATCGTCGTCGAGGAGATAGCGTTGCACGTCAGCCTTCTGCTGCAGGTGGCCCTTCAATCGCTCGTTGAAGGCCTGCGCGGGATCCTCCCCGCTGTACCGCATGAGATGGTTCATCGCGATGACCTCGGCGATGACCGTGATGTTCTTGCCCGGGTTGAGCGGCACGTGGATGCGCGGGATCTCCACACCGAGGATCTCCGTGGAGTCGACCTCGAGTCCGGTGCGCTCCACGACCATGCCCTCCTCCCACTTGGTGAGCACGACGACCACTTCGATGCGCTTCTGCTGTCGGACCGCGCGGATGCCGAAGATCGCCTTCACGTCGATCAGCCCGACGCCGCGGATCTCCATGAAGTGCCGCTGCAGCGGATGCCCGGAGCCGATGACGATGTCGTGCCCTTTCTTGCGCGTGATCACGAGGTCGTCAGCGACGAGGCGGTGGCCACGCTCGACGAGATCGAGCACGCACTCCGACTTGCCGATGCCGCTTGCGCCGGTGAAGAGCAGCCCGACGCCGTAGACGTCAGCGAGGGAGCCATGCAGCGACGTGGTCGGCGCGAACGCGTCCTCGAGGAACGGCGTGATCCGCTTGTAGAACTCCTGCGTCTTGAGCCGCGAGCGCAAGATGGTCACGCCGTGCTGTTTGGCGATGTCCTCCATGCCCTCGGGCAACTCCAGCCCCTTGGTCACCATCACGCAGGGCACCGGGTAGCGCAGGAACGTGTCGAGGATGCGCGTACGCTCCTCAGCAGGCAGTGCGCGGAGATAGCTCACCTCGGTCTCGCCCAGCACCTGCAGGCGCTGGTGCACGAACCGCCCGACGTACCCGGCGAGCACGAGGCCCGGCCCGGACGCGTCCGCCGTCGGGACTTCGCGCGCCAGTCCATCCGGGCTGCCAAGGACCTCGAGTTCGAGGAGGTCCTTGGTTCGCTCGATGAACGTGGCGATGGTGAGCGGAGCCATCAGGAGGCGCGTCGCGCGTCGCGGTGCGCTCGGCCCTTGGGTAGGCCTTTCTTCTCCTTGGCGGCCTGCGCCTTCACGCGCTGCAACGCCTGCACCAGGGCGGGCCCGTAGTAGCGTCCCTCGGCCCGCCCGATCAGGTCGTGGTGCTGCGGAGCGCGCAGCGCCACCGACACACGGCGCACCGTGCCGTCGAGCTCGAAGCGGACAATGGCCTCCACCACACGCGGCAGTCGCACGGCCACGCGGCGCACCTCGCGTTCGGCCCGTTTGCGCATCGCGTCGGAGACATCGGCGTGATGCGCGTGAAAGTGGATCTCCACTTCAACCTCCTCGGGTGATGACCTGCTGCAAGTGCGCCTCGGTCGAGCGCGCACACCGTTCCCAGGTGAACGACTCCGCGAACCGTCGAGCCCGTGCTCCCATCTCCGCAACGAGTGCTGGCGACGACGCCAACCGCCCCATCGCCGCCGCGAGTGCGGGCACATCCCCATGCGGCGTGAGGAATCCGGTCTCTCCGTCGCGCACCGACTCCCGGATCCCCGGTGAATCGGACGCGACCACCGGCGTCCCGCACGCTTCGGCCTCGACGTTCGTGAGGCCCCATCCTTCCTTCGGCGACGCCAGCGCCACCGCCCATGACCGGCGCAGCAACGCGAGCTTCTCCGTCTCGCTCACAAAGCCAAGAAACCGCACGCGCGCACCGAGGTCAAGCGACGCGACCAGTGATTCCAACACCGGTCGATAATCCCCTGCCCCTGCGATCTCCAGGACGGCATCGCGCTGCGGGAGCTGCGCGAACGCGCGGATCACGAGATCGACGCCCTTGTACTTCTTGAGACGCCCCAGATACGAGAACACCGGCGTGGACGAGCGCACCGATGCGTCGGGCGTGTAATAGTCGAACGAGACCCCCGGCGGGATGACCACCACCCGCTCGCGCGGGATGCCGCGCGCCACGAGATCGTCCCCTGTGCTCTCGCTGATCGCCTGGAAGTCCACACCGCGGTACATCCAGGGGATAGGCTTCTCGGAGAGCCACACGGCTGCAGCCAGCACCGGGTTCAGCTCTTGGAACGCCGCTTCGCCGAACAGATGCGGCACCACGGCCACCACACGCTTCGCTCCCCACCGCGTGGTGTAGAGCGGGACCTTGTTGATGTCCTCGTACAGCACATCGAAGCCGCGCGGTTTGAGCACGCGCTCCCAATAGGCGCGCACCTTGAACGGATAACTCTGCCGCGTGCCCACGCGATGGATCTCGACCCCGTTGCGCGTCGCGCGGGGAGGGCAGTCGGGCCACCCGCCACAGAGCAGCACCACCTCGTGTCCCCAACCGGCGAGCCGCTCGAGGATCTCATGCAGATGCGTCTCGGCCCCACCGCCCTGCGGATTCTCGAGGTCCTGCCAGTTGACCGCGACGATCTTCAAGAGAGACGACCCATCCGGCGTGCGAGGGCGTCGATGACGCCATTCACGAAGCGCGCGCTCTGCGCGGTGCCGAAGCGTTCAGCGAGCCGCACGCATTCCTGGATCACCACGCGCGGCGGCGTACCGCCCTGCATGAGCTCCGCCGCAGCCAGGCGCAGCACGGAGCGCTCGATGTGTCCGAGCCGCTCGAGACGCCAGTTGGTGGTGACTTCGGTGAGATCGGCGTCGATCTCGAGGCGCTCCAACGCCACCAGCTTCACCAACGCGTCGGCGAAGGCGCGTTCCTCGGGTGCGATCGCGAGATCGTCCCACACGTTCGCCGCAACGCGGGGCAGGTTGTCGGGCGTGCCACGCACATCCCACGCGTAGAGCGCCTGCAGCGCGCGCGAGCGTCCGCGGGTCTCAACCCTGGTCGGCATCGGTCCCTCCGTCGGCGAGATCGAGCCGAGCGAAGAGATCGGACATCTCCAACGCGGCGAGTGCGGAGTCCCATCCCTTGTTGCCGTGCGCGCCGGCGGCGCGCGCCTCAGCTTGCTCCATGGTGTCGCAGGTGAGCAAGCCGAAGCCGATCGGCACACCGAACTCGCCCTGGATCTGCGCGAGGCCGCGGGAGGCCTCACCGGCCACGAAGTCGAAGTGCGGGGTGTCGCCGCGGATCACCGCGCCGAGCGCGATGCATACGTCGTAACGTTCGGTCTGCAGCGCACGGGCGACCGCCGGCGGTAGCTCCCACGCGCCGGGCACCCAGAGCACGTCCACGTCCTCGAACGCGGCGCCGTGTTTGATGCACGCTTCGATCGCGCCCTCGACCAGCTTCTCGGTGATGTTCGCGTTGAAGCGTGCCGCCACGATGACGATGCGCCGACCATGACCGGTCGGCGTCCCGATGAATTCAGCCACTAGATCGCTCGGAGGTGACCGAGCTTGGTGCGCTTGGTCTCGAGGTAGTCAGCATTCTCGGTGGTCGCGGGCGAGATGATCGGCACGCGCTCTCCGAGGCGGATCCCATAGCCCTCCAGACCGACGAGCTTCTTGGGATTGTTGGTGATGGGACGGATGGACGTGAGCCCCAGGTCGAGCAGGATCTGCGCGCCGATGCCGTAGTTGCGCAGATCCGGGGCGAAGCCGAGTCGCTCGTTGGCTTCGACCGTGTCGGCGCCGGCGTCCTGCAGCGCGTAGGCCTTGAGCTTGTTGAGCAGCCCGATGCCGCGGCCTTCCTGGTCGAGGTACACGATGACCCCTCGGCCCGCCTCGGCGACCAAGCGCATGGCCTCATGCAACTGCCAGTGGCAGTCACAGCGCATGGAATGGAACGTGTCGCCGGTGAGGCACTTGGAGTGCATGCGCACCAACACGTCCTCGGCGCCGGCGATCTCGCCGTAGATGAGCGCGACGTGTTCGCGATCATCGACGTCGTTGCGATACCCCACGAGGCGGAACTCGCCGAACTCGGTGGGCAGGCGCACATCGGCCTCACGGTGCACGAGCCGCTCGTGCTGCAGGCGATACGCCACCAGCTGCGCGACCGTGATGAACGTGAGCTTGTGCTCCTTGGCGAAGGCCTCGAGGTCGGGGCGGCGCGCCGAAGAGCCGTCGGCCGTGAGGATCTCACAGATCACCCCCGCAGGCTGCAGGCCGGCGAGCCGCATGAGATCGACCGCGGCCTCGGTGTGCCCCACCCGCTGCAGCACGCCGCCCTCGCGCGCACGCAGCGGGTGCACGTGCCCGGGACGACGAAGATCGCTGGGCTGCGTGGTGGGCAGCGCCGCAAGGCGGATGGTCGTGGCCTGGTCGCTCGCACTGATGCCCGTGGTCACGCCGTGGCGCGGCGCGCCGTCGATGGTGACGGTGTACGCCGTGCGGAGCGCATCGGTGTTCTCGTCGCCCATCATCGGCAATGCGAGTTCCTTCACGCGCTCCGGCGAGAGCGCCACGCAGATCATGCCTTTGGCACCCATGAGGAAGTTCACCATCTGGGGCGTGATGAACTCCGCCGCGCCGATCAGATCGCCTTCGTTCTCGCGATCCTCGTCGTCGGCGACGACGATGAATTTGCCTGCACGCAGGTCCTCAAGGGCCTGCTCGATAGTCCCGAACATGGGTCAGTGGGTCAGGAGGGGCGCCGCGAGGCGCTTGAGATGCTTGGCGAGCATGTCCGCTTCCACATGCACCCGACTCCCTGCACGCAGCGTGCCGAGGGTGGTGTGGCGGAGCGTGTGCTCGATGATGGACAGTTGGCAAACGCCGGCGCGCGGCAGGGCGTTCACTGTGAGACTCACGCCATCCACGGCGATACTGCCGAGCGGCACGAGCAGGTCGTCGATGTCGCTGGGCACGGAGAAATCGATCAGCCACGCATCGCCGCGCTCTTCGGTGGAGAGCACCGTGCCGACGCCGTCGACGTGGCCCTGGACGATGTGCCCGCCCAAGCGGTCCCCGACGGCGAGCGCGCGTTCGAGATTGATGGTGTCACCCACGCGCCATCCGCCGAGTGTCGTGCGGTCGAGCGTGGTGACGATCGCGGCCACCGTGAACAACCCGTCACCGAAGGTCCGCACGGTCAGGCAGCAACCGTTGCAGGCGATGCTCTCACCCACCGAGAGTCCGGTGTACGGAGCCGCCACCACGAACTCGCGACCGGCGTCCGTGGTGGACACCTCGCGGATCGTGCCGACTGCGGTGATGAGACCGGTGAACATCGACGGGGCGACGGCGGGGAGGGACGACGGTGGAATCAGCGATCGGCGGGGGCGTAGACGCTCATCACATCATCGGCGAACGCCCGATGATCCATGAGACGCCAGCGTTCGGTGAACGCCGCTCCAGTCGAGACCTCCCCGAAGGCGGAGAGGGCACCGGCCCCGAGCAGGACCGGCGCCTGAAAGATAATCAGTCGATCGACGAATCCAGCATTGATCAGACTCCCGGCCAACCCTGCCCCGCCCTCCACGAACAGGTGCTGGACCCCCGCCCCGCGGAGCGTGGCGAGCTGGTCGCCGAGGGCGTCCGCTCGGAAGACACGCACCCCCTTCTGTTCGAGGGTCGCCAGGGCGTTCGAGTCGGCGGTCGGCTGCACGACCAGCCACGTCGGGACCTTCTTCGCGGTTCGAACCAACTTGGCGGTGAGCGGGAGCCGCGCGCGGGCGTCAAAGACCACCCGGGCGGGCTTCACGCGGGGGCGCCGACCTTTCCGCACGGTGAGCTCCGGGTCGTCAGCGAGCACCGTGCCGATTCCTACGGCGATCGCATCGGCGCCCGCCCGCAGGAGATGCACGTGCTTGCGCGCCGGCTCACCGGTGAGCCATCGCTGCGAGCGATCCTGAGGCGCGAGGGCGCCCTCGAGCGAGACGGCGAGCTTGAGTGTGACCCAGGGGCGCGACGCTCCGCGGTGCGCGAACAGGAACGGCGCGTTCAGTTCTTCGGCCGCGGCCCGTTCGACGTCGCCCGTGACCGCGATGCCCGCCGCGCGGAGGCGCGCTGCGCCGCCACCCGCCACGGGGTTGGGGTCAGGCACGGCATAGATGACGCGGCGCACGCCGGCGGCGATCAGTGCGTCGGAGCACGGCGGTGTCTTGCCGTGGTGCGCGCAGGGCTCGAGTGTGACGTAGACGTCAGCGCCGCGCGCGCGATCACCCGCGGCGGCCAGTGCCATCACCTCGGCGTGTGGCCCGCCGTACGCGACGTGGTAGCCCTCGCCGACTATCACCCCATCACGACCGACGACGGCGCCGACCAGAGGGTTCGGCGCCGTCCGACCCCAGCCGCGTCGCGCCAGGACGAGCGCGCGACGCATCCGGCCCCCGTCCTGCGGGGCCTCAGCTGGGGAAAGTGCGTGGGACTCGGGGCTCAGAAGCTGATGCGGAGACCGACGGTGCCGTAGAGGCGCGACTTGTCGGCTTCGTTGGTGAACGTATTGAACGTCGTCACATCACCACCGCTCACCTGGCCGACTTCTGCGACCAGCTTGGCGAGGAACAGGTTGAAGCCGAGGCTCCCGTACATCGTGGTGCGCGTGAGTTCCTGCGCCGCCGACGCGTTGAACGGGGTCACGCCGTTGTACGTGCCGTTGATGGACGCGCCGGACTCGTACGTGTCCTGTCCGAAACCGGCGCCGAGCTGAAAGAGCAGCAGGTTCTTCTGTGCGGCGATGCGCCAGGACTTGCTCTTCAAGCTGAAGTCATTGATGGCGAACGTCGCGTTGGACGCCTCGGCCGTGAGGTCGACGGTGGGCAGATCGCGCACGAGGTACGAGAACGAGACGCCCGGCACGATGAGCGACTGTTCAAGCAGGCCGACGCGCGCGCCGAAGCCGAACTTGGTGGAGCCGTCCGTGGGAGCGATCGACGTGCCGTCGCCCTCGATCTCGGGGATGTAGGTGACGGAGCCGATGAAATCGACGCCACCCACGCGCGTGACGCCGAGCGGGAAGCCCTTGAACACGCCGATCGCGAAGTCGACGCCCGGCAGGCCGACGAACTGCTCCTGCGTGTCGAGGTTCGAGTTCTGTCGGCCGGCGGCACTGACGCTGATCGTGCTCAAGTCGGGAAGGTCACCGCGCACCGCATTCGCGCGCAGCGCAATCGCGAAATGTCCGAAGCCACCGAGCGTCGTACCCATGCCCAGCGTGTGCGAGCCGCCGACCAGCGAGGTACCGAGCTGCGGCATCATATAACCCCAAAGATCGACCGCTTTCTGACAGGCGTCCTGCGTGACACCGCCGGCGCAGGCCTGCGCACGAACGGGGGCAGCAGAAGCAGCGAGCACCGCAGCAGCAAGAGCAAGACGACGCATGAGGACGAACTCCGTGTCAGACGAGGTGAACCCGCCCCGATCCAGGACGGGTGTGGCCGATGATCCAATTATCGACGCCGGCCTTCGAGGCAAGGTCACGAATGACCGCCGCCCCGGCTGTGTCGGTAATCACAATCATGCCTACCCCCATGTTGAACGCACGGTACATCTCCGCCCGGTCCACTCGGCCGGCGTCCTCGAGCACGCGGAACGTCGAGGGAATCTCCCAGCTCTTCATTTCGACGACGGCGTCAGTTTGTGACGGTAACGCGCGGTCGAGATTGCCGGGAATGCCGCCGCCGGTGATGTGCGCCATCGCGTGGATGTGACCCAAGGCGGGTCGGAGCACGTTGAGGTACGAGCGATGCACCGCCAGCATGACGTCGGCGACGGACTTGCCGCCGGCCTCCGGATACGGATCACGCGGCCCGAGCTTGAGGCGATCGCTGATGATGCGGCGCGCCAGCGAGTAGCCGTTGGTGTGCAGGCCGGTGGACGCGAGTCCGACCAGCACGTCGCCGTCCTTCACACCGGCGGACGTGATCACGTGGTCTTCTTCCACGCAGCCGACGATGAAGCCGGCGAGGTCGTAGTCGGGCGCGGTGTACACGCCAGGCATCTCGGCCGTCTCACCACCGACCAGCGACGCGCCGTTCTCACGACATCCCGCCGCCACACCCGCGACCACCCCCTCCACCACCGACGGGATGAGCTTCGCGAACGCGACATAGTCCAAGAAGAAGAGCGGCGTCGCGCCCTGCACGAGGATGTCGTTGACGCAGTGGTTCACGAGGCAATGACCGATGGTGTCGTGCCGGTCGGCCTCGATGGCGATCTTGATCTTGGTGCCCACGCCGTCGGCGCTCGACACCAGCAGAGGCTTCTTGTAGCCCTCGGGCACGCGGAACATGCCGCCGAACCCGCCGAACGCACCGCGTGCGCCCGCGGTGAACGTGGACTCCACCAACCGCTTGATGCGGTGCTTGGAGTCGTCGGCCGCGTCGATGTCGACGCCGGCGCTGGCGTAGGTGAGCGTCTCCTGCGTCACGTCAGGGCTTGATCGAAGGTGACAAGGCGATGGAACTCTGCGACCCGCTTCTCGATGTCGCTGCGCGTGACTTCGAGCAGTCGGGTGATGGAGAATCCTTCCACCACGAACGACCCCATGGCCGAGCCGACGATGACGGCGCGGCGCAGATTCGCTTCACTCAGGTCGTCGGTGCGGGCGAGGTAGCCCATGAAGCCGCCGGCGAACGAATCGCCCGCGCCCGTGGGATCGAACACCGACTCGAGCGGATACGCCGGCGCGAAGAACACGGTGTCCTTGGTGAACATGAACGCGCCGTGTTCGCCCTTCTTGATGAGCACCGTGCGCGGGCCCCGGTCGAGGATCCAGCGGGCGGCGTGCACGAGATTGGCTTTCTCGGTGAGCTGACGCGCCTCGCCATCATTGAGCGTGATGAGGTCCACGTGCTTGAGCAGCTCGAGCAGGTCGGGCCGACGCGACTCGATCCAGAAGTTCATCGTGTCGCAGGCGACGAGCTTGGGCTTCTTCACCTGGCGCAACACGTCGAGCTGCAGGCGCGGATCGATGTTGGCGAGGAACACGTAGTCGGCGTTGACGAACTTCTCGGGCAGCTTCGGCTTGAAGTGCGAGAACACACCGAGTCGAGTCTCGAGTGTCTCGGCCGAGTTGAGGTCGTGGCGATAGCGGCCGCGCCAGCGGAACGACTCACCTTCCGCGTGTTCGAGGCCGGCGAAGTCGACACCTCGGGCCTTGAGCGGCTCGAGCTTCTCCACCGGGTAGTCGCTGCCGATCACACCCACCAACTGCACCGGCGTCTGGTGCGAGGCCGACGCGGAGAAGTAGTTCGCGGACCCACCCAACACCTCATCAGCCTTGCCGAAGGGGGTCTCGACGGAGTCAAGAGCGACAGAGCCAACCACTAGGAGCGACATAGGCCGAGGCGGAAAGTGAAAGGTGTGAGGTGTGAGGTGTGAGGTGTAAGGAGAGACGATGCGGGACGTGCGTTCCGCCCATCCTCAGGTTCTCACATCCTCACATCCTCTCTGGTGCGGAGATGCCGAGCAAACCGAGGCCGTTCGCGAGTGTGATGCGCGCGGCCTTGGCGAGAGCGAGTCGGGCCTGCATGATCGGCTCTGGCTCGCCGAGCACGTGACACTTGTGGTACCAGGTATGCACCATCCGTGCCGTCTCGAGCAGCCAGTTGGCCACGCGATGGGGCTCCAGATTCTCGGCGGCGGTCGCAACGAAGGCGGGCCAGTCGAGCAGCGCCTTCACCAATTCGCGCTCTTCGGGCGTGTCGAGCACCGACCAGTCGAGTCCTTCGCCAGTGACGCGTGTGGCATCGACTTCACCCACGCGGAAGATGCCGCAGAGGCGCGCGTGCGCCATTTGGATGTAGTAGACCGGATTCTCTTCCGACTGTGAGCGCGCGAGATCGACGTCGAACACCAGCTGGCTGTCGCCCTTCCGCATGAGGAAGAAGTACCGCACCGCGTCGCGACCGACTTCGTCGATGAGATCGCGCACCGTCACGTAGCTGCCGGCGCGCTTGGAGATCTTCACCTCTTCGCCGGACTTCATGACCGTGACCATCTGGTGCAGCACGTACTCGGGGTAGCCCTTGGGCACACCCATGTCGAGCGCCTGCAAGCCGGCGCGCACACGCGCCGTGGTGCCGTGATGGTCGGCACCCTGCACGTTGATCGCACGCGTGAAGCCGCGCTCGAACTTGGTCACGTGGTATGCGACATCGGGCACGAAGTACGTGAAGGTCCCGTCGCGCTTGCGCATGACACGGTCCTTGTCGTCGCCGAAACTCGTCGTGCGCAGGAACAACGCACCGTCGTCCTCGAAGGTGTGGCCGGTCTTCTGCAGGCCACTCACCGTCTTGTCGACCAACCCGTCGGTGTAGAGCGAGGACTCGAGGTAGTAGTTGTCGAACTGCACGCCGAAGGCGCGGAGGTCGAGGTCCTGTTCCTTGCGCAGTTCACGCACCGCGACCTGACGCACCTGCTCGAGCTGTTCGCCACGCGGATCGTTCGGGAACTCGGCGGCGTAGCGCTCCGCGATCTCGCGGATGTAGTCGCCGTGGTAGCCGCCCTCGGGGATCACCAGCGCATCGCCGGCGCGCTCGCGCAACCGCGCTTGCACCGAGAGCGCGAGGTTGGCGATCTGCACCCCGGCGTCGTTGTAGTAGAACTCGCGCGTGACCTTCCAGCCCTGCGAGGCGAGCAGCGACGAGATGGAGTCACCGAGCGCCGCCTGACGACCGTGTCCCACATGCAGCGGTCCTGTGGGGTTCGCCGAGACGAACTCGACCATCGCCGCGCGCCCGTTGCCGCCGGTTCCCTTCCCCCACTGCTCACCCGACTGCAGGATGCGCGCGATGCCCGAGGCGAGATCGGCGGTGGAGAGGCGGAAGTTGATGAAGCCCGGTCCCGCGACCGACGCCTCGGAGACACCCGCCGCCTTGGTATCGAGCGCGGCGATGAGCGCGTCGGCGATCTCGCGCGGCTTTTTGCCGAGCGGCTTGGCGAGGGTCATGGCAACGTTGGTCGCCCAGTCGCCGTGTGCGGGGTCGCGCGGGCGCTCGAGCACCGGCGCGATGTCAGCGGGCGCACCGATCTGCACCGCCGCGCGCACGAGTGCCGCGCGCAGTGAATCGAGTCCGTTCACGTCGCGGGACCGGACTTGGGCGTGCTGCTCGTCGAGGAGGACGTGCTACTGCTCGGTGCCGCGGGGGCGGCGGCCGGCGTGCCCGGTGTGGACGGGCTGGGCGTGCTCGTGCTCACGGCTCCGGTGGACGCGTCGGACTTCGCGGCGGCGCGCTGATCCTTCTTGCCGTCCTTGCCGTAGTCGGTGATGTAGAACCCAGAGCCCTTGAAGAGCAGTCCGCCGCCAGCGGAGAGGCGTCGACCGGCCACCACGCCGCACTGCGGGCAAGGGAGCTCGGACTGGGCGTCACTCATCTTCTGGACGAACTTCTCGAAGTCGTGCCCCGCGGGGCAGCGATACTCGTAGGTTGGCATCGGTTTGTCAGGCGTAAATGGTGCAACCTGATAAAGTTAGGCCTTCCCACCGAGCCGTTCAAGGCGCGTCAGCAGCTGTTGCGGGAGTGTGAGACTGTCCGCGATGGCGGCGATCTCCTCGGCGTCCTTCCAGGCGGCTTCGAGGGCGCCTAGTTCGCCCTCCATGGCGCGACGTTCGGCGGCCTCTTGGGTGACCATCTCCAGGGCGAGGCGGAACTCGGGGTCGATCCAGGCGAGGCCCTGTGTGCTGTCGACCTTCTGGCGGCGTTCGGAGGCCTCGGCGACGCGTTGGATGACGGCCTCGGGGGAGCCGGCGCTCTCAATGAGTTTGACCGTGGATTCAACCGTGCGTTTGCCGCCCCCTTCGCGATTCATCCGCGGCAAGAGAAGGCCCAGCGCCGCGCGCGCCTGCTCCCCCGTCAGGGTGACTCGCGCGTCCTCTTTACTGTAGGAGGCACCGAACCGTCCCACCGGTACATCCCCGCGGAACAGCCGTAGACTGATCGCCCATCCCTGCGGGTCATCGGGCACGCGGAACAAGTGCGTCGTCCCGACATGGACCGATGAGGCAGAGCGGATCCCAGATGGGGTTTCGAACCGCGCGATCGACCGGCTGGCCCTCGTGAAGAGGTGCGACATGTTGAAGATGTGCACCGGAAGCATCGCCACGCCGCCGGATACGAGCCCGGTTATGGGACCGGCGATGAAGCCGGCGATCCCGGCCACGATGGCGCCGCTGCCAATGAGCACCGCCTTGCGATGGCGCGCGCGGAACCGCGGCCCGTACCGCCACGCCGCGAACTCCGGCAGAACAGGCTTCCCGATCCGGATCAACTCCGTTTTGTCGGCAAGCACTGCCAGCCCGATCTGATCCGTGGCGACGCGTTTGCGCGTGTCGTGATACAACTGCTCGGCCGCTTCGATCGCCTCCCAGCGCTCATCGAGTGGCGAGAGGTTCCACTGGCGACAGCTCGGGCACACCACCCAGAGCCGCCCCTTGGCCGCGTCGAACGCCAAGCGCTTC
>JADYYN010000295.1 GCA_020853635.1 Gemmatimonadaceae bacterium
ATTCCGGGACATCCTGGAGATGGGAACCGAACAGCGTTACGACATCTACGACCTGTTCCTCCAGTTCCCTGAGCCGCTGGTGCCGCGCGACCGGCGATTGGAGCTGGCCGAGCGCCTGGACAGCCGGGGGCGGGTCGTCATGCCGCTGGACCCGGCCGAGGTGCGTGCGCGCCTGGCACAACTGGTGGCCGCCGGTGTCAACGCCGTGGCCGTGTGTTTCCTGCATGCCTACCGCAACCCGGTGCACGAGCAGCAGGTGGCGGAACTCGCGGCGCGCGAGTTCCCGCAGCTTGCGCTGGCCTTGTCCAGTGCCGTCGTGCCCGAGATCTCCGAGTACCAGCGATGTGTCACCACGGCTGCAAACGCCTTCGTTCAGCCGCTGATGAGCGTCTACCTCGAAAAATTGCAGCGCGAGCTGGCGGCACGCGGCTTCGCCGGCGCGCTACGTCTCATGCATTCGGCTGGTGGCTTGATGTCGCCACAGACGGCTCGTGCGTTCCCGATCCGGCTGTTGGAGTCCGGCCCCGCCGGCGGCGGGCTGGCCACGGCCTGGTTCGGCCGGCTCGCCGGTCACAAGGACGTGATCTCCTTCGACATGGGCGGCACCACGGCCAAGGCGGCGCTGATCGAGGACGGCCAGTTCGAGGTCATGCCCATGCTGGAGGCCGCCCGGGTGCACCGCTTCACCAAGGGCTCGGGCCTGCCGATCAAGACACCGGTGATCGACATGATCGAGATCGGTGCCGGCGGGGGCTCGATCGCCGCCATCGATTCCCTGGGCTTGCTCAAGGTGGGGCCGCATTCGGCCGGCTCGGCGCCCGGCCCGGCCTGTTACGGGCTGGGCGGGACCGAACCGACCGTCACCGATGCCTGTCTGCTGCTGGGGTATTACGACCCGCAGTTTTTCCTGGGCGGTGCGATGAACCTCGACCTGCCGGGCGCGGAGCGCGCCATGCGCAAGGTGGCCGATGCGCTGCAACTGAGCGTGCCGCAGGCCGCCTGGGGCATCCACGCGCTGGTGGTCGACAGCATGGCGGCAGCCGCGCGCGTGCACCTGGTCGAACACGGCAAGGATCCGCGTTCCTTCAGCATGGTGGGTTTCGGCGGTGCCGGCCCGGCGCACGCGGTCGACGTGGCGCGCGCCCTGGGCGTGCGCGAGGTCATCATTCCGCCAGCCTCCGGGGCTGCCTCCGCCTTCGGCTTCCTGGCCGCGCCGTTGTCCTTCGAGCAGGTGCAGTCGATGCCGGTGGAACTCTCCAACCTGCGCGACGGCACGGCCATGAACCAGGTGCTGGGCCAGCTGGAAGCCCAGGGCCGCGAACAGTTGCGCGCCGCCGGCGTGCCGGATGCGGACATCACGGTCACGCGCTGGGCCGACATGCGGCTGGTCGGCCAGATGCACGACATCCGCGTGGCACTGCCCGCGGGCAGCATCGACGCGGCGCAGGTGCCGCAGCTGCGCGCCCTGTTCGAGCAGGCCTACCGCACCCGCTACACCGCGGTGCCGCCCTCGGCGCGTTTCGAGGCCATCAACTTCCGCGTCAACTGCGTGGGCCCCGTGCCCGAACTGGCCATCGCAGGCGCGCTGGCCACCGGCGCGCAGCGCGAGGCGCGCAAGGGCAGCCGCCAGGCCTGGTTCGGTGACGGCTTCCTGGACACGCCGGTCTATGACCGCGACGCCCTGCAGAGCGGCATGCG
>JADYYN010000281.1 GCA_020853635.1 Gemmatimonadaceae bacterium
CGCGGCGGACGGCGCGCGGCGGCAGCTTCACGCCGGGCGTCTGGACGCGCTCGTCAGACGGGCGGTGCGTGCGCGAAGGGGAGCAGGCGCGGCCCCACCTCGGCGCCGAGCGCGACCGGCTCGGCGAGGCGTGCGTTCGGCGCAATGACCGTGGTCGCGGTCGTCGCCGTCGGAAGCGCCGGCGCTACTGCGTTCGGTAGGGAGCAGCACGCCGACGCACAGTCGCAGGGATGGAACGGCGCCGCAGGCGCGTGTTCGTCGGCGTGGGCGCCGTGATGCTCGTCGGGCGTCGCGTGTACCGCGGTCGTCATCGCAACGTCGGCGGCATGATCCATCCCGCATGGCACCACCGCGGGCGCGAGCGCGCCGAACAGCAGCAACCACGCGCTCGAGAGAGCGGCCGAGAGACGGAGCAGCGGGGTACGCCGACGCATACTGGAACCTAACCGATGCTCGCCGGGCAAGGAGGGTGTCGCCGGGCAGTTCACTCGCCCAAGACCCGATCGAGGAGCATGGTGATACCGATACCTGCCGTGGCCCCCGCGAGGACCAACACCCAATCGCGCCGCGCCCAGCCCAGCAGCTTCACGATGGCGACACCGATCGCGAAGACGACCGCGACGATGAGGATCTGCCCGATCTCCAGACCCACATTGAACGCGAACAGCGGTCCGAGGATGGAATCCTCGTCGCCGAGCAGCGCCCGGAGATAGCCGCTGAACCCGAGGCCGTGGATCAGGCCGAAGACACCGGCGGTCGCGTAGCGGCGCCACCAACCCGGTGTCGTAGCGGCTGCGTCGCCACCACGCGTCGCCATCCGCTGGTCATGGATCGCAGTGAGGGCGGCGTACACGATCGTCGCGGCGATGGCCGGCTCGACCACTGCCGACGACACCCGCACGAGATCGAGCGTGGCGAGGGCCAGCGTCAGGGAATGCCCGAGCGTGAACGCGGTCACCAACCACGCGATCCGCGTCCACTCCCGTGGCCCGTACGCCGCCGTCAATGCCGCGACGAACAGGATGTGATCGTACGCGCGCACATCCGCGATGTGCGAGAAGCCGAGCCGTAGATAGACGGCGAACTCGCTCATCCGGCAGTGGGCGACTGCGCTGCGTGGCGGTGGACCCAGACCATTGTGACTTGGAACAAGCAGCGGACACGATGCGGACGCAAGGTTTCGCCTCGAGAACGACGCGGCGGGTCCGCACGCTGGGTTCGCACGCTATCTTCCAATCGAACCCCTCCCCCCGCGCACCCTCCACCCGCCGAGCGCGTGTCGCACCGACTGCTGGTCACTGACGAAATCGACCCCGACGGCCTCGCACTACTGCGGGCGGTCCCCTCGTTCATCGTCGACGAGGTCCCCACGCTACCAGCGGACGAGTTGTTGCGCCGCATCGACGACTACGACGCCATCATCGGGCGCAGCGCGACGCGCATCTCCGAGCCGCTGTTGCGCGCCGGGACCAAGCTCCGGGTGGTGGGTCGCGCCGGCGTAGGCGTGGACAATATCGCGATGGATGCCGCCACCGAGCTCGGCATCGCGGTCATCAATGCGCCGGCGGGCAACACGGTCGCCGTCGCCGAGTTGTTCTTTGGCGTGATCATCGGGCTGCTGCGCCACGTGCCTCGTGCGCAGCAGTCGATGCACGAAGGGCGCTGGGAACGATCAGCGCTCATGGGGTCGGAGATTCGCGGCAAGGTGCTCGGCATCGTCGGGCTCGGACGCATCGGCTCTGCTGTGGCGACGCGAGCACGGGCGTTCGGATTGGACGTGATCGCGTACGATCCGTACATCCCCGAGGAGCGGTTCGTCGCGATGCAGGTGCGGCGCATGGCCACGCTCGACGGCTTGCTCGCGGAGTCGCAGTTCTGCTCCGTGCATGTGCCGTTGACCGATGAGACGCGCGGGATGATCGGCGCGGCCGAACTCGCCAAGCTGCGCCGCGGTGCCGTGGTGGCGAACCTCGCGCGCGGCGGGATCGTGGAGGAGGCGGCGCTGGTGTCCGCGCTGCGCGCGGGGCATCTGGCTGGCGCAGCGATCGATGCGTTCGACAAGGAACCGCTCGCCGGTGAACACGCGCTGCGCAACGTGCCCAACCTGCTGCTGACGCCGCATCTGGGTGCGTCCACGGTGGAGGCGCAGCGGAACGTCGCGGTGGATGTGTGCGAAGCGGTGCGCGACGCGTTACTCGAAGGTGAACTGTCGCGGTCGATCAACGTGAGCGGCGGGCCCGACGATTGGCGCGCGCTGCAGCCGGCGTTGCTGGTCGCACGTCGGATCGCGAGCGTGGCCCGCGCGCGCCTGGCGGATCGCGGCGCACGCGCGGTCGATGGCATCACGCTCAAGACCGGGCCGGAGTTGGTGGCGTCGCGCCGTGTGCTGCTCGCGGCGGCCGCCGCTGGCGCGCTCGAAGGTGCGGTGGAGCACGACCGGCTCAACCTCATCAATGCGCGCGCGATCGCGGCGGCGCGCGGGATCGAGCTGTCCGTGGCTGAAGGCGGCGACGCGCCGCATCCGCGGGCGATCGAAGTGCGCGTGCATGCTGGCAGCGAGCAGTTGCGCGTCGGCGGCGTGGCGTCGGGCGACGGGCCGCCGCGCCTCACGCGCATCGGGCCGTACCATGTGGACGTCGCCATGAAGGGGCAGCTGGTCGTGCTCACCAACAAGGACGTGCCGGGTGTCATCGGGCGCGTGGGTACGGCGCTGGGTAACGCGAACGTGAACATCGCGGAGTACCACCAGGCGCGACTGGCGCAGGGCGGGGAAGCGCTCGCCGTGATCGCCGTCGACGGCAACGTGGGCCATGCGGTGCGTGAGGTGCTGCTCGCGCTCCCGGATGTGTGGTCGGCGACGGTCGTGCAGTTCCGCGACGCGTGACGAACGTCGTCCGCGACCCCGCGGTGCTGGAAGGCTATGCGCGCGACGCGTCCGGCCTGCGGTTCGTGCCCGAGGGGGTCGTACGGCCAGCGTCACGGGACGAGGTGGTGGCGCTCATGCGCGAGACCGCCGCGACCGGCACCGCGATCACACCGGCCGGCGCCCAGACGAGCACCACCGGCGCCTCGGTCGCCCGTGAGGGGCTGCTGCTCTCCATGCGCGCGATGGATCGCGTGCTCGACATCGATGTGGCGCGCCGTACCGCGCGCGTGGAACCGGGAGTGCTGCTCGGCCAGCTCAACCACACCCTCGCCGCGGAGGGCCTGTTCTTCGCGCCGGATCCCACCAGCGACGAGACCTGTTCGCTGGGCGGGGCGATCGCGTGCAACGCCTCGGGCCCGCGCACGTTGATGTACGGCGCCACGCGCGCGCATGTGCGCGCCTTGACCGTGGTGCTCGCCGACGGCAGCGTGCGTGAGTTCACCCGCCCGAGGGTGGAGAAGAACACCGTGGGCTACATGCCCACGCACGATCTCGTCGATTGGTTCGTCGGCAGTGAAGGGACACTCGGCGTGATCGTCGCGGCGGAACTGGCACTACTTGAGCGCCCGATGCGCGAGACGGGTCTGGGCATCCCGTTCCCGAGTGCCGTCGAGGCGATCGCGTTCGCCCGCGCGGCGCGGGCATCACAGGACGTGGTGCCGCGTTGTCTCGAGTACTTCGATGCCGAGGCGTTCCGGATCGCGCGGGGTGGCGGGCATGGCGCCGCGGCTGTGACGGACTGGGGTCACGACGGCCAGGTGATGGTGTACGCCGAGGACTGTTTGGCAGGCGACTTGGCGATCGACGCGTGGCTGGCGCTCGCGGAGTCGCACGCCGCGACTGATTCCGATGTGCGCGTGTTCGAGGGCGAGGCTGCCGTCCGCGAGGCGCGGCGCCTGCGTCACGCGGTGCCGGCAGCGATGCATGAACGCACAGCACCGTATCTCGCACATGGTGGCCGGCGCATCTCCACCGACTGGGCGGTACCGCTCGAACGCGTGGAAGACGCGATCCTGCTCGCCAACGGCTTCGCGCTCGAGGCCGGACATCCCGTGCCGGTCACGTACGGGCACATCGGCAACGGGCATCCGCACCAGAACTGGGTAGCGAAGGATCCCGAGGAGGTGAAGTCGCTCGAAGCGGTCGTGGAGCGCACGCTGCGCGCGGTGATCGGCATGGGCGGCACCGTCGCGGCCGAGCATGGGATCGGCAAGATCAAGTCGCGCTGGCTCGGCTTGCAGGCGAGCGCGGAGCAGGTGGGCATCATGCGGGCGGCCAAACGCGAGTTCGACCCAGCCGGTCGCATGGCACCGGGGAACATCCTTGGCTGACGCGCGCCTGGGCTTCGTGCCGCGCACGGTCGTGTTCGATGCCGACTCCACGCTGGTCGGGATCGAAGGCATCGACTGGTTGGCCGCGCTGCGCCCGCCGGATGTCGCGGCACGCATCGCGCGACTCACCGACGAGGCGATGGCCGGCACGCTGCCGCTGGAGCGCGTGTACGGCGAACGTCTGGCCGCGGTCGCACCGACGGCGGACGAACTTGATCGGCTCGGTGCCGCCTACGTCGCCGCGACGGCACCGGGGGCTTGCGACTCCGTCGCGGCGTTGCAGCGCGCGGGAGTGCGTGTGCTGATCGTGAGCGGCGGACTCCGCGTCCCGCTTCTCGCGTTGGCGTCGCACGTCGGGATCGTGGCCGAAGATGTCCACGGGGTCGATGTCTTCCACGGTGCGGACGGTTCGTACGCGGGATTCGACACGGCGAGTCCGCTCGCGCAGCAACGCGGGAAGGCCGCACTCGTCGCCTCCCTCGAGATCTCCCACGGCGTTGCGCGGCCGATCGTGGTCGTCGGCGACGGCAGTACCGATGTCGTCATCCGCACTGCCGGCGTCGCCGACGCCTTCATCGCGTTCACCGGCTTCGTCACACGCGAGAGCGTGGTGCGCGTGGCCGACTTCACGTCTGATTCGTTCGAGCGCGTGCTCGCACTCTTGCTCCCACGGCCATGACACAACCTGCCCAGTTCGGCACGTTCTTTCTTCCCGGTCCCACCGAGGTCCGCGCGGAGGTCCTTGAAGCGATGCTGCGCCCGATGCTGCCGCATCGCGGCGCCACATATGAGGCCATGCACGCGCGGATCGTCGATGGGCTGCAATCGGTGTTCCGCACGCAGCGGCCGGTCTACCTCATGAGCTGTTCGGCGACGGGCGCCATGGAGATGGCCATCCGCGGCGCGCCGGAGGGGCCGATCCTCTCGCTGGTGAACGGTGCATTCTCGGAGCGTTTTGCACGAATCGCCCAGTCGTGTGATCGCTCGACGCGCGTGCTGTCGGTGCCGCTGGGCGATACGCCGCACTTGGAGCAGGTGGAAGAAGCGCTGGTGGAAGGTGGATTCGGCGGCGCGCACTTCGCGGCGGTCACAGTGGTGCACTCGGAGACGAGCACCGGGGCGTTGTCGGACATCCGGGCCATCACCGAGCTGGCGCATCGTCATGGGGCGATGTGTCTGGTGGACAGCGTGACGGGTGTGGCCGGACAGCCGGTGGAGACCGATGCGTGGGGGTTGGACTTCGTCCTCACCGGCTCGCAGAAGGCCTTGGCGCTGCCGCCGGGCTTGGCGTTCGCGGTGGCCAGTGAAGCGTTCGTGCTGCAGGCGAGCGTGGCGCCCTCGCGCGGGCGGTACCTCGATGTGATCGAATACGAGGAGTTCGCGCGGCGCTCGCAGACGCCGAACACGCCGGCGTTGTCGCTGCTATACGCGGCGGAGCGGCAGTTGGAGGCGATTCGGCATGCAGGCATCGAGGCCCGATGGGCGCGGCACGCTGACATGCTGGCGATGACTCAGCGGTGGGTGGAGTCGGTGCGTGCGAAGGGCGTGGACATCGCGTACCTATGTCGCGCGGGCGAGCGATCGGCGACGGTGAGCGCGCTGACACTGCCTGAGGGAATGCAGGCGAAAGCGGTGGTCGCGCGCGTGGCGGAGGCGGGCTACGTGATCGGCGCGGGGTACGGGGCGCTCAAGGACTCGACCATCCGCATCGGGCACATGGGAGACCATTCGGTGGATACCTTGGAGCCCTGCCTGGCTGCGGTGGAGAGGGCATTGCGCTGACGCGTCACGTGCTCCAAGCTCTGGGCAACCCTTCTTCTCGGCGGTCCCATGGCTCGGCGGTTCCCGAAGTCGCTCATTGCGGTGGTCGCGGTGCTGGCGCTCTCGTCACCCCTGCGCGCACAGTCGACCGCGCAGGACAGCATCAAGGTTGACCTCGCTCGCCGCATCCTTGTCGCGTCCAAAGCCGCGGACGTGTTCGTGCGAACGTTCACCGACGCGTTGCCTTCGCAAAAGGCGTCCACCCCGGATCTGCCGGCCGTCTTCTGGGACTCGCTGTCCGCGCGCGCGACGTCGCAGGCTGACAGTCTGATATACAAGTTCGCGCCGGCCTACACCGAGAACTTGACGGTGGAGGAGTTGCGCGCGTTGCTGGCATTCTACGAGTCTCCGATCGGACGCCGGATGACCGAGCTTCAGCCGCAAGTCACGAAGCGCTCGATGGAGATCGGCCAGCAGTGGGGCATGCAGCTCGGCTTCTCCGTGGTGCAGGATCTCATGAAGGCGGGCATCATCAAACCTTAGGCCCGTCCAGTTTCTCACGCAGCCTTAATCCGACCTTCATTGCCACGGCATGCGGGGGCGGTAGACTCGAGCGAACCTCTGCCTGGAGCGTCGATGCCGTCGCAACCCCGTCGCTGTGTAGCCGTCCTCGCCATGTTGCTCGGTGCCGCACCGTTCACGGCGATGACGGCGCAACAGCAATCCGGCGCTCCCGTGCTCCGTCTCAGCGGCGCC
>JADYYN010000282.1 GCA_020853635.1 Gemmatimonadaceae bacterium
GACGCGCTGAGGCCGGAAACGAGTCCGGGCACCCCGCGAACGGGGTGCCCGGACCAGTCGAACCCGGAGCGGGGGCGGGATTTGAACCCGCGACCTTCGGGTTATGAGCCCGACGAGCTACCAGGCTGCTCCACCCCGCGGTAGTCCTCAAAAACTAGCGGGTCGGAGCTGAAAATCAAGGACCAAAGCAACGGCGCTGTGAGTGGTGAGCTAGAAGTAGCAACGATGCGGGGGAACCACCCGCAGTTCACTCACAGCTCACCACTCACAACTCACCACGCCGTTGCAGTCACTTCTCAAGGAACCGATACAGAATCTCCCGATCCCCCTTCACCATCCCAAACTCCTCCCTCGCCAACTTCTCCTGCATCACCGGATCGGTCTCCACCGACTTCTTGTAGACCTTGAGGCGCTCCACCTCAGCCGCCAACGAATCCACCACCCGCCGCTCGCGCGCCAGCAGATTCCGCTGCCGGATCAGATCGGTCGTCCCGTACTCCCCACCCTGCACCGCGAACGCGATCACAGCCAGCGCCGAGCTCGCCAGCACCACCCGACCGATGATCTGCTTGGTCGTGAGCGGCCCGCCTTGAGCCCGTCGAGCGGGAGCACTGCTCCGTCCTGCCGCTTGTCCCCCGCTCTTCTTCGCCGCCATCTCCCCTCGCTCGATTATCCGTCGATGCCGTAAATGGACCCACCCGGGAACTCGGCATTCGCCCCCAGCTCCGCCTCGATCCGCAGCAGCTGGTTGTACTTCGCTACACGATCCGTGCGGCTCGCCGAGCCCGTCTTGATCTGCCCCGCATTCGTCGCCACCGCGAGGTCCGCGATGAACGTGTCTTCCGTCTCACCCGAGCGGTGCGAGATGATCGAGCGGTAGCCGTTGCGGCCCGCCATCTCGATGGTCTCCAACGTCTCGGTCAACGTGCCGATCTGGTTCACCTTCACCAGAATGGCGTTCGCCACATCCTCCTCGATGCCGCGCGCGAGGAACTCGGTGTTGGTCACGAACAGATCGTCGCCCACCAGCTGCACACGATCGCCGATCTTGTCCGTCATCAGGCTCCACCCTTCCCAGTCGCTCTCCGCCAACCCGTCCTCGATGGAGACGATCGGATACTTGTTCAGCCACTTCGCGTACATCTCCACCATCTCGGCCGCACTCTTGGTGCCGGCGCCGCTCTTCTTGAACGTGTACTTGCCCTTGGTGAACAGCTCGCTCGCCGCGCAGTCCAGCGCGAGCGCGATCTGTGTGCCCGGCTCGTAGCCCGCGGCCTCGATCGCTTCCATCACGACCGTCAGCGCCTCTTCGTCACTCTTGAGGTCCGGCGCGAAGCCGCCCTCATCGCCCACACCGGTGGAGAGCTTGCGCTTCACCAGCACCTTCTTGAGCGAGTGGAACACCTCGGTGCCCATGCGCAGCGCCTCGCTGAACG
Source organism: Gemmatimonadaceae bacterium (assembly GCA_020853635.1). Classification (GTDB taxonomy): domain Bacteria; phylum Gemmatimonadota; class Gemmatimonadetes; order Gemmatimonadales; family Gemmatimonadaceae; genus Pseudogemmatithrix. The sequence goes on from JADYYN010000282.1 coordinate 1,437, forward strand.
ACTCGGCGCCCACGGGCACGATCATGTACTCCTGGAAGTCCACGGTGTTGGTCGCGTGTGCGCCACCGTTCAGGATGTTCATGAGCGGCACCGGCAACGTGCGAGCCATGGGGCCGCCGAGATACTTATGCAGCGGAAGGTCCACGCTGGCCGACGCCGCGCGCGCAGCCGCCATCGACACCGCCAGCATAGCGTTGGCTCCGAGCTTGGCCTTGGTCTTGGTGCCGTCGAGCGCGATCATCGCGCGGTCGAGGGTGATCTGCTCGGTGACGTCGAGGCCGATCAACTCGGGCTCGATGAGCTTGGCGACGTTCTGCACCGCCTTGCGCACGCCCTTGCCCAGGTAGCGTTTGGCGTCGCCGTCGCGGAGTTCGTTGGCTTCGTGTTCGCCGGTGGACGCACCGCTCGGGACCGCGGCGCGGCCGTAAGTGCCGTCCTCGAGGACGACGTCGGCTTCGACGGTGGGGTTGCCGCGCGAGTCGAGGATCTCACGCGCCTGGATGCCGATGATTGCGGACATGGCTTGAGTCGGGGTTGGGTGGGTACAGCCTTTGAAATCTAGACGCTCCGGCAGGGGCCGTCATCGACCCGGCAGGGCCGCCCGGGGGTGCACCCGGCCGCACGGGCTACATCCTATTTATGTGCAGGCTGGCGCAACCGTCCCCTGAAGCCACAGATTCTGTCCTCGCAGGACAACTCACCCCTTCAGGAGACCCCATGACGGTCGGCGGCTGGATCACGATGACCCTTTCACTGGTGTTGGTGTGGTTCGGTTCGTTCTGGTGCTTCTGGAGGGTCCTGACGACGAAGGAGGAGGAGAAGGCGCCCCCTGGCTTCGGTCCGTGAGCCGGACGCTCGGCCGCGCCTCAGTCGGCGCGGCCGGGCCCGTAGGGCGGCGAGGCGATGCCGTACTCCCGCCGCAGACATTCGGCCATCGCCTCGTACGTGCGGCGCGCCAGCTCATCACGCTGGTCGTACGTCATGCCGGCGGTCTCGATGGCCGGCAGGTAGTGCAGATGGATCTCGCCCGGGTACACCTTGAACTCGCCCTTCCGCTGAACGTCGAGCGCGCCGTACACCAGCACCGGCACAATCGGCGCCTGCGCCTGGATGGCGAGCACGAACGGCCCCTTCTTGAAGGGCCGAAGCGGATACGCGTTGCCGCGGGTGCCCTCGGGATACACCGCCACCGACGCGCCGCGGGTGATGCGCTCGGTGGCCTGCGAATAACTCGCGAAGGCCGCCTTCCGATTGGCGCGCTCCACCGGGATCATGCCCACCCGCGCCATCGCCGGACCCATGATCGGCACTTTGAACAACTCGGCCTTGGCGACGAACTTGGGCCACGGCAACTTCGCCGCGAGTGCGAACACGTCGAAGTTGCCCAGATGATTCGCGACGAAGATGTGCTGCGCGCCGCGTTTGTGTTCGGTGTTGTGTTCGATCACACGCACACCCGCCGTCCATAGGTGCGTGATGCCCCACCAGCGCGGGCACCAGTCGTAGGGCGAGCCGGGCTTGTCCTTAACGCGGAACAACGCCGAAAGCAGTACGATGCCGCCGAACAACGGCGTCATGGTCACAAGGTTGATCGCCACGAGACAAGCGCGAAGGGTGGCGTACATGCTCAGCGCTCCGGTGCAGCGAAGTGATCGAACGCGCGCGCACTGCTCGGCATGGCCACACGCAGGCCGGCTTGTTCGGCGACCACGTCCGCGCCGTCGTGCATCGCTTCCACGCGTCCCACCGCAGTCAGCGTGAGCCCGTCGTTGGCCGCCGCGAACTCGGCGCTGAACTTGGCCGCGTCACTCACCGGCGCGGCGACCAGCAGCTCGTACTCCTCACCGCTCGACAGCGCCTGCGCGATGCTCACGCCCGCCACGCGCGGGATCGCATCGAGCAACAACACGCAGCGCACACCACTCGCCGCCGCCACGTGCCGCACATCGCCGCCGAGTCCATCGGAGAGATCGATCGCCGCGTGGGCGCCGTGTGCCGCGAGCCAACGACCGGCCGTGATGCGTGCATCGGGGCGCGCGAAACGTGCGCGATCAGCCGCCGTGGGCGTTCCACCGCTGAGCCAGGCTTGCAGTGCGGCACCAGGGCCACCAAGTGCGCCAGTGACGAACAACGAGTCACCCGCGCGCGCGCCGCTGCGCGCCAGCGGCGCACGCGTGTGACAGAGCACGGTGATGGTGAGCGCGAGTCGATCACCATCGCTCACATCACCGCCCACGATCGGCGCCGCGTGCTTCGACACCGCCTCGCCGATGCCCGCCGCAAGCGCAGGCAACTCACCGCGCCACGAACGCGGCACGGTGAGCGCGAGCAACACACCTAGCGGAGACGCACCCATCGCCGCGAGGTCGGAGAGCGCGGCCATCGTCGCGCGCCAGCCGATCTCCTCGCTGCTCAACCACTCGCGTCGGAAGTGCACGGTCTCCACGCTGGAGTCGGTGCTCACCACCAAGCGATCGCCCGGCGGCACGTCGAGCAGCGCCGCATCATCACCGATGCCGATCGCGGCCGTGCCCCACTTGTCGAGCAACGCGCGCACCGCATCGAACTCGGCGCCGGGCCCCAGGGTGATGTGCCGACTCACCGCTGCCGACCGGTGGCCGGGAGTTCGGTGAGCACCGGTGCTTCGGGAATGCGATCGTTGAGCGACCACACATCGCGCAGCCCTTCCACCACATCCTGCAACGAGGCCCCGCGCACGGAGCCCAACTCGGCCGCGCGTTCACCGGCGCGACCGTGGATCCACGCGCCCCTGGTGCCCGCCGCGAACGGATCGAGCGTCTGCCCCAGCAACGTCGCCACGATACCCGCGAGCACATCACCGCTGCCCGCCGTTCCGAGCGTGGGCGCACCGGAGGCCGAAATGGCCACGCGTCCGTCTGGAGCAGAGATGATGGTCGGCGGGCCCTTGAGCACCACCGTAGCTCCGAGCGTCTTGGCGAGATCTGCGCCGACTTCGAAACGGCGTTCGAGCACCACCTGCGGATCGAGGCGCAGCAGTCGGGCGGCTTCGATGGGATGCGGCGTGACGATCGCCGGGCGCGAGCCGAGCAGTGTGCCGAGTGAACGCGGTTCACCTTCGAACACATTGAGCGCATCGGCGTCGAGCAACACGGGGCCGTGGAACGACACCAGCAGTCGCTCCACCAACGCACGCGTCATCGCCGTGCGACCGAGCCCGGGGCCCAGCAACAGCACATGCGCCCACTGCAACACACGGTCCTGATCTTCACCCGTGACCGGCCAGCGCGCCGCCATGGTGTCGGGCAACGCGGCCTGCACCACCGGCACGTTCTGCGGATTCACCAGCAACTGCACCATGCCGATGCCGCTGCGCATCGCACCGCGCGCGGCGAGCATCGGTGCGCCTGCCATGCCATCACCACCGCCGATGATCGCGAGGCGACGACGCACACCCTTGTGCGCATCACTCGGGATGGGGGGGATGGATTTCCGCACCCACGGCGCATCGACGAGCACCGGCGTGGTGTCACCCGCGGGTGCGGGTCCCAGCCCGATATCGAGCACGGCGATCGCACCCGCCTCATCGCGCCGCTGCAGCAGGCCACGCTTGAGTGTGCCGTAGCAGTAGGTCAGCTGCGCCTTCACCACCGCACCACCGGCACCGGTGGTCGCATCCATGCCACTGGGCACGTCAAGCGCCACCACCGTCGCGCCGCGCACCCCGAGGGCGTTCACCCGTGCGATCGCCGCGGCGGCATCGCCGCTCGCTTCGCCGCTGGTACCGGTGCCAAGGATGCCATCGACCACCACACCGGGGAACGCCGTCTCCGGCAGCGCCGCGAGTGCCGTGGCGCGTGCGATCACGGCATGCAGCGCAGGCTGTGCCGCGAGTTTGGCACGCTGCGCGTCGTTCGACTTGGGTTCGCCGAGTGACTCGACGATGACGGCGCACCCCGCCGCCGCGAGTGTGCCCGCGACGACCCACGCATCGCCGCCGTTGTTGCCGGTGCCGGCGAGCACGAGCACACCACGCGTGACAGCGTCGGGGATTCGGCGGAGGATCTCTCGCGCGGTGCCTTCGCCCGCGGCGCGCATCAGCGCGTACGAATCCACCCCGGCGGCGATGGCCGCCGATTCACGCGCGACGGACTGCGCGGCAGTGACCACCCGCACGGGACCGCTCACGCGCTGGGCGTCGCGTTCCACGGATAATCGCGGTCGAACGCCTCGCGGAAGTCGAACACGCCGATGAAGTCGGTCTTGCTGTCATTGGGCTGGCTCATGAGCAGGCCCACGTCGACCAACGTGAACACGATCTCGCCGATGTCCAGCGACTCCTTCACGCCCCAGTGCTCCAGCACCTCGCGCGCGAGCACACCATACCGCTGCAGCGCGAGGTCACGGCAACCTTCGGCCAGCTCGCGTCCCGTCAGGTGGCGCCGCTCGGGCAGGCGCTGCTGGCAGAACTCGAGGGCAGCAAGGACCCAGAGGTACGCGCGCTCGTCGTAGCGAGGTTCGCGTAGTCTGATGCGGTCCATGACGCCGTCGCGGAAGGCGAGTTCGGGCATTACAAGGCGCTGTGAGTCATGAGTGGTGAGCTATAAGTAACGGCGATGCGGGGGTGGCTGCCATCTACCATCCCCCGGTTTGCATCACAAATACAGCGGGAACTCGGCGGCGAGGCCGTGCACCATCTTCTTCACCTGCTTCGTCACCTCGGCGTCGTCCGGCGCTGACAACACGCGATCGATGAGGGCCGCGATGCGCTTCATCTCGGGCTCCTGCATGCCGCGCGTGGTCACCGCGGGCGTGCCGATACGGATGCCGCTGGTGACGAACGGCGACTGTGTCTCCTTCGGCACCGTGTTCTTGTTCACCGTGATGCCGGCGCGGTCGAGTGCCTGTTCGGCCACCTTGCCCGTGAGCGTCGCACTCTTCGGACGGAGGTCGGCGAGCATCAGATGGTTGTCCGTGCCGCCCGAGACGATGTGTACGCCGTGACCCATCAGCTCGGCCGCGAGCACTCGCGCGTTCGCGACCACCTGACGGCAATAGTCGGCGAACGTGGGATCCAACGCCTCCTTGAACGCCACCGCCTTGGCCGCGATCACGTGTTCGAGCGGCCCACCCTGCGTGCCGGGGAACATCGCCTTGTCGATCGCCTTGGCGTGTTCGGCCTTGCAGAGGATCAAGCCGCCGCGCGGACCGCGCAGCGTCTTGTGCGTGGTGGTGGTCACGACATCGGCGTGCGGCACCGGGTTCGGGTACACCCCTGCGGCCGCAAGGCCGGCGAAGTGCGCCATGTCCACCATGAAGATCGCACCGACTTCCTTGGCCGCATCGGCGAACTGCTGATAGTCGAGCACACGCGAGTACGCGCTGTAGCCCGCGATGATGAGCTTGGGCCGTTCCTTGCGCGCGATCTCACGCATCGCGGCGTAGTCGATGATGCCTTGTTCGTTCACGCCGTAATGCACGGCGCGGTAGTTCAAACCCGAGAAGTTCACCGGCGAGCCGTGCGTGAGGTGCCCGCCCTGCGAGAGGTCGAGGCCCATCACCGTCTCACCCGGCTTCAAGAACGCGAGATACACCGCCGCATTCGCCGTTGCACCGGAGTGCGGCTGCACGTTCGCATGGTCCGCGCCGAACAACTTCTTCGCGCGGTCGATCGCGATCTGCTCCACCTGATCGACCACCTCGCAGCCGCCGTAGTAACGCTTGCCCGGCAGCCCCTCGGCGTACTTGTTGGTGAGCGAGGAGCCCATGGCCTCGAGCACCGCCGGCGAGACGAAGTTCTCGCTCGCGATCAGCTCGAGTCCCTCCGACTGCCGCCGCGTCTCCTCAGCGATGAGTGCCGCGATCTCCGGGTCGGTGCCGAGCAAGGCGGCGCCGGGGAGTCGACGGTCCCACGTGTTGTAACCAGGCTTCACTGCGCCTCCGACAAAGTCAGGTGTGTGCGGTGTCTCAGTCCTGCGGTTCGATCTTGTCCACGCGTTTCTGATGCCGTCCACCTTCGAACGGCGTCTCCAGCCAGGTCTTGAGGATCTGCACGCCATCCTCCTCACTCACGAACCGCGCCGGCAGCACCAGCACATTCGCATCGTTGTGCTTGCGCGCGAGTTCGGCGATCTCGGGCGTCCACGCGACTGCCGCGCGCACACCCGGATGCCGGTTCGCCGCGTAACTCATGCCCAGCCCCGTCCCGCAGAGCAGCACCCCGCGCGCCACCTCGCCCCGCTCCACCTGCTCGGCGAGCGGATGCGCGTAGTCGGGATAGTCCGTGGACGCCGGCGAATGCGTGCCGATGTCGTCCACTTCGTAGCCGAGCTCACGCAGGGCCTTGCTCAAGTGCTCCTTGAGCTCGAACCCGGCGTGGTCGGAGGCGATCGGGATGCGCTCGCTCATGGTCAGCTCTTGTTGGGCCACTGCGGCCAGGTGCGCACGAGCCCGTGCACGGCCGCGATCCGACGTTCGGCCAGCTTGTCCGCCGCGTCGTAGGTGAACACGCCTTCTTCCTTGGCGATCTGGTACACGCCGAGGATGGTGTCGAAGATCTCGTCCGCCTTGCGGAACGAACGCTCGCGCGTCCATCCGGCGAGCTCACCGTACACGTTGATCACGCCGCCGGCATTCGCGACGAAATCCGGCGCGTACGCGATGCCACGCTTCTCCAACGCTTCGCCGTGCTTCTGCGGCTCGAGCAGCTGGTTGTTCGCCCCACCACAGACGATCTCCACCTTGAGCTTCGGGATGGTCTCGTCGTTGATGATCGCGCCGAGCGCGCAGGGCGCGAAGATGTCGGCCTTGGCCGAGTAGATCTCGTCGCCGCTCACGGCGGTCGCACCGAACTCGGTCACCGCGTGCTGCACCCGCTCCGCGCGGATGTCGGTGACGATGAGCTTGGCACCCGCCGCATGCAGTTCCTTGCAGAGGTACGTGCCCACGTTGCCCAGGCCCTGCACAGTGATCGTCTTGCCGGACAGCGACGGCGACCCCCACTTGTGCTTGGCCGAGGCTTCGATGGCGCGGAACACGCCATGCGCCGTCACCGGCGACGGATCGCCCGACTTGTTCGCGAGCCCCGCGACGTAGTCGGTCTCCATGTGCACGAAGTCCATGTCCGCCGTGCTCGTCCCCACGTCCTCAGCGGTCACATACCGCCCACCGAGCGACTCGACGAAGCGCCCATGCGCGCGGAAGATCATCTCACGGTTGCTGGTGCGGTTGTCGCCGATGATGACTGACTTGCCGCCGCCGAGGTTGAGTCCCGCGACCGCGTTCTTGTAGGTCATGCCGCGCGCGAGGCGCAGCGCATCGGTGATGGCTTCTTCGTCGGAGCCGTAGTTCCAGAACCGCGTCCCGCCGAGCGCCGGTCCGAGCGTCGTGTCATGGATCGCGATGATGCCACGGTAGCCGGCGCCCTCGTCGGAGCAGAGGACGAGCTGTTCGTGGCCGAGTTTGGCGATCGTATCGAAGAGCTTCATAAAGAGAGAGGGGAGATGTGAGATGGGAGATGGGAGAAACGGGCGATGCGGGGGAAAGGAGCGCGAGGAGGGGCAGGATCGGTGTGAGCGGACCGAGACGCAGTCCCTCACATCTCCCATCTCCCATCTCACATCCCAGCAGAGACCGCCCGCCCGATCACAATGCGTTGCACTTCAGACGTCCCTTCATAGATCTCCGTGACCTTCGCATCACGGAAGTACTTCTCCACCGGATACTCCTTCACGTAGCCGTATCCGCCGAAGACCTGCACCGCCTGCGTGGTCACCCACATCGCGGTCTCGCTCGCGAACAACTTCGCCATCGAACACGCCGCGCCGAGTGCTGCGCCGCGGTCCTTGGTGGCCGCCACACCATGCAGCAAGGCACGTGCCGCCGCGATGCGTGTGGCCATGTCGGCCAGTTTGAACTGGATGCCCTGGAACTCGGCGATGGGCGTGCCGAACTGTTGGCGCTCGTTCGCGTACGTCACCGCCGCATCGAGTGCGGCTTGGGCGATCCCGATCGACTGCGCGGCGATGCCCAAGCGGCCGTGCTCGAGCGAGTTCATCGCGTAGATGAACCCCTGCCCTTCCTCGCCGAGCAACCGGTCACCCGGCACGCGCATGCGATCGAACACCAACTGCACGGTGGGCGACGCACGCAGTCCCATCTTGTCTTCCTTCTTCGCCACGCGGAACCCGGGCAGGTCCGGCGTGAGGATGAACGCCGAGATGCCCTTGGACTTGCGACGCGCCTCGGGCGTATCGGTGCGCACCATCGCGATGATCACACCCGCGTGGGTGCCGCTGGTGACCCAGGCCTTCGCACCGTCGAGGATCCAGTCATCGCCGTCGCGCGTGGCCTGCGCGCGGATCGCCGAGGCATCGGAGCCGGCGTCCGGCTCGGAGAGCGCGAACGCGCCGAGCAGTTCCCCGCGCGCCAGCGGCTTGAGGAAGCGCTGCTTCTGCTCCTCACTTGCGAAGTTCTTGAGCATCTGCGTCGGCAGCGAATTGTGCACCGACATCATCACGGCCACGGACGCATCGGCCTTGGCGATCTCTTCGAGCGCGAACAGATAACTCTGCGCATCGAGTCCCAAGCCGTCGTACTCGGTCGGCAACAACATGCCGAGGAACCCGAGGTCCCCCAGCTTCTTGATCAGTGACGGTTCGAAGTGACTGTCGCGGTCCCACTGCGCGGCGAAGGGACGGACATGTTCATCAGCGAAAGCACGAGCGGTGTCGCGGATCGCGACTTGTTCTTCAGTGAGCGGGAGGAGCTGCGTCATCAGGTGGTATAAGTGTAGAAGCCGCGTCCCGACTTGCGTCCGTACCAGCCCGCCGCGACGTACTTCTTGAGCAGCGGGCAGGGTCGGTACTTCGGGTCGCCCAATCCGTCGTGCAGCACCTCGAGGATCGCCACGCAGGTATCGAGACCGATGAAATCGGCAAGCGTGAGCGGACCCATCGGATGGTTCATGCCCAGCTTCATCACTTCGTCGATCGCCTGCGGCGTGCCCACCCCTTCCATCACCGCGTAGCAGGCCTCGTTGATCATCGGCATGAGGATGCGATTGGCGATGAAGCCCGGGAAATCGTTCGCTTCCACCGGCGTCTTGCCGAGCGCCTTGGCGAGCTCGATGGTGCGCGTGTTGGTCGCGTCGCTCGTCGCGAGCCCGCGGATCACTTCCACCAGCGCCATCACCGGCACCGGGTTCATGAAGTGCATGCCGATCACATCGGCCGGGCGCTTGGTGACCGCCGCGATCTCGGTGATCGAGATGGAGCTGGTGTTGGTCGCGAGGATCGCCCCCGCCGGCGCCAGGCGATCGAGGTCGCGGAAGATCTGCAACTTGAGGTCCTTGCGCTCGGTGGCGGCTTCGACGATCACGGTCGCGTTGGCCACGGCGTCCAACGACGTCGCCGTGCTGATCAGCGCCAACGCCGCATCCCGTGCCTCGGCGGTGAGCGAGCCCTTCTTCACCTGCCGCTCGAGGTTCTTCTCGATGGTCGCTTTGGCCTTCGCCAACGCGTCGGCGGACACGTCGATCAACGTCACAGCAAAACCGCTCGCGGCGCACACATGGGCGATGCCGTTGCCCATCTGTCCGGCGCCTACGACGGCGAAACGGTCGGTCATCGGTTCACGATCCGGATTGGGCGGCCCCGCGGGCCGCGCGGTGGTTCAGAGGGCTGACGCCCGTTTGGGGGCGGGCATCAGACGAATGCAGAGAAAACTAACCACCCCGAAGCTCAGGACCGCGAGCAACGAGCCGTCGAACCCCCAGCGGCCTCCCGTCCACCACGCGGGTCCGTCCGGGACCATCCGGTACCCAGGCGTCGCGAACTCGCTGCCGGTGACCGAGGCGTGGAACAACAGCGCCTGCACCAGCGCCGCGGCCACATGCGCCAGCCACGCGGCCGGCAGGCTCCGCAGCCGAAGCCGGAGCACCCCGAGCATGGCCGCCAGCGCGAAGGCGCCCAGGAAGGTCGTCGGCTCGGCCAGACGATCCACCGCGTGGTAGAGCCCGGCCATGGTCGAGGACACCAGCAGCGCCGCCGTCATGCCCCAGCGGGCCTCGATTAGCCCCAGCAGGTACCCGCGGAACGCCAGCGCCTCCACCAGCGTGCCCACCACCACCAGCAGCGCCACATCGCTCACGTAGCGCTGCATCGGCAACGCCGCGCCCGTGCGCAGCACCAGCCCGCCGCTCGCGTACAACACGCCACCCACCGCCCCGATCGTCACCGCGCCGATCGCGATCGCGAGCAACAGGCGCCCGGGGTGCCAAGCTCCGCCGCCCAGATCGACGAGATCCCACTGCGCGCCGTCGAACGCCACCACGGCGACGAGATGCGCGATCACCAGCGAGAACGAGAGCAACAACAGCAGGATCATGCGCCCCGTGGGGCCCGGCGGCAGTCCCATCGGCAACACCGGCTTGAGCGCGACGCCGAGGATCAACATCATGCCCACCGTCGCACCGACGATCACCGCAAGGCGCCCCGCGATCCGGAGCGCCTCATCCACCCGTTCAGAGAGACTCTCCCCGGCGGCCGACATCCGCTCAGACGCGCGCGACGCTGAGCGCCACGGCGTTGCCGCCACCCAGGCACAGCGTCGCCAGGCCCGTGCGCTTGCCCTGCTGCTCGAGCGCATGCAGCAGTGTCACCAGCACACGCGCCCCGCTCGCCCCGATCGGATGGCCCAGCGCGATCGCGCCACCGTTCACGTTCACGCGGTCGAAGTCCCAGCCGAGTCCGTCGCCGTCGGCCAGCGCCTGCGACGCGAACGCTTCGTTGGCTTCGATGAGATCGTAGTCGCCGATCTTCGCCCCGGTCTTCTTCATCAGGTTCTGCACCGCAACGATCGGCGCGAAGAACAGATCCTGCGGATCGCCACCGCCCGACGCATAACCGGTGATGCGCGCGAGGATCGGCAGGCCATGCGCCTTCGCATACGCCTCCGACGCCACCACGAGTGCGGCACCACCATCATTGAGGCCCGGCGCGTTGCCGGCCGTCACGGTGAGTTCCTCGGGCTTCATGTCCTTGGGCGCATCCTTGGGGAACGCGGGCCGCAACTTGCCCAGCGCCTCGAGCGACGTGTCCGCACGCGGCGACTCGTCGGTATCGACGATCGTCGGGCCCTTCTTCCCCGCGATCTCAATGGGCACGATCTCCTGCTTGAACCGCCCCGCCGCGATCGCCGCGACCGCCTTCTGATGCGAGGCCAGCGCGAACTCGTCCTGCCGCAGACGTGAGATGCCAGCCTTCTTGGCCGTGTACTCCGCATGGCCGCCCATGTGGCGATCGTAGAACGCGCACCACAGGCCGTCCTTGATCAGCCCGTCTTCCATCGTCTGCGCGCCGAACTTCACGCCGTTGCGCATGCCGCGCACATAGTGCGGGCTGTTCGACATCGACTCCTGCCCGCCGGCGATGAGCAGCTGCTCGTCACCCGCGCGGATCGCTTGCGCCGCGAGCATCACGGCCTGCAGGCCCGACCCGCACACCTTGTTCACGGTGTACGCCGGCACCACACCCGGGATGCCCGCCTTGATCGCGGCCTGACGCGCGGGCGCCTGCCCCACGCCGCCCTGTAGCACGTTGCCCATGATCACCTCGCCCACCTGGGCGGGGTCGATCTTGCTGCGTGTGATCGCCGCACGAATGGCGGCCGCGCCGAGCTCGGCGCCGGAGAGAGCACTCAGCCCACCGAGGAAACGACCGATCGGCGTGCGGGCGGCAGAAACGATGACAGGAGTATGATCCGA
>JADYYN010000283.1 GCA_020853635.1 Gemmatimonadaceae bacterium
ACTCCACGACGTATCGCGGCATCGAGGTCTATAAGCTCCCTATCTGGCAGCAGGGGCCGGCGCTGCTGCAGGCGCTGAACATCCTCGAGAACGCCGACCTCAAGTCGATGGGCTACAACAGCGCGCAGTACATCCACACGGTGTACCAGGCGATGAACCTCGCGTTCGCGGACCGCGACTTCTACTACGGCGATCCGTACTTCCCGCCCGAGGAGCCGGTGAAGGGCCTGATGAGCAAGGCCTACGCGAAGTCGCGTTGGGAGATGATGAGCAGGGACAAGAACGACGCGGCCGTGCGACCGGGCGATCCGTATCCGTTCCAAGGCGGGACGAATCCGTTCACCGAATTGCTCGCCAAGTGGTCGGTCACCGGCCCGCGTGCGGACAGCACGCCGCGGCAGCGCATGCAGGAGCCGCCGCAGAGCGCCTCCTACAGCGCGGCTGACAACGCCGCGTTCGACGAAGCGTTCACGCGCGGTACCACGAGCATCCAGGCCGCCGACAAGAACGGCTGGCTGGTGTCGATCACGCCGAGTGGTGGTTGGGTGCCGGCGGTGATCGCGGGCAAGACGGGCATTGGGCTCTCGCAGCGTGCGCAGTCGTTCGTCACGCGCGAGGAGGACGGGCCGTTCAATGTGATCGAACCCGGCAAGCGCCCGCGTGTGACACTCACGCCGACTATCGCGCTCAAGGACGGCGAGCCGTGGATGGCGTTCTCCGTGCAGGGCGGTGACACGCAGGATCAGGACCTGCTGCAGTTCTTCCTCGCGATGGTCGAGTTCGGCCAGACCGTGCAGCAGGCCGCGGAGCATCCGGGGTTCCATAGTTATCAGATGCGCTCGAGCTTCGGCGCGCACGATGCGCGGCCGGGCCGTCTGCAGTTGAACGAGCGTATCCCCGACTGGGTGCGTGAGGACCTGCGCCGTCGCGGCTATGCCACCGAGTTCGCGCGCTGGACCTCTGGCCCCATCACCGCCATCTGGGTGGACCGCAAGCATGGCTCGCTCTGGGGCGCGGCCAGCAACTTCGGCGAGGACTACGGGATCTCGTGGTGAATGAACACGCTCGCGGCATCCGGGTCGTCATCCAGATCCCCTGCCACAACGAAGAAGAGACACTGCCGGCCGTGATCGCGGACCTGCCGCGGTCGTTGCCCGGCGTGGCGGACATTCGTTTCCTCGTGATCAACGACGGCAGCACCGATCGCACGGTCGAAGTCGCCCAGCGACTCGGCGCCTCTGTGGTGTCGTTGCCGCGCAAGAGCGGGCTCGCGAAGGCGTTCCTCACGGGCATCGACGCCGCGCTGGCGATGGATGCCGACGTGATCGTGAATACCGATGGTGACGGTCAGTATCGCGGTGCCGACATCGCACTGCTCGTCACGCCCGTCGTGGCACGCAAGGCGGACCTGGTGATCGGTGTGCGGCCAGTGACCGAGATCGCGACGTTCTCACCGGTGAAGAAGCTGCTGCAGCGCTTTGGTAGTGCGGTCACGCGTGCGGCGAGCGGCACCGATGTGGAAGACGCACCGTCCGGCTTCCGCGCGCTCTCGCGTGAAGCGGCCATGCGCATGCACGTGTTCAACCGCTACACGTACACGGTGGAGACCATCATCCAGGCCGGGCAGAAGGGCATGGCGATCCTCACCGTGCCGGTGGGTGTGAACGCGCCCACGCGCCCGTCGCGGTTGGCGCGCTCCATGACGAGCTACGTCGCGCGGCAGATGCTGACCATCATCCGCATCTTCATGACGTACCGGCCGTTCGCGTTCTTCGCGGTGCCGGGACTGGCGGTGTTCGCGGCGGGCTTCGCGATCGGCGTGCGGTTCCTGTTCTACTACTTCGGCGGTGACGGCTCGGGCCACGTGCAGTCGTTGCTGCTCGCCGTGCTGCTGCTCGGCTCCGGCTTCTTCCTGGTGATCGTGGGCCTGCTCGCCGACCTGATCTCGGTCAACCGCAATCTCCTCGAACGCATCGACTATCAGGTGCGCTTGCTCGACGAGAAGCGCCGGAAGGACCCATCGGCGCCGTGATCGACGGGCCGGCCACGGCCGGCGCGATGTTCAGCGGACCGCTCGCGGCGGTGCTGCTCGCGTTGCTGCTCCTCGCCGCGGCGTATGCGATCGGCGCTCAGGTGCTACGCTGGCTCGGCGCGGAACTGCGTGCGCTGGAGACCCTGCTCTTCGCCACCGTGCTCGGCGTGGGTGTGCTGGGCACTGCGTACTTGGGACTCGCCGCCATCGGCTGGCTGCAGGTGAGCGTGTTGTGGGGTGTGGCGCTCTTGCCGGCGGCGTTGGCGCGTGAGTCGTGGCGTGTGCTCCCGCGGCTGCTGCGTGAGGTGAGGCAGACCCTGCACCCCGAGGGTGCGGTGGAGCGGATCGTGCTGCTGGTCTCGCTCGTGGTGCTTCCGTTGATCCTCGTGCTGGGTGCGCTCGGGCCGATCAACGACTGGGACTCGTTGATGTACCATCTCGAGTTACCCAAGACCTTCCTCGAGGCCGGCCGCTTGTTCGTGCCGCCCGATGGGCTGCACGTCGCGTATCTCGGCTTGTTCCAGTTCTTGTATTTGCCACTGCTCGCCGTGGGTGCGACGGCGGCACCGGCCGTGTTGAACGCGTTGCTGGCGATGGGGCTCGCGCTGGCGCTGCTCGCGGCAGGCGAACGACTGTTCTCGCGCACAACGGGTGTTGGAGCGTTCCTTGCCCTGTGGGGCAGTTCGTCGGTGGCGCTCGTAGCGACCACCGCGCGTATTGACGTGACACTCATGCTGGTGTTGTTCCTCACGCACCACGCCGTGCTCATCGCGCTGGTGGAGCGTGCGGCGTGGGCGGTTCGGCTTGCGGCCGTGCTCGCTGGCATCGCGATAGCGATGAAGTATCACGCGCTTCCCTACCTCGGCGTGTTGGCGCCGTTCGCGGTGTACGCGTTGTGGCGACAGGCGGGTGGGCGGTTCACGGCGAGCGTTGTGCGAGAGGCGGGGCTCGGAGCCGCGCTTGCACTCGTGATCGCGCTGCCGTGGTTCCTCAAGAACCAGGTGTTCTTCGGTGCGCCGCTGTATCCGTTCCTGGCCGAGCGTGTGGTGCCGCCGTTCATCGCGGACATTCAGGGGTCTGCGGCGCACCCGGAGAACGTGTCGCGCGAGATCTATCGGGCGCTGGGGCGTGCGCGAGAGAGTGTGTCGCTCAAGGCGCTGTTGCTCAATCCGTCGTCACTCACCGTGGAGGGCGAGGCGCTGGCGTACACGCGGAACCCGGTGTTGTACCTGGTGCCGTTGGTGCTGCTGTTCGTGCGCGATCGCGTGATGCTGGCGCTGCTGTTGCCGTCGCTCGGGTATCTCGCGTTCGCGTTGGGGCCGTTCGCCAAGACCAACCTGCGGTATCTCATGCCGGCCATCCCGGCCGTGGCGCTCGTGACGGTCGAAGCGCTGCGGCGAATCGCCGAGCGTTTGCCGCAGCCGGCGAGGATGCGGCAGGTGCTGGTGGGGCTCGTTGCGCTGGCCGCGCTACCTGCGCTGCGTGTGGACGTGGACCGCTTGGTGTACGGTACCCGCGTGCGCGCTGCACTTGGGTTGGTCTCAACCGACGAGTTCCTCGGGCGCGAGACTCACTATGTGGTGGCGCGCTGGTTCAATCAGGCGGCCACACCCGAGAAGAAGATGTTGATGTTGTTCGACGCCCGCGGGTTCTATTGGAACCGCACGACGATCCAGGACAACGTGCTCACCAACTGGCCGCTGCTGGTGGGGACCGGTGCGACGGATCGCTGCCTGGCGGGCACGGGGATCACGCATGTATACGTGAACCAGGCGATTGCGTCGTACTATAGATACAGAGGGCTGGATCTCACGCTGTTGAGCTGGGATCGGTTTCCGGAGTTTGCTGGACGCTGCTTGGAACTGATCACGCGAACGGGAGGGGTGGAGGTATTCCGGGTGCGGCGATAGCGGGGAACGCCGTGACGCGGCGAGGCCTTCGTGGGTCTAGTACGGAGACGATCGTCACACATCACTGACGCGTTCCGGCGACTCCCGAGGACTCCATGCGACCGATCCACCGCGCGTTCACGCTCGCGCTCATCACGTCCCTGTCTGGCTGCGCACTGTGGTCGAACCGGAGCGCATCGACGTCGGAGCGTCCGAGTGACGCCAACATCGCCGCGATCGTGCTCGCTGCGAATCGAGTGGACATCGAGTACGCGACGCTGGCGCGTGCGAAGACCACCAACCCCGAGGTGTTGGCGTTCGCCAAGCGGACGTTCGACGACCACACGGCGCTGACCGCGGCACTGACGAAACTGTCGGAGCGTATCGCGCTGGTGCCGCAGGAGAACGTCACCTCACTCGACATCCGCGATGACGGGGACGAGAAGCGTCAGCGGTTGCGGGAACTGAGCGGCGCCGCGTTCGACAGCGCGTACTTCGCGATCGAGTTCGCGTACCACGAGCGCGTGTGGGGGTTGATCGAGACCTCGCTCATCCCGTCGGCCAAGCACCCGGAGTTGAAGGCGTTGTTGCTCGAGGCGCTGCCGACGCTCGGTGCGCACAAGGGGCATGCGATGTCGCATGTGGGGCCGCGGCGGTAGGTGGTTGGCGTCCGCGAGGGTGCGTCGTGCAGGAACCCGCTGTATTCAGCGAGTTGAGCGCACCCTACTCCACGCAACAACAAAGAACACCAGATCAATCACCGTACTCCAAACCCGCGCCGCCACCGTCACCACGAACGCCAACTCCTTCGGCATCACCAGCGGCAACAGCAACATCTGCACGCCCTCGCGCACCCCGAGTCCACTCGGCGCCACGATCGCCAGGATCCCCACCGCGCCCGCGAGATTGAACGCCCCCATCACGAACGGGACATCGCTGACACCGATCGCCGGCTGCCACGCCTTCGTGAACGCCACATACGACAGCCCGGTGAGCAGGAACCCGACCGTCTGCAGCATCGCACCGGTGAGCAGCGTGCGCGATGTGACCACGGCTTCATGCGCCACCGTCTCGCTCGCGCGCATCGCGCGCACCCGACGGATCACGGCGTTGAACAACACCGGATGCATCCCGAGCAGCATCGCTACAGCCACGCCGAGCAGCAGCGTACGCTGCCCCGGCGACAACACCGCGAGCCGTTCATCCAGCGCCAGCAGCGCCAACGCCAGCAACAACGTCACTGCCACCTGCTGCACCGCCTCGATCAGCGCCCCCACTGCGAGCCGCTCACGCGCGATGCCGAGCCCCGTCCCGAAATACACCTTGCCGACGATCCACCCCACCTTGCCGGGGAGATAGCGCCCGAGCCAGGCCTTGGCGTACACGTACGACATGGTGTTCCACGACCCCGGATCGTCCGCACCGAGCCCGCGCAGCATCGCACGCCAGGTGTACACACCCCAGTAGCGGAAGCAGAGGCCGATCGCTGACGCGAGCAGCAGCCACGGCACGGACGGTCGAGTGCCCGTGAGCGCCGCGAAGTCGAGTGTGCCCACATACCACACCACGAACACCGCAAGTGCGATGAAGTACAGCGCACTCACCACGCGGCGCGTCGTGCCTCTCATCACGCGCGCAGTCCGGCGGCGAAGGTGTCGAACTCGCCCGCGGTGAACGCTCGCGGATTCACAAAGCGCATCGATTCCAGTCGCGCGAGCACCTTCATGACCACGGCGATCTCGCGCGCCTTGGTCGCGGCGATCTCGGCGGGGTCGGTCAGCACGTTCTGATACAGACTGCCGTTGAGATCGGCGGACTCGACGATCGTCCGCGCCACGTCGGCACGCTTGGCCTCGGTGTCGAGCACTACGGTCTCCGCCGGCCGACGCGTGGTGAGGAAGGCGATGCGCTTGTACGGCACAGTCTTTCCGAACCGCACCTCGGGCATCACCTCGTCCACGTGCGCGCGCGTGGAAATCAGGAACTCGGTGCGCAGCGCGGTCTCGAGCCCCACGCGCATCACATCCTTCGTATGGATGACCGTCTTGAGCGACAACGGGAGCTTGCGGTCGCGCATCTGCTTCAGGTTGTAATTGAAGAGATGCAGCGGCCGCGGATGCGGGTGCACGAGCCCACGCGCAGGATCCACGATTACCAAGTCATCGCCGAGCAGTTGGAAACCGCGGTCGGCGAGACGGAGACTGAGTGTGGTCTTGCCCGTGCCACCATGCGCCGGGAAGATGCTGCCCTGCGTGCCGTCGGTGACAGCGGCCGCGTGCATGAACACCACATCCTGCTCCAACAGCTTGTAGTACAGGATGGGCTCCAGCACCTGCGCCTGCAGGAACACGCCAATGGCGGTCACATACAACATGTCGACCGGATGGCGACGGAAGTACAGATGCACATCGTCGGTCCTGAGGCCGCGCACCAGGTACGCGAACGTGAACAGCTTCTTGAACCGGATGTTGTGCACGAGATCACCGGCCTGCTCGGCGGGCAGCGCCTCCACGATGTGCACAGTCACGCGCACCTTAGGCGTGCCCGTACCCGAGCTCATCGCATGCACGCGCGCGTACTCGTTGTCGAAGTAGCGGCGGTACGCCGCGACTTCGCTGTCGAGTGCGATGGTGAGATAGCCGTGCAGGTCGTACGTGTTCATGCCGATGGTGCGGGAAGGTCGGTGAAGAGGAACTCGAGATGACGCCGCGCGATGAGCGGCCACTGCAGGGCGACCATTGACTCGCGGGCTCGTGCGGCCACACGCTCACGTGCGGTCGCATCGAGCGCGAGCACGATCTTCAAGCGCGACGCCAGTGCCTCGCTGTCGCGCGCGGGGACGAGGAAGCCGTTCTCACCGTCGGTGATCACATCCCCTGCCCCGCTCGCGTCGGTCGCCACACAGAGCCGCCCAGCCGCGAGCGCCTCCAGCACCACGACCGGGAGGCCCTCGGCGTCACCACTTGGCGTCACTATAGAAGGGACGACAACCACGTCCGCTGCGGCGATGAGCGCGTCCTTTGCGGCGCCGGTGACGAAGCCGGCGAACTCGACGCGCTCGGTCAGGCCGAGGCGCGCCACCTGGGCACGCAGAGCATCCTCTTCGGGGCCGGTGCCCGCGATCACCAGCCGCACGCTGGCATCGAGGCGCGACAGTGCGTCGAGCAGCACGGGGATGCCCTTCTTCTCGGCGAGACGGCCGATGAAGAGCAGCGAACGCGTCGCACCCCGATTCGCCGAGGTGTGCGATTCGACAGTGTTGCCTGTCGCGTTCTCTGCGCTCGCGACGATCGCCGGCGCCCCCATTGGGATGATCCTCACCTTCGGCTCGATCATCGCCCACTCGTTCACATCGAAGAACCCACGCGCCCTCGCCAACGTCCCCGTGCTCACCGCCGTGATCCGCTGCGCAAAAGGCAATAGCGCCCGCACGATACCGCCGCCGAAGAACGGCAGCTTGTTCCATATCGACACATCACTCGCATGCGTGGTGAGCACCCACGGCACACCAGTCGCCCGCGCGACCATCGCCGCCACCACACCCTGCGGTGTGAACCACTGCGCATGGATCACATCGGGCTTCCACGTGCGCACCAGTCGCCGCATCGCGAGGTACTCGCCGAGGAACAGGAACGGCACCACGCCGAGCATCCACGGCTGGGCGGCGATGGCGGGCATGATGCCACGCTTGGTGAGCCGCTGCAGACCGCGCGGCCATACGTAGCCGAAGCGGAACTCCTCGAAGTGTTCGTGCCGCTGATACGTGACCGTCTCGGTGCCCACATGCGGCGCGAGCACAGCGAAGCTGCGCGAGGGGTCCTCGCGGTGCATCGCCTCCACGAGATCACGCACGAAACGCGGCGTGGCGTCGGTGGGCGAGGCCGGGAACGTCGAGGCGACCACGAGGATACGACGCGGTGTCAACACAGATGCACCGCCATCGACTTGAAGCTCACCACCACGGCGATGCTTTTGGCCAAGGCGAGATCCTGCGCGGAGCGCGTGGTGAGTGCCGCGACCACCGGCACACCGCGCAGCTCCACGGTCACCCGTGTGATCGCGCCCTGCGACTCCATCTCGATGATGCGCCCACTGAACCGGTTACGCGCCGAGTCGTGTCCGAGGTCGCGCGCGAGTGTGATCTCCTCGGCGCGCAGCACGGCGTGCGCGGGGCCGGGCACGAAGTCGCCGGTGGCGTGCAGTGTGAGATCACCCGTAGTGAATTCGAACGTGCCGTCACCCAACGCGCGTGCGATGCCGGCGAAGACGTTCTCCGCGCCGAGGAACTCCGCGACGAACGCGTTGGCGGGACGATGGAACACCTCGGCGGTATGCCCGCTCTGCACCAATGCGCCGCGATCGAGCAACATCGCCACATCGCCGAGCAGGCCGGCTTCGGCGAAGTCGTGAGTGACCTGCAGTGTGGTGAGGCCCCACTCCTGATGCAGCGCGCGCACTTCGCGCCGCACGAGAGCGCGCCGACGCGGGTCGAGTGCGCTGAACGGTTCGTCGAGCAGCAGCAGGCGCGGCTTGCGCACCAACGTGCGTGCGAGCGCGATCAACTGCCGTTCGCCGCCGGAGAGTCCGCGCACATCGCGCGCGAGCAGTGCGGCGATGCCGAAGCGCTCGACCATCGCGTCGACCGCACGTGCATCACTGCTTCCATACGCGATGTTCTCGCGCACCGAGAGGTGCGGGAACAGGAAGGCGTGCTGGTACACGAGGCCCACGCCACGCGATTCAGTCGGCAGGCGACGGGCGTCGACGCCCGCGATTGTGACCGTGCCGCTCCGCACCGCCACGAGCCCAGCGATGACTTCAAGCAGCGTGGTCTTCCCCGCACCGGCGGGGCCGATGACCACACCGTATTGCCCCGCCGCGAGCGAGAGCGTCACTGCATCGAGTGAGAACCCGCCTTTGCTCGCGCACACCGCATTGAGTTGGATCATCGCTCGGCGCGCTCCTCTTGCTTGAGCGTGCGCAGCAGCACGAGCGGGAGGAGCGCCAGCAACACCAGCGCGGCCGCGACCGGCAGCGCGTCGTTCAATCCTCCAGTGGTGAAGCGGTCGTAGCTGAGGACACTCGCGACCTTCGGATTGTACGTGAGGATGACGATCGCGCC
>JADYYN010000284.1 GCA_020853635.1 Gemmatimonadaceae bacterium
CAAATAAAATGCGGGTTGGCGGTCACGGCCGACCCTGAAGTACGATGAGGCCGGGACCGCCAACCCGCTACCCTAGCCCGGCCATCGGCACCAACCGTCGTTATGCGAGCGGCCGAGGCGAAGCCACACCGGCGAGGCGCCACCCGCAAGACCCCGCCACAGCGCGCGTTGGCCTCCGCACTCCGAGGACACGCCGCAATCAGCGAGTTCTCGATCTCAGCGTGCAAGCGTTCCAAGGAAGGACCGACAATCGCTCAACTCGCCGTCGCGCAAATGGCGCGGCGCGCGCCGTGCGATTGCATGAAGCCGTCACTCGTTGACGTTGCCCCCGCCCGCATAACGTTTGGTTGTGCTGCGGCCGCTTACATAAAATGCAGGTGGGCGGCCACGCGCTACCGAAAGGTACGACAGAGCGTGGCCGCCCACCTGCTTCCCTAGCGCGGCCGTCTGCACCAACCTCCGTTAGGGCGCGCGCAGCGAACCCACGGCCTCGTAGCGGACTGGCGTCCCACCGATCGCGGTATGGAGCACGCCATCGCGGAACGTCATCACGGTTGTCATGATGCTGGCCGCGCACATGCTGCGGCAGATGGGGCGCCAGGTGACGCGCATCCATTCGCCGTCGCGCTCGTACGTGTACGGAACGACCTGCCGCACGACGTCGACCGCTCCCGAACCCACGTGACGGTCCTCAGCCATAGTCCGCGCCTCGCCCGTTCCGTTCGGCAGGAACACCATTGTGTCCGCGACGACCCATGTTTCGACTCGACCGCCTGCGACCATCAGAGCGCGCGACATCACCTCCGTCCCGGCTGGCAGTGCAAAGGCTCCCGCAACCACCGGCTCCAGCGGATTCCCGCACGCGCCGAGACAGATGAGGCACAGGAGCTGCGAGAGCGCTAAGCTACGGACCACGGGTCGGTGCATGATCGGGAACGGAGGGTGTACCGGGAACTACCCGTTGCGACAACTCGATGTCACACTGAGTTCGGTCGTCGCCCTAACGTGAATTAGACAGACCGGCCTAATCCACCGGCCTGCCTGTCGTCACTAGATAACAAACCAAATACTGACCCCGGACCATCCCCCCGCAACCCCCCACCAATCATCACGTTGCGCTCATCGGACCACCGGTGCCACGTCGCGTCTGGCGAATTACACCGGTCTGTGTAACACGAGCACCGACGCCGAATCCTCGGCCCCTCCCACCCACTCCAAACACCACGCCCGGACGAGACCGTTAGTCTCGCCCGGGCGTGATCCCCACTGGAGCTGCGACGCTTAGTGCTGCTTACGCAGCCACTTGTCGTACGCGCTCAACATCTCCTCGACCTCGAACGGGAACCCGCTCCCGCCACCACCCGAACGACGCTCAACTCGCAGCGTCTGCTTGTAGCGCTGGCCGTCGACCATCATCGTGACCAGGTAGTCACCGGGCTCGACCACACCCGCGCCACCACC
Organism: Gemmatimonadaceae bacterium; assembly: GCA_020853635.1. Lineage (GTDB taxonomy): Bacteria > Gemmatimonadota > Gemmatimonadetes > Gemmatimonadales > Gemmatimonadaceae > Pseudogemmatithrix. The sequence continues at coordinate 1,462 of JADYYN010000284.1, forward strand.
ACCGAAGCCGCCGCCACCACCACCGCCACCGGTCACGCCCACGGCGCGCATGATGTCGAACAGCACCGACTGATCAAGGCCCATCGCTGCGCCCTGACCACCCGCGCCACCCGCGCCGCCACGGCCACCCGGGCCGCCCGCAGGTGCAGCGGACTCACCCGGTCGCTCGTTCCAGCGCTGCGGACCGCCCGCCCCACCGCCGAAGCCACCACCACCACCGCCACCGCCACCACCGAAGCCGAACATGCGCGCGATCGCCTGCTGACCCTGCGCACCGCCTTCCATGCTGCGACGGATCATATCAAGCGCCGGCTTCGGCACCGTGCCCGCCTTCTCGATCGAGTCGAACGCGGCGACCATGCGACGCGCCTGCAGGATCGAATCGCGCAACGCCGCACCCTTGAGCGCCGCACGCGGCGCGGGACGGCCCTGATAGCCCCAGGTCACCTTGTTCACACCGACCGTGCCCTGGCCGGTGAGCGTGGCGAGTGTGTCACCCTTCGCATCCTGGATGATGATGCGCGGTGCACCCGTCTTGGTGAGACGATACCAGATGTCAGCACCATACTGCGGGCTCGGCGACTGGAAGAGCTGGTTGCCCGTGCTCTCGCCACCCACCGGCGCCTCACCCCACTGCATCGCTACACGGGGCGCGAAGAGGTACGCCGGCATGCCGGCCACCGTCTTCGTCATCTGCTGCAGCGGCGCGATGTCGACGATCATGATCGCGCGACCATGCGTGCCCGCGATCAGCTCCGCATCTCGCGGATGGATCTGCAGGTCGTGCACCGGCACGTTCGGCAGACCGGTCATGAACTTCTGCCAGCTCATGCCGCGGTCACCCGAGACGTAGGCGCCCACATCGGTGCCTGCGAAGAGGAGATCCGGGTTCTTGAGGTCCTCGCGCACGACGTGCACGAAGTCCGGGCCGCCCTTCGGCAAGCCACCGGCGATGGAGCGGAACGTGCGGCCCGCATCGTTGGTCACGAACAGGTACGGCGTGAAGTCGCCACGACGATGGTTGTCGTAGCTCACGTAGAACGTGTTGATGTCGTGGTGCGAGGGCTCGATGCGCGAGACGTACGTGCCGGCCGGCACACCCTTCACGTTGGCCGTCACTTCGGTCCATGCGCCACCGTCGTTCATCGTCACCCAGAGGCGGCCGTCATCCGTGCCGGCGTAGAGATAACCCGGGCGGATGGTCGACTCGTTGAGCGAGACGATCGTGCCGAAGGTCTCGGCGCCGGTCGCGTCGATCGTGATACCACCGGTGGTGCGCGTCGACACGCGGATCTTCATGGTGTCGGCGTACGAGAGCTCGTCCGAGATCGGGAACATCTCGTCGCCCTGCTTCACGCTCTTCATCACGCGGTTCGATCCCATGTACAGGACCTTGTTGTTGTGCGCGGAGATGAAGAACGGCGTGTTCCAGTTCCAGCGCAGCGTCAGGCCGATCGAGTCGGACTTCTGCTTGGCGCGCAGCTCGGCGATGAGCTTGGTCTGCGCCGGCGTCGCCTTCACCATCGTGTCGCCGCGCACGTTCATGATGCTGTCTTCCCACATCATGTAGGTGTCGCGGTAGTTCGGCTTGCGCAGCGCCGTACGCTGACCGGCCGAGACCTGGTACCGGCCGATGTTGCCACCCTGCGACTCACCGTAGATGATGTCGGGGTTGGTCGGGTCCTGCGCGGTGACGAAGCCGTCGCCGCCGTTGAACGTGAACCACATCGCGTTGGTGATCGCCCCCTGCCGACGACGGCTCGGGCCGCACCACGATCCGTTGTCCTGCAGACCGCCGCAGACGCGATACGGGACCGCCATGTCGTACGACACGTTGTAGAACTGCCCGATCGCGAACGTGTTCGGGAAGATGTAGCTGCCGCCGTTGTCGTTCGAGATGCCGATGCCGCCGTCGTTGCCGACGATGTGCCGCTGCGGATCCACCGGATCGATCCACATCGCGTGGTGGTCCACGTGCAGGCCGACCGTCGAGTTGCGGGCGTTCTTGCCGCCCTCATCCGACACCTTCACCGGCGTCGACGAGAACCACACGCGGTCGGGGTTCTTCGGGTGCACACGCACCTGCGAGTAGTAGAACGGACGGACGTTGTCGTTCGCCGTCTTCTCCCACGTCTTGCCGCCATCAGCCGAACGGTACAGACCGCTGTTGAGCGACTGCGCCTTGCTGCCGGCTGCCGGCTTGGGGTTCGGCATGCTGTCCGCTTCGACGAGCACGTACATGATGTCCGGGGCCGACGGCGCGATCGCGATCTCCATGCGACCCTTCATCGTCGACGGGAATCCGCCGCCCTTCACTTCGGTCCACGTCTCACCGCCATCGGTCGACTTCCACAGCGCCGAGCCCATGCCGCCCGACTTGAGGAAGTACGGACCGCGCAGACGCTGATAGCTCGTCGCCCAGAGCACGTCCGGGTTGCGCGGGTCGAGATCGACATCGACGAAGCCGGTCGAGTCGTTGATGAACTTCTTGAGCTGCCACGTCGTCCCACCGTCGGTGGTCTTGTAGAGGCCGCGCTCCTTGTTGGTGGCCCACGCCGCGCCCAGCGCCGCGACCCACGCGACGTTCGGGTTGCTGGGGTGCACCTGGATGCGTCCGATGTGCTGCGTTTCCTTGAGGCCCGAGAACTTCCACGTCAGGCCACCGTCGACGGACTTGAACACGCCGCCGCCCGGGGAGATGGAGTTGCGCGAGTTGGGTTCGCCGGTGCCGAGGTAGAGCACGTTCGTATCGCTCGGCGCGATCGCGATGTCGCCGAGTGAGGCGACCCCGTAGTTGTCGAACACGGGGCGGAAGGTCACGCCGTTGTTCGTCGTCTTCCACACACCGCCCGCAGCGGCCGCGACGAAGAAGGTCTTGGAGGGATGCGGGATGCCTTCGACATCCGCGATACGGCCGGACATGTTCGCGGGGCCGACCTGACGCCAGCGCAAGCCGTCGATGACGGCCTGGTCGATCGTCTGCGCGGCGACGGGAGCAGCGGCCAATGCCGCCACGCCGACACACGCCGACAGATACCGGTGGAAACGCATACGGTGATTCTCGGGCTGGGGGTGGGAACACGCACTACAACGGGCACTGCACGACCAACCAAATACTACGCCGGGCCGGCGGGGAGCGCTGGCAGCCGCAGAGCGCGGTGCGCAGATTGGACGCGTCCCCCCGCCACACCCTGCATCGAGGTCGGTCCGATGGTCCGTCGAGGGTTCTCCGTCCTGGCGCTGCTCTTGGCCGCGTCCGCCTGTCTCCCCAATCGCCTCGAGAAGACCGAGTCGGACCTCAAGGCGGCCATCGCCGAGGCGGTCACGCGAGGTGACACGGCGACGCTGCGGCTCTTCATCGAGGTGCCGTTCGCCTTCGACCGGCTCTACATCGCCGGGCCGCGCGCCAAGGAATCCACCCTCGCCGCCATCATGGGCGAGGAGTGGCTGCCGGAGATGTCACGGCAGATCGAGACGTCGGACCACTTCTACCTGATGATCTTCGAGACCCGCGGGAAGATCGTGCCGGCGGCGCTCACCATGAAGACGGTGCGCATCGACTCCACGTTGCTCAACCGGCAGTACACGCCCGACAACGCGGTCTTCAGGGTCGAGCAGACGTCGGGCGACCCGATCCCGACGCTCCGCCCGCTGACGAGCCCCGCCCTCCCGACGCCGGCGGCGGAGCCGGCAACAGCACCTTCGGGATCCCCAGCATCTCCGCCGTCGGGAGCTTCCGCTCCCTAGCGAACTTCCGGCGCGCCTGATCCATCACGTTCACACGCGCCACCCACGTCGCGATCTCCACGTCATAACGCGCGAGATTGTTCTGCAGCCAGTACGGACGGTTCTCGGCGCGCCATGACCGCTCGAACAACTCGCGCGTGAGCACGTAGCCGTCGCGCCTGTCCTGCAGTCGGCCGTTGATGCCCGAGAGCTCCGC
>JADYYN010000285.1 GCA_020853635.1 Gemmatimonadaceae bacterium
CTTCGGGTGGCTGATCAGCGCGTCCTCGACTTCGCGTGGACTGATGTTCTGGCCGCCACGGATGATGATGTTCTTCTTGCGACCGACGATACGCAGATACCCTTCATCGTCGAGCACGCCGAGGTCGCCGCTGCGGAACCAGCCCTCGGCATCGAACGAATGGTTGGGGTCGTTGAGCAGTCCTACCGCACAGTTGGGCCCGCGATAGACGACTTCGCCGATCTCGTTCGCGGGCAGCGGCGCGCCGTCATCACCCACAATCCTGAGCTCCATGCCGGCGCACGGTTTGCCAACGGTATTGAAGGTCTTCTCGGGGGGGTCGTCGTAGATCGTGTGCACTGGCGTGCCGCCGTCGAGCGCTCCGTACGCCTCCATGAGGTGGCATCCGATCCGGCGCGCGAACACGGCGGCCGCATCGGGAGCCAGCGGCGCACCGGCATGATAAAACAGCCGTAGCGAGGAAAGGTCGGCCTTGCCGACCTTCGGGCTGTTCATCATCTTGATCATGTGCGTTGGCACGCCGACTGCGACGGTGACACGCTCGCGCGCGATCAGCTCAAGCGCCGCATCAGCGTCGAAACGATCGAGCAACACGTTGCGGCAGCCGGCGATCAGCGCCGCGACCAGCGCCACCGAATACCCGGTGCCCTGATTGATGGGCGCCACGGCGAGCACAACATCGTCGGGGCTCAGGCGCGCGCGCTCGACGATGTGGTGACCGAGCGTGAGGAAGACGTTGGGCGTACGCAGCACGAACTTGGGTTCGCCGGTGCTTCCCGACGTCGACATCAGGATGTCGATGTCGTTGGCACTCGGATGGTAGGCCAGGAGCAGCCCCGGGGGCGAGCGGGTTTCCACGGGATCGGCGAGCATGTCTTCGAGCCACCCCATGCCCTCCACGCGCGGCCCTCCCATTGCGATCCAGTGCCGCACTCCGGGGAGACGGGGACGCAGGGTTCGCGCCATCTCGACGTAATCGAATCCGTGGAACTCCGAGCAGAAGAAGAACGCGACGGCATTCGACCGGCGCATCGCGCCCTCGATCTCGTGCTCGCGAACGCTGAAGATCTGCGGCACCGGGATCGCACCCATCTTGGCGCAGGCGAGACGGACATAGAAGTACTCGACCCAGTTGGGCGTCTGCAGGACGACGCAGTCGCCGGGGCGGATTCCGAGGTCGATCATCGCCAACGCGATGCGGTCGGTGGCGAGCTTCAGCTCGCGGAACGTCACCCGCCGGCGCGAATCGACGACCGCCTCGCGGTCCGGACGGTACGCGGAGTGATGATCGAGATGGTCGGCGAGCGTCATCGAGCCCCAGTATCCCGCCTCGGTGTAGCGGGCGATCATCTGTTCGGTAAGGAGCGATGGTATGGTCATAGTCGGGATCAGAGTCACAATCTGAACACGGCGCGTGCGCTGCCCTCGAGGAGTTGCACCTGCGCATCGGGCTTGAGCTCGAGCTTGCGAATCTGCTCGAGCGAATCCGCCCATTCGAGCACGGGGAAGTCGGAGCCGTACATCACCTTGCCGATGCCGCGGCGCGTATTGAGGAACGACACGAGCTCGCGGTGCCAATAGCGCGGGGCGTGCGCGGTCGTCGCGATGTACACGTTCGGGTGCTTCCACGCGACCGCGATCAGCTCCTCGACCCACGGCCAGCCGGTGTGAGCGGCGACGATCCGCAGCTCCGGGAAATCGAGGGCGATGGTGTCGAGCAGGAGCGGCCGTCCCGTCTCGCTCGGCATCGCCTCCGCCGAGTGGCCGATCTGCATGACGACAGGAACGTCGAGCTCGACGCACTTCGTGTAGAACGGGTAGTAGCGCCGATGGTCGACGGGTAGCTCGAACCCGTAGGGGTGAATGTGCGCTCCGACGAATCCTAGCTCGCGAACCGCGTGCTCGAGCGCCCGCACCCCGCCCATCCTGCTGTATGGGTTGATCCCGAACAGGCCGTACAGCCGGTCGGGGTGGCGCTCGATGATCGCGTGGATCTCGTCGGGCTCGAACGCCCACTGCATCCGCTGGTGCACGAACGAGCGAATCTGCAGCGATGGGATCATCACCTTCGAGATGCCGTGCCGGTCCATGTCGGCGACGAACTCCTCGGACGATCTTCCCTTCACGCGCGCGCCAAGCCCCCACCACTCGATCACGCGCCGCTGCTCCTCGTCGTCGACGTAGCAGCGCTTCATCAACTCCGGCGTGAAGGGCTGGTGCCAGATGTCGATCACGCCGGCCACGAGCGTGCCCCCCGCGAGCGCGCGATCGAGCGGACTGCCGCGACGGTCGCTGCCAGCGGCATGTCCTGGTCGAACACTTCCGCGGCGCCGAGTTCCTTGAGCCGCTGCCGTTCGTCCTCCTCGGGAATGAAGCCACCCACCACCACCTTCTTGTCGGCCGCGCCATGCGCGCGCAGTTCCGAGATCAACTCGGGCACGATCGACATGTGCGCTCCGGAAAGAATGCTGACGCCCACGACATCGACATCCTCCTGCACAGCGGTCGCCACGATCTGCGCCACACTGCGATGCAGTCCCGTGTAGATGACTTCCACTCCGGCGTCCTTGAGCGCCTGCGCCAGAATCTTGACGCCGCGGTCATGACCGTCGAGACCTGCCTTGCCCAGCAGTACCCGAATGATCCGCTGCCCGTCACTCATGCGATAGCCTCCTTCTCGTTACGAGGTGCCGACCGGAGGGAGCCGGCGTCAAGGCACTCGAACACTGCGATATGTATACACAAACTTGATAGAAGTCAATCCTGTTGGCGTTTCTCCGTTGACTTTGGTCAAATTTGTATCCATGATGCGCCTTCAGCATCGCTCCCGTGAGATGGGCATGGAACCGCAGGTCCGTATTCTTTGCCGGCGCAGCACCGCGATCCAGCACCACCGCGCCTACTCCTCGGCGATCGTGCCGCGCGTGTATCGGCCCGGACCCTTTGCCGAGCCGTTGCCCGGCCGATGAGCATGGCGCACGCAGCCGCCGGCTCGGCGGTGACGATCCCGGACGATGTGTTCGATGCGGTGATGCGCGAGCACGACGCGCTGCCGCAGAACGAAGGCGAGGACAAGGTCGTACCGCTGGCGGACGCCGTTGCCAAGTGCGTCCGGCCGGGCATCGCACTCTACTTGGGCTTCGTCCACGCCCGCGCCCACGCTGCCGGCTTCGAAATCATCCGCCAGTTCGGTGACCGCAATCCGCGATTTCACCTGATCACCGCGGGGGTGCTCGAACTGGGCCTTGCCATGGTGCATCGACGCATGGTCGAGCGCGTCACTGCGGCGTATGCCGGCAACACCTACCCCTTGCCGAGCCCGAATCGCATCTTCCGGGAGGCGGTCGCGGCCGGCCGCCTGACGGTCGAGGAGTCTACCAACCTCACCGTCACGCTGCGCTTGATGGCGGGCGCACTGGGTCTGCCGGTCATGCCCACGCGCTCGGTGACTGGAACCGGGCTCGCGACCGCCGCCAACGGCTATCGTGAGATTGCCGACCCGTTCGCCCCGGCGCAGCGTATCGGCGTGCTCGGGGCGCTGCGTCCCGACCTCGCGCTGATCCATGCCTACGCCGCGGATCGTGCCGGCAATGCGTTGCTGCTGGCGCCGTATGGCGAGGAGGCGTGGGGGGCGCTCGCGAGCCGCGACGGCGTGCTGCTCACCGTCGAGAAACTGGTGTCGACCGAATTCATCCGCCGGCATGCGCATCTGGTCCGCATTCCCGCGCACGTGGTGCGCAGCGTGTCGATTGCCCCGTTCGGGGCGCATCCGCAGCCGATGACCGTGTTCGGCCTGCCCGGACACGCGGGCTACGGCGAGGATTACGAGTTCCGCCGGGCTTTCCAGCAGGCGTCGCGCACCGACGTCGCTATGGACGCCTGGATCGACGAGTGGGTGGTGGACTGCGCCGATCACGAGCGCTACCTGGCGCGACTTGGCAGCGACCGGCTCGACGCGCTGCGCCGGACCCTCGCCGAAGCCGCGTGGCGCTTGCGGCTGGCGGACGCGCTCGCGGGCGTGGACCGCGCCACGAAACCGAGCGCCGCGGAGACGATGATCGTGCTCGCCGCGCGCGAGATCGTGCGCAAAGTGAGAGCGCAGCGCTACACCACCGTGCTTGCCGGCGCCGGGGTGGCCAACCTCGCGGCTTGGTTGGCGGTCTCCGAGCTCAAGCGCACCGGAGTCGACGTCGAGCTGATGGCCGAGGCGGGCTTTTTCGGCTACTCGCCACGGCTCGGCGATCCGTACGTGTTCGCGGTGGCCAATATGTACTCGAACAAGATGCACTCCGGCTTCGCCGGCATTCTCGGTACGCTCGCCGGCGGCCCGGACAACCGCTGCCTGGCGGTGGTCGGCGCGGGGCAGGTCGACTGCAACGGCAACATCAACTCCACGCGCCAGACGGACGGCAGCTATCTGGTCGGCTCGGGCGGAGCGAACGACCTCGGCAACACCGCGCGCGAAGTGCTGGTCCTCTGCACTGCTTCGCCGCACCGGCTGGTCGCCAAGGTGGACTACGTGACCACGTCGGGGGCGCGTACGACGACGCTGGTCACGCCGCTGGGCACGTTCGAGAAGGCCGACCCGAAGTCGACGTTCCGGCTCAGCGCACTCGCTCCAGCCGTCGACCAAGCATCGGCCGCGGCCCGCGTCGACGAAATCTCTCGCGCCTGCGCCTGGCCGCTGCAGGTCGTCCCGGACGTCGCCCTGCACGGCTCGATCGAGATGCGCGAGCTGGCAACGCTGCGTCTGTTCGATCCCGAGCGCATTTTCACACGCTGAATCTTCTTCTACGAGGACTGCCCCCATGCCGTACGACACCGACGCCTTTGACGCCGAGCTTGCCGCCTGGGAGCACCGGCACGCCGAGGAATTCGCGCAGGAACGCAAGGCCGCGTTCGCCTCCGACTCGGGAATTCCCTACCAGCGGTTGTATACCCCCGCGGACCTTCGCCGGATCGACTTCAACTATGGCAAGAGCCTCGGCTTTCCCGGCGAGGCGCCGTTCACCCGCGGCATCAGCGCCTCGATGTACCGGCGCGAGCACTATCTCGCCGCGCAGTATCTCGGATACTCGACGCCCGAGGAAACGAACGCCCTGTTCAAGTCGCTGCAGGAGAAGGGAAGCAAGGCGCTGCACCTCGCGTTCGACCTGCCGACGATCCAGGGCTACGACTGCGACCATCCGCTCGCCCGCTCCGACGTCGGCAAGACGGGCCTGTCGCTGTCGACGCTCGACGATCTCGCGGCGGTGCTCGACGGCATCGACATCAGCAAGATTTCGGTCGCGTGGGTGAACAATCCGCTCGCGGTGGTGTGGGTGGCGATGATGTGCGTGCTCGCCGAGCGCCAGGGCGTGAAGTGGGAAGACACGCTGGGGTTCTTCCAGAACGACATCATCAAGGGCTTCCTCACCGACAGCCAGTTCATCTACCCGCCGGACGCGTCGGTGAGGCTCGCACCCGACGTGATCACCTTCGGCATCC
>JADYYN010000286.1 GCA_020853635.1 Gemmatimonadaceae bacterium
AGTTGGAGAGCCAGGCGCACATGCTGCGCGAGACGGTGGGGCGCTTCGTGCTCTCCGCTCCCGTGAAGGCGCAGCGGTCCGAGGGGCCGACCGGTCCATGGCGTCGACCGTCGCAGCGGACGGCCGCACCGGCGCGCTCACTTCCGCGGGTCGCGGAGCGGGAGCTTGCTGAGTTCTAGGGGAGCGGGTAGGTTGGTGTATCCCGAACAAAAACCGAAAATAGAATCGGGATACACCACCCTTTGCTTCGCTCCAGCGAGGTTCCCATGGCCAACAGCGCGATCGTCATCACTCCGGAACAGCTCCTCGAACACTGGCAGGGCCACCGTCGCGTGACGCGTCGACTCATCGCCGCGTTCCCAGCGGATCAGTTCGAGACCTTCACCATCGGCGGGCTGCGCCCGTTCAGCGGACTCGTGCAGGAGATGCTCGCGATCGGCGTGCCGTCGCTGAAGGGATTCGTGCACCGCGACTGGACCACGTCGTTTGAGCCGCGCGCGCTCTCGAAGGACGCGGCGCTCAAGGAATGGGATGCGCAGACCGACGAGATCAACGCGCTGTTCCCGAAGATCCGGGCGGAGCAGTGGCAGGAACATGACAAGGCGTTCGGCATGTATGAAGGGCCGACGTTCGAGCTCCTCTGGTACGCACTCGACAACGAGATCCATCATCGTGGTCAGGCGTATGTGTACTTCCGCGCGCTGGGGATCGAGCCGCCGCCGTTCTACGATCGGAGCTGAGCGCCGCGACGCGGCGCTCCGGTGCGGCGCGTCAGACGCGGCGCGTCAGGCGCGCCGTATCAATCGCGGCGCGTCAGGCGCGCCGTATCAGACGCGGCGCGGACAGATGATGAAGCCTTCGCGCCAGTGCCCGCCCTCGAACGTCGGCGGGAGTCCGCGCACGTCGGCGGCGTCGAGTCCGCCAGCCAATAGTTGGATGCCCGCAAGCGCGGCGATCGCCGCCTGCAACTCGTCGTGGGAGGCGCGTGCGATGCCGCGCATGCCTTCCGCGGCGAGCCGTTTGGTCCACGGGGTGTGATCGAGCGTCGCCTTCTTGCCCGGCAGCGCCGGATGGCCGAGCGAGCGCCACGCCTGCGTGGGAAAACTCTCGATCGCCGCGCGGCCACCACGCCACGTGTGGTCTATGCGCGGCCAGCCCTGCGACTGCAGCGCGTCGAACAGCGCGATGGAGAAGTCCGCCATGCGTGTCCAGCTCGCTGGCTTCACGATGCCCGGCAGTCCGGTCTTTCCCGGCGTGCGCGTGGCTTTCTCACACGCACGCGCGTGCCCCGCCGGCGCCCAGTCGGCGCGCCAGCCCTGCGGACCGTCGAGCAGGATGAGCTGGACGTGCCGTTGCTCAGCGAGCGTCATGATCGCCGCCGCGAATCGCGCGGCGTCCGGTTCACCCGCGAGGCCGAGTGACGTCGGATCGATGAACTCCACCGTCTTCGCGGTCGAGACCAGCGCGATACCATTGTCGCGATACCGGCGCGAGGCGAGGTCGATGGAGAGGACGGCGGGGGTCAGTGTGTCCGGTCCTTCGGCCCGCCGAGGTCGTGTCGTGGTTGAAGGGATGCTTGCGACCCACGCGGAAGAGCGGATCGCTCGTCGCTCTCGGCCAACGCGAGCGCACGCTCGGCGATCGCCAGCTCCAGTTCTCCCACGAACTCCCCGGCGATCGCGAGGTCCGCGCGACGCACGAACAGCGTGAGCTCGGCGGGATGATCGACCTCGAGTCCAGCGGCGCCGGCGATGGGTTCGAACGCACGCAGGTCGGCTGCGGTGAGCACGAGTCGCGCGCGGCGGATCCACGGCCAGATCGATGTCCGGATCTGCGCGCCGGCCACACTCTCGAGCGGGAGCACGACTTCACGCACCGGCTCGACCTCGCGATCGCTGCGGATCTCGCTGCCGATGCGTTCCGTGGTGCGTTCGAGTCGCCACTGCACCACCAGTCGCGCGCCGTCCAGGCGCAACAATCCGTGGATCGTCTCCGACGTCGAGGTGATCTCACGGCCGATCACGTCGTGGGAGCGCTCGAGCAGAAACGGGATGGCAGCGAGGTGCGGCATGTTCAGTCTTTGGCGATGACGCCAAGGTCGAGCGTCCCGTCGCCGGCGGCGATGCGGGCATCCATGCGGGCGGCGAGGCCGGGCAGCACGGTGAGCGGGCGCGGCGCTGCGGTCTCCATCATGAGGCGCACATCCTTGCGCGCCATGGTGAGTTCGAACGTCGCCGTGTAATCCTCGGCCGCCATCTTCTTGCCACGGCCGGCGATGATCGCGCCCGGATTGAAGAACTCGAGCAGCTTGAGTGCGTCGAGCGGTTGCACGCCGCCGCCGCGTGCGATCTGGAACACATCGGCGACGAGTCCGCCCATGCCGATGATGAACGCATTGCCGCAGAGTTTGTACGTCGCGGCGAGGTCGGGTTGTTCTCCCCAATACACGACGCGTTCGGCTTGGCGCTCGAGCGCGGGCCGCACTGCGTCGTAGAGCGCCTGCGGACCGGACACCATGATGATGCCTTTCGATTCGCGCGCGGCCGGCGGACCGATGAACACGGGGCAGTGGAGATAGCGCAGTCCTTCGGCGTTCAATCGAGGAACGCGCAGCGCCGTGGTCGCGGGCAGCGTGGTGGTGTGGTCGATGATGATCGCCGTGGGCGAAAGGCCCGAGCGCATCTCTGCGATGACGTCCTCGACGACCGCGTCATCGGTGAGCACGAGATGCACACGGTCGGCGCCGCGGACGGCGTCGGCAGGGGTCGACGCGATCGTCGCGCCGAAGGCCGTGAGCGCCTCCGCCTTGCTGCGCGTGCGATTCCAGACGGTGACGGAGTCGCCGCGCTTGCAGGCCGCTTCGACGAAGGCGGCACCGAGAAGCCCGGTGCCGAGGAATGCGATGTGTGCCATGCGCGGAATTTAGCGCTGGAACCGCTGCCGCGATGGCTATTGCGCGGCCGCCGCCCCGTCGCGCCGCGGATCCGCGATGCCGATCCGCGCGCCGCGCTTGGTGACATGGATGGCGTGCACACCGCCGAACGTGATGTCGGCGATGCGGCTGGCCGGGCGATACCCGGCGCGCACCAGCGCTTCGTACACGGCGGGGCTGAAGCCGGGCTCCACTTCGACCTCGCGACGCGTGTAGGTCGTCTGGATGCGCGGCGCCGCGATGGCGCGTCCGGCGTCCTCACCGAACGCGAGGATGCGCAGCGCCACCTGCGTGATGGCGGGCTGGATGTACTGCGAGCCGGCGGCCCCGATCACCAGACGCACGCGATCGCCATCGAGGATGATGGTCGGTGCCATGGTGGTGTTGGCGTAGCGGTCGGTTCCGCGAGTGCGTGCGTCGAAGTTGCCGGCGCTGGAGTTGAGGAAGAACCCGCCGGTGTACACGCCGGAGCCGAACAGCACGCCGACGGTCGTCGTCGCGGAAACCGCGTTGCCATCGGCGTCGACCACCGCGAGGTGCGAGGTGAGGCTTTCACCCGCCGGTCCGGTAGCGAACGCCGCATCGTCACCACGTTCGGATTCGCTCGGGGCACTCTGATACGCGGCGCACGCGCCGGTGAGCGCGCTCTGTTCGTACGGTTGCGGATCGCCGCGCGTGACGGAGTCGCGCACACTGTTCGGCGCAGTGGGGATGAGCGCGGCACGTTCCGCGGCGAACGCGGCGCTCGCCACGCCGCGCGCCGGCACCGGCATCACCGCCGGATCGCCGCGCCACCACGAGGCATCGGCCTGTGCGAGCCGCAGCACACCGGCGAGTCGCACGACCGCGTCGGGCGTGTCGTCGAACCCTCCGGCGCGCGTGATGCCGCTCAGCTCGCTCATGCGCAGCATGGCGAGCAGATGCGCGCCGCCGTGCGGCGGCGGTGCGGCGAGCACGGTGTGGCCGTGCCACTCCGCACACAACGGCGCCATGGTCTTCACCGGGAATCGCGCCATGTCCGCCGCGGTGATCAGGCCGCCGCGCGAGCGTACGTCCGACGCCAGTCGCTCGGCGATGGCCCCGCGATAGAAGCTGCGTCCTGAATCGGCCGCGATGGCCGCGAGCGTCTGTGCGAGCGCGGGTTGGACGAGTCGTTCGCCGGGCCGCAGCGGCTGACCGTCAGGCAGCAACAACGCGCGCGCCGCAGGGTCGCTCTCCAGGCGAGTGCGCGCGGAGAGAATCGTCCGCGAGAGCAGCGGTGTGACAACGAACCCCTCGCGCGCGAGCCGGAGCGCCGGTGCCATGACCTGCGCGAGCGACAAGCGACCGAACTGCAGTTGTGCCTGCACGAGCCCGGCCACCATGCCGGGGGTGCCAGCCGCACGCCCCGCTGGTCGTGCAGCGGCCGGGCCGCTGTCGGCGAGTGCCCAAGCAGGGTCCGCGCCGGCGCGCGGATAGAAGGAGAGATGCCGCGCCCGCTTCTGGCGCACATCATAGAACGTCAACGATCCGCCACCGCCGAGTCCGGTCTGCGAGATGTCGGTGACCGAGAGCGCGAAGGCGCTCGCGACTGCGGCATCGACCGCGTTCCCACCCGCGCGCAGGATCTCCGCGCCCGCGGCGGCCGCATCGGGATGCGAGGCCGACACCATCCCGCGCGCACCGGCGACGCGTTTGCCATACGCCGGCGCGAACGCGGCATCGGGGGTCGAAGGACGTGCGCACGCGGTGAGCGCACAGATGACGGCGCACACGGCGAACGCTGTGCGCGTGCGGAGAGGGATCGAGGTCGACATGCGGGGAAGCTGGGCGCGCCGGAAGGTCCACGCAACCCAGCGACCGCGCGTCACACCATGCCGCCGCGTTTGGGGAAGACGAAGGTGTGGTGCATGAGCTTCTTGTCCGCGACCGCCGTGACCAGGTCGACCGTGGAGATGATGCCGATCAGCCGGTCGTTCTCGACGATCGGGATGCGATGCAGGCGCTCCTTCTTCATCACCTGCGCGGCTTCGACCGCACTCACGTCCGGGCCGAGCGTGCGAAGGGGCGCGCGGGTCATCGCCTCCTCGACGGTGTGGTTCTCGAGGACGCCGTGTTCCTTCCCTCCGCTCACATCGTCCGGCTCCGCCTGCAGCGAGGCGATGAAATCGAGCAGGTCACTCGCCGAGAGCATCCCGACGATCTTGCCGAGCCGCACCACCGGCGCGCCGCCGAGTCGTTCGGTGGAGAAGATCTCCGCCGCTTCACGGATGCTGAGATCCGGGGCGATGGTAAGGACATCCTTGGTCATGATCTCGCGCAGCGTGAGCATCGACTCCTCCAGTGAGAGCGTCTGCTCTCAATGTGGGTCATGGGCGGCGCGCGACTAGCCGCGATTGCCTGACAGGGCGTGGGTGGAATCCTTGCGCGTGGGGGTGCGCACTCCGCCGCGGTCTGCCATCACCGGACGTACCGTAGCCCGACCGGCGGGTCACCATGGCTCAGGCCGTGTCGGACGCGGAGCGGCCCGGTCCCAGCGAACTCAGCGGTCATGCGGTGATTCTGGTAGTAGCCAGATTCGAACGCGACTTGAATGCCGTTGCGCGTCCAGGTGCCGAAGTCGTTCCACTGCCAGCGAAACCGCCGTTGCGTCGGCCCGCCGCTCTTCGGCCCGATCCATTCCGAGTACCGGATCGCGTGTTCGTAGCGACCCGTCGGCAACAGCGTGATGCGCGCCGTGTCGACGATGAAGTGCACGCTGACGGTGTCTCCGTCGAGCACCACGGGATCGAAGACATAGATCGCCGAGGGCATCGGAGCTTCGGCGACGGCATCGGCATGCCACGTGCCGACCGGTGCCGCAGGCGCCGCGCTCTGCCGGAGCGTGGCGAGGGCGATGCCGTCGAACACCGGCGAGCGGAGTGAGATCCGCAGCGAATCCGTTGTGATCGCACCGAAGGTGAAACGGACGCCGTTCAGATCGGAGGTGAACCGGTATTCGGCGCCGTCGATCGCCCATGCGCCCGCGTCCTGCTCTGCGAGACTGCCTTCGAGGACGCCATCATGGAAGCGCTGCATCCAGAGCCGCTGCTGCCAGCGTCCCGCCGAGTCGATCGCTACCTGCGCGGAGTCGAGGAATATCTGCTCGAGCACGCCGTTCGACAGGCGATGGCCGACGAGCGCTGGCAGTGCCTGGCCGTCCGCGCGGTGCACGCGCCAGGTGGCCGTGGCGAGCGGCGGCAACGTGGAAGGCGCTGGGGCCGCCGTGCGCTCAGGTGAGCAGGCAAGGAGCAGGCCGAGCGTGAGGCCGAAGACGGCGTGTTTCATACGGGGTTTTGCGCGAGGGTGAACGAAAGGGCGACATCGCTCGCGATATCGCCCTTTCATTGCTCTCATGCGCGGGCGCCATCGGCTCCGCACCCTACGCCACAGTGTGCATCCCGGTTTCCTGTACGCTCAGCTCTTGCGCTCCGCCACCAATGCGATGCGCTCGCGTGTGGACACCACCACCCCACCCGGCGGCTCCACCGTGATCGCGAACAACACCGCCTTGCCTACCGGCACGCGCGGATCGATCGGAACGAGCACCTCGGTCGCACCGGCGGGCACATCGAACACCCCACCATCCACCGGATACGCCTTGTCGCGCTTATCGTCGAAGATCCAGAGCTGATACTGATAACGTGAGACGTCGTTCGGCTGCAGGCCGACGAAGCGCATCACGCCGCGCTGAGTTTCGTCGCTCCACACCACGTCGCCGGTGGCGCCGAGGGCCGTGGAGTCCTTGGTCGCAGTCCAGGCGAGGGCCGGTGCAGGCGTCGCGGCGGCCAACAACTCGGCGCGCAGCGCGGCGGCCTCAGCTGCCGGGGAGAGCGGGGTACCGGCCACGGGCGTCGACGTACGCGGCACGGCGATCCACAACACGACTGCGGCCGCCGCGGCGACCCAGCCGCCCCAGGTGCGCACACGGAGTGCGGGGTCGGCGCGGCGCGCGGCGATCCGCGTGTCCACGCGCGAGCCCTCGGCCCGTGCGCGCGCACGGGCTTCTTCACGCACCATCGACTCCCCGATCGCCACCAGTCGCGCCCGCAGTGCGGGCGGCAACTGCTCTTCCTCGGAGGGGAGCTCCGCGGCGAGGCCGGCGGTGAGCTCGCCGATGACTTCCTCATCGGGGCTCATCGGCCGAGCGGGGGTGTTCCCGGTTGG
>JADYYN010000287.1 GCA_020853635.1 Gemmatimonadaceae bacterium
GCCCGCGATGGCGCGCGCGGAAGAAGCGATGCGCGTGGCGCACCGACTGCGCCCGGGCGAGGAGAACGACTTCTCGGTGGAGACCGCCGACGCGCTGGTGGACTTCTGGAAGCAGCTCACCGCGGTGCTGTTCGCGGTGATCCCCGCCGTTGTGGCAATCGGCGTGGTGGTCGGCGGCATCGTCATCATGAACATCATGCTGATGGCGGTGAACGAACGCACGCGCGAGATCGGCATCCGGAAAGCCGTGGGCGCGCGAGCCCGCGACATCGAGCGGCAGTTCCTCGCCGAGACGATCATGTTGTCCGCGATGGGTGGAGTGATCGGCGTATTATCGGGGTGGGCGTTCGCGTTCGCGATCTCATTGCTCTCGCCGTTGCCGGCACGGATCTCGTGGTGGTCGGTGGCGGTCGCGCTCGCGTTGGGCGCGGGCATCGGCGTGATCTTCGGCGTGTACCCGGCGCGACGTGCGGCGCGACTCGACCCCATCACCGCGATGCGGTCGGAGTAGCCCATGCGACTCGGCGCCTTGGAGCAGTACCGCGAGAACCTCGGCATCGCGATGGATGCGCTGCGGGTGGCCAAGCTGCGCTCGGCGCTGACGATCCTCGGTGTGGTGATCGGTGTGGCCACCGTGATGACGATGGCATCGCTGGTGGAGGGGCTGCGCGCGCAGATCATCCGCACCGTTGAGGTGGCGGGGCCGACGACGTTCTACGTGCTCAAGGTGTATTCGAGTTCGCCGATCAATCCGGAGAACCCGCCGGCCTACGTGCGCATCCGGCCCGACCTCACGTTGGAGGAAGCAGAGCTGGTGCGCCGCTTGCCCGAGGTGAAGTACGCGGCGCTGTGGGCACAGGTGCTCGGGCGCATCTCGTTCGACGGGGAGCGTTCTCAACCCACGGCGATCTTCGGTGCCGACGCCGGGTTCATCGAGGTCCAGGGCGGCGAGCTGGTGGACGGGCGCTGGTTCACGCGCAGCGAGATCACCAGCGGTGCGAACGTGGTCGTGATCCAGGAGGCGCTGGCGCGGCGGCTCTTCGGCCGGATCAACCCGATCGGGAAGACCGTGAGCGTGGGTGGGCGGCCGACCGAAGTGATCGGGTTGTATCAGCCGCCCGACAACATCTTCGCGCCGCAGGGATCGGAGACAGGCGCGGTGGTGCCCTACCGCATTCTGGAGGCGCAGTTCCGGATCGACAAGACCAACGCGCTGTGGATCCCGGTGAAGCCGCGCACCGGTGTGACGGTCGCGCAGGCGCAGGAAGCGGTGACCGTGGCGCTGCGCGAGTTGCGGCGGTTGCGCCCGTCGCAGAAGAACTCGTTCGACCTCGTGACCTCGGACCAGATCCTCGACGTGTTCAATCAGCTCACCGGCGTGTTCTTCGTGGTGATGATCGTGCTCGCGTCCGTGGCGCTGCTGGTGGGCGGCATCGGCGTGATGGCGATCATGATGGTGTCGGTGACCGATCGCACACGCGAGATCGGCGTGCGCAAGGCGCTGGGCGCGACGCGCGGCGACATCCTCGTGCAGTTCCTGATCGAGGCGGCCACGCTCACTGGGATCGGCGGCGTGATCGGGATCGTCGTCGGGATCGGCGCCGGACAACTGCTCAAGCTCGTGCTCGGCATCGACGCGACCCCACCGTTGGACCTCACCGTGATCGCGGTGGTGGTGTCGGTGGGGATCGGCGTGGTGTTCGGGGTGCTACCAGCGCAGCGCGCGGCGCGGTTGGATCCGATCGAGGCGCTGCGGCATGAATGATGTTGGATGGTGGAGGGGAGATGGTGGATGGTGGAGTGATGCGGGATGAGTGATACGGGGGCTTTTCTCCTCTCACCTCACACCTCCCATCTCCCATCTCCCATCTGCCCTTATCCAACCACAAGCACCGGCACGTTCCGCTCCTGCGCGCGGCCGACCGCCGCGATCATCGCGGGCACCAGCGTGAACTGCGGCAGCAGGCCGGCCACTAATTCGTTGTAGATCGGCGCGGGGTCCGCGGTGCCGGCGAGTTCGCGTGAGAGACGGCGCATCGAGTTGTTGCACGCGAGCAGCCAGACGCCGCGGGCGGTGAGGCCCTCCACCGTGCCAGGCCCGCCGGTGCGGAACGGATGCGCGGTCGGTGCGGCGCCAGTCGGCGTCTTGAGCCCGCCCCGTTCGCCCAGCTTGTACTTGGCCCAGAGCGCATCGTTGAGCGAGAGCGAGATCGCGCCACCGTGCACGCCGATCGCCACGCCCAAGCGCTTGTCCGGGATGTGATAGTCGTTCTTCATCGCATCGAGGTAGTTCACCGTGCGACGGAAGCCGATCACGTCGGTGAGCGTCCCGGTCTCGACGAAGATGCGGTGCTCGCCCTGCGCGATGGCTTCGAGCCAGCGCTCATCGGGCCAGAACGCCGAGTCACGATGCGGCTCCGTGCTCGTGGAAGAGGCAGCGAGCGCGGTGCTCGGCACGGCGCCCACCGCGAGCAGGGCGCCAAGACGACCGAGGAACGACCTACGGGGCGTGGACATCGGGACCTCGTGGAGTGGACGGGAACGGGGACTCAACGGAAGCTAACGAAATCGGCGAGCGGCTTCTTGGTGATCACGGGGACCCTTGTGTCGGCAGCCGGATAGCCGACCACCAACAAGAGGAACGGCTTCTCCTCGCTCGGGCGTCCGAGAATGCGATTGAGGAATCCCATCGGGCTCGGTGTGTGCGTGAGTGTGGCGAGGCCTGCGTGGTGCAGCGCCGCGATCAGGAAGCCGGTGGCGATGCCTACCGACTCGGGCACGTAGTAGTTCGCGCGACGTGCGCCGTCCGGCATCGCGCGGTAGCGCTGTCCGAAGATCGCGATGAGCCAGGGCGCGTGTTCGAGGAACGGCTTGTCCGGGTCCGTGCCGAGGTGTGCGAGGTCCTCGAGCCACTCCGGTGTGGCGCGTCCGGCGTAGAACTCGCGTTCTTCCTCCTCGGCGGCGGCGCGGATCTCACGTTTCACGTGCGGATCCTCGATGGCGACGAAGTGCCAGGGCTGCAGGTTCGCGCCGCTAGGCGCGGTGCCGGCGGCGCGCAGTGCCTGTTCAATGATCGCGCGCGGCACGGCGCGCTCGTCGAACGTTCGTACGGTGCGGCGACGCGCCATCTCGCTCGCGAACGTGGTCGCACGCGCGAGCATCTCGGATTCGGGCAGCGCGCGGTAGCTATCGAGTGCTTCGGTAGGGTACGCAGTCATGTGTCTTGGAAGAAAGGCGTTTTGCCACTGTGTAGAGCATGGCCTCCCGACTACCTTTCACGCAACGCGCCTCCAGCGCCCGGGCGTGCCGTCGGTCCTCGGCTCGTGTGGCGCATCCTTTCACCACACCGATGACCTTCGATACCCTCGGGCTCAACCCGGCGCTCTTGCGCGCGGTCCATGATCTCGGCTGGCCCAAGCCGACCGATATCCAGCGCGACGCGATCCCCGCCGCGCGCGACGGGAAAGACCTCCTCGCCTGCGCCATGACGGGCAGCGGCAAGACGGCGGGCTTCCTCCTCCCGACCCTGCACCGGCTGCTCCAGTCGCCCAAGCGCGCGACGCGGGCACTCGTGCTCGCGCCCACGCGTGAGCTCGCGGCACAGGTGCACGCGGATCTGCAGAACCTCGCGCGCCACACCAACCTCAAGGGTGCGGCGATCTTCGGCGGTGTGGGCATGGGGCCGCAGGAAGCGGCCTTCCGCAACAAGACCGACGTGATCATCGCTACGCCGGGACGACTGCTCGACCATCTGAGCCAGCCCGGCCGCTACGTCGATTTCAGTGCGCTCGAAGTGCTCGTGCTCGACGAAGCCGACCGCATGCTCGACATGGGCTTCCTGCCCGACATCAAGCGCGTGCTCGCCCAGCTGCCCGCAAAGCGTCAGACGCTGTTCTTCAGCGCGACGATGCCCAAGCCGATCGTCGAACTCTCGCGTGTGATGTTGCAGAACCCGGCGCGCATCAACGTCGAGCGGGTGGCGTTGCCGGCGACCGGCATCGAGCAGGCGGTGTGGCCGGTGAAGGAGGAGCTCAAGGCCGACCTCTTCATCGCACTGCTGCGGCAGGACGTGATCGGCAACGTGATCTGCTTCACGCGCACCAAACATCGCTCGAACCGACTTGCCGACGTGCTCACGCGCGCCGGGATCCCCAACGCGAAGATCCACGGCAATCGCAGCCAGAACCAGCGCACCGAAGCCCTCGCCGACTTCAAGAGCGGCAAGGTGCGCGTGCTGGTCGCCACGGATATCGTCGCTCGCGGCATCGACGTCGAGGCGCTCGAGCATGTGGTGAACTTCGACGTGCCGCACATGCCCGAGGACTACATCCATCGCGTCGGCCGCACCGCGCGTGCGGAGGCGACGGGCGAGGCGTTCACGCTGGTGTCGCAGGAGGAGGAGAACGATCTGCGCGCGATCGAGAAGGCCATCGGCCGCAAGCTGAATCGTCGTACGCTGCCGGGCTTCGACTACGCCCACCGTCCGGTGGAGCGCTTCGAAGTGCCTATCGCCGAGCGCATCGCCGCGATCCGGGCGCGCAAGGCGGAGGATCGCGCGCGCGCTAAGGCCAAGCTGGAGCGGCGTGAGCAGCACCAGCGCCGCGAGGGTGCGCGTGGGGCTTCGTCTACTGGCGGCAGCGCTCCTGCGGGTCAGGCCGGCTCCGGTCGAGCCGCGGACGCTCCGCGCGGTCCGCGAGGACGCGGACCGCGTCGCGGACCAGGTCAGCGACCGCGCTGAGCTTGCGGTCGTCGATGTACTGCGCCTCGTCCGTCACTTGATGGTAGTCCGCGTGGGACCCGGTCGTGAGGAACGCGACCGGGATCCCGTAGCGCGCATACATCGCGTGGTCCGAGCGGCACCACATCGCCTGCGGGTGGCCGCTCGCGTCGGGCGAAAGGTCGAATCGGAACGGCATGCGACGCGCGGTGTTCACGTCATCCAGGATCGCGCCGAACTCGCGTGAGATGCGCCGCGCGCCGATCACCTGGAGGTACTCCGGGCCTCCGCCCGCGATATCGCCCTCGTGACCGCGACCCACCATGTCGAGGTTGTACGCGCCGACGATCGAGTCGCGCGGCACCGTCGGCTGCTCCGTGAACCACCCCGCACCGATGAGCCCCAGCTCCTCGGCCGCGTGCCACACGAAGAGCAGCGACCGACGTGGCCGCTCGGCTTCGCTCGCGAAGGCCTCGGCGATCTCGAGTGCGGCCATGCTTCCGGAGCCGTTGTCGTCGGCACCGTTCATGATGGAGTCGGGTCGCGCGGGACGGATCGCGCGAAGGGAATCGACGTTCACCTTGAGCTCGGCGAACTCCGTCGCGGCACGTCGGTCACGCCCCTGCATGCGTTCGGCGAGCGCGCGCCGTAGCTGTGCCATGGTGCGCGCGGAGTCGTGGTCGACGGCGCGTGGCCGCGCGGGCTCATGATCGGTATGGGAGAGCACGGCGACGTATTGTCCGCGCAGCAGCGGATCGCGACCCGGCAGCACGGCCACGACGTTGCGGGCCAATGCGGGTGACTCGCTGAACTGCAGATCGAAGCTCACGGACTCGCCGGTCGCGCCGACCACCGCCGCACCGCGTCCGAGCAACGCATCGACGAACGCGTCAGTGACGAGCAGGGTCGGTGGCAGCACCGGCGCGGGCACGAGTGTGCGCTCGCCCGTCATCGACGTCACGTGACGCTCCGCACGGAGCTGGAGTACGGGCTGCCCCACCTGCACACGGAACGACGCCGGGAGCTCATGCCACACGGGAATGACGACCGCCGCCGCGTCGGCGAACCGCGATCCGAGTTCGACCGACAGCGCGCGCGGATTGAGTTGGAACCGTCGGCGGCTCGGCCGCAGTACCACCACGCGACCAGCGGCCTGCGCGGCGCTGATCTGGGTGGCGGTATCGCCGACCTCGCCGCCGAAGATCGTCGGGGCGGTGGCCAT
Organism: Gemmatimonadaceae bacterium; assembly: GCA_020853635.1. Classification (GTDB taxonomy): domain Bacteria; phylum Gemmatimonadota; class Gemmatimonadetes; order Gemmatimonadales; family Gemmatimonadaceae; genus Pseudogemmatithrix. The sequence continues at coordinate 5,940 of JADYYN010000287.1, forward strand.
CGGTCGCGGGGTCCCGCTGCGCGAGACGAGCACGCCGAAGTCCGCGCCGATGGTGAATCGCCGCCCCGCGGCGGCGACCGAGGCGTCCGGCCCGAAGCGCCGCCACACCATCGGCACCGCCTGGAAATAGCTGCCGGAATCGCCTGCCGGCGCCAGTCCCATGCGCCGAAGTTCGTCGGCGATGTAGCGGGTGGCGCGTTCGTGCCCGTCGGTGCCGGTGGCGCGCCCGTTCATGGAATCGTGGGCGAACGCGCGCAGGCGGAGCCGCAGGTCGCCCGCGGAGATCGCTCCGCGTGTTCCCTGTCGGTCGTCATCGCCCTCGCGGCGGCTGCCGCGTTGGGCGTCCGCCGCCGTCGGCCACCCGAGCGCCAGCCCGACGAGGGCCGCGCCGGCGGCGCGCCAGCACACGTGCATGTCGCTCTCCGAAGTGGGGGTGAGCGGGCGGCACGAGCGCCCACTCGTCGGTGCTTTCCTTACGCGCTCCACCCCCCGGGGCGCTGGAACTAACGAACCCCCGGGGGTCGGCGTTTGTATTACGCGTGGGGGGCGAGCGCCCCCCGGGCAGTCCGTTCACAATTCGGAGGAACGATGCAGGCGATGCGGATCCTGGCGGCAGCGGCGGTGATGCTGGTGGCCTCGACGGCGGCGGCGCAGGGCGGCGGTGGTGGCGGTGGCGGTCAGGGGATGGACCGTGCGGCCATGCAGGCGCGGCAGAACGAGATGTTGTTCAAGGGCATCACGCTCTCCGAGGCGCAGAAGGCGAAGATCGATACGATCCAGACCAAGGCGCGCGCCGATCAGCAGGCGATGATGGCAGGCGGCGGCATGCAGGACCCGACCGCGCGTGAGAAGATGATGGCGATGCGCACGAAGGTGAATGCCGATATCCGCGGCGTGCTCACGACGGACCAGCAGACGATCTTCGACAAGAACCTCGCCGAGATGCCGCAGGGTGGCGGGCGTCGTCCGCCGCCGGCGCGCTGACGCGACGGCTCGGAGACACGGGGACTACGGACGCGGATCGGTCCGCAGGATCGCGTAGCTGACGTTGTCCTTCGGGGTTCCATTGCGCCACACCACGGCGCGGTGGAACCCCTCGTGCGTCATGCCCACCTTCTGCAGCACGCGTCCCGAGCCGGGATTCTCCGGATAGTGGTGCGCTTCGATCCGGTGCAGCCCCATCACATCGAAGCCGAACGTGATCACGCGCGTCGCGGCCTCGCTCGCATAGCCCCGACCCCATCGGTCGACGGCGATCCAATACCCGAGTTCCGCGCGATGGTGCGCATGCGCGAACACGAGGCCCATCGCGCCCACGAGTGCCCCACCCTCGCGTTCGGTCACCGCCCACGTGCCACGCTTGCCGTCGCCCCATGACGGGCCGAGCAGCGCGATGAACGCGTCGGCGGCGCCCTCGGGATACGGATGCGGGATGGTCAAGGTGTTCCGCGCGATCCGGTCGTCCTGCAGATGGGCGTGCAACGCCGCCGCGTCAGCGGGCGCGAAGGCCCGCAGGCGGAGGCGTGAGGTCTCGAGCGTCGGGAGCGGCGCGGCGAACGCCGGGTGAGACGTGGGCATGCTGCAATCTGCGCGTTCGGGCCGCGCCGGGCGACAGGGCGCGACGCTAGATTCTCGGGATGAGCGCTTCTGTGGACATCCTGGCCATCGGCCCGCATCGCGACGACGTCGAACTGCTGTGTGGCGGCACCCTCATCAAGCACGCGCGGCGAGGGCATCGCACGGCGATCCTCGACCTCACCCAAGGCGAGATGGGCACCCGCGGCTCCGCTGCGCTGCGCGCCGAGGAGGCCGCACGGGCGGCCGGCGTGCTCGGTGTGGCGGTGCGACGCAATCTCGAGCTGCCGGATGCCGGTATCGAGAACACCCCCGCCACGCGCGCGAAACTCGCCGGCATCATCCGCGAGCTCAAGCCGCGCGTGGTGATCGGCCCCGCCCCGCGCGGCCGGCATCCCGATCATCGCGTGGCCGCCGAGTTGGTGCGTGACGCGTGTTTCCTCGCGGGACTGGCCAAGCTCGATCCCGCCACGCCGCCGCATCGGCCGCTGAAGGTCCTGCACAGCATCACGTATCGCGAGGACCAGGAGAAGCCGACGTTCGTCGTGGACATCAGCGACGAGTTCGAGGCCAAGCTCGACGCGATCAAGTGTTACGGCTCGCAGTTCGACGGCGCGACGCAGGCCGGCGAGGTGTATCCCAACGGCGAGCCGCTGTACGACATCGTGCGCCACCACGCCGCGCACTACGGCTCCCTCATCCGTTGCCGCTACGGCGAACCCTACTTCACCTACGAGACCATGCGCGCGGATGACCTCCTCGCGCTCGAGGTATCGACGTTTTGAACGCGCCCCGCGAGATCTCCTATCCGACGTACCTCGAGCTCGACACACTGCTCGGGCTGCAGAAGCCGCAGAGCACGCCGGTGCATCCGGATGAACTGCTCTTCATTGTCGTGCACCAGGCCAGCGAGCTCTGGTTCAAGGTGCTGCTGCACGAGTTCGACCAGCTGATCGCACAGCTCGAGGCCGGCGACGTGCAGTCGTCGCTCACCTCCATGCAGCGCATCAACACGCTGGTCGAGCTCGTCGCCCACGAACTCTCGGCGCTCGACACGCTGCCACCGCAGCGCTTCCTGCAGTTCCGCGGTTACCTCGGCAGCTCCAGCGGCTCGCAGAGCGCGCAGTTCCGCGCCATCGAAGCGACCAGCGGCCTGCGCGACCCGCATTTCATGGCGGCGCTCAAGGAACATGGGGCGTTGCCCGCTGCCGTCGAGCGCGCACTTGAGCGTCCGACCTTGCAGGCGCTCTTTTTGCGTTTGCTCGAGCAGCAAGGCATCGCGCTCGAAGCCGTGTATCAAGACCCCAAGCACGGCATGCTGCTCATGCTCGCCGAGTCGTTACTTGCCTACGAGCAGGGGTTCGCGCGCTGGCGCTTCCTGCATGTGCAACTGGTGGAGCGGATCATCGGACCCGATACCGGTGGCACCGGCGGCACGCTGGGGGCGAAGTACCTCTCCAAGACGGTGAGTCAGCGCTTCTTCCCTGAGCTCTGGGCGGTGCGCGCGCGGTTGTACGGGCGTCGCTGAGCGGAACAGGTCGGGCACGCGTACTTTCTAGCGCGTGCCTCCTCTCCGCCCGAACCGGACACCCATCGTGCGTCGTTCCCTCCTCGCGTTCGTCTCGACCCTCGCCGCGTTGCCGCTCGCGGCCCAGACCCGCCCTGCCCCACGCACCGTCTGGCCCGACGAGGGCCCCAAGACTTGGACCGAACGCCGCACCTCGGCCGAGATCACGGCGAACGATCTGCGGACGCGGCTCTATCAGATCGCCGACGATTCCATGAAGGGCCGTCGCATCGGTGAGCCGGGTAACGTCAAGACGACCGACTACATCGCGCGTGAGTTCAAACGGCTCGGCCTCAAGCCGGCTGGCGACGACGGTACGTACTTCCAGACCTTGGCGTACGGCCCGCTCGGATTCGACGCGAGTGCGACGCAGCTCATGGTGGGCGGTCGCGCGCTCAAGGTGGGTGACGAGTGGATCCCCACCATGCCCTCGGTGAACAACGGCTATGCCGCGACCGCCGCAGTGAACAACGCGGCCGTGGTGTTCGCGGGACGCTGGGGCGACACGGCAGTCGCACTCGACCCGGCGCTGTTCCGCGGCAAGGTCGCGGTGTTCGTCAGCAACGCCAGCGCGGGTGGCACACCGCAGGGGCGCGGACCGGTGAGCTTCCTGAGCTGTGCCGACGTGCCGAACAAGTTCGGTGCGGCAGCAGCGGCCGAGGTGGAAGCGGCGGCGCGTGCCAACCCGCGGCCGGCGACCGGCGCGGGTGCAGGCCCGCGTGCAGTGGGTGGTGGCGCGACGCTCGACCGTCGCGCATCCGCGGCCGGTGCGGTCGCGGTGCTCGTGGTCGGCCTCGACGATATGAACCCCAACGCGCGCGCTGCCGCGATCAACCCCCGCGCGACCATGCAGCCGGCGTCCATCGCTGGCAGCGATGCGACGGTGGCCGGCGCGACCATCTCGCGCGCAGTGGCCGAGCGCTTGTTCGGTCGCGCGGTCGATCAACTCACGGTGGGTGCGACCGGCAGCGCGGTGAGCGGCCGCTGGGCTTACGGATGGAAGCCGTCGTCGTCCCCGGCTCGCAACGTGGTGGCGATCCTCCCGGGCTCTGACCCCACGAAAGCGGCAGAGTACGTGCTCGTCGGTGCGCACAACGACCATGTCGGCACCACCTCCACCGCGCTGGACCATGACTCGCTCCGCGCGGTGAACACCGTGACGCGCCGGCAGGGCTCGAACGACCCCGCCTGCATCCCGACCGCCGAGCAGCAGGCGCGGATCGACGCTCTCATCGCGCAGGCACGGAAGGTCCGCCCGCCGCGCCTCGACTCGATCTTCAACGGTGCCGACGACGACGGTTCTGGCACGGTGGTGCTCCTGGAGATCGCCGAGCGCTTCGCCACCGAGAAGCCGGCGCGCTCAATCATCTTCGTCTCGCATCAGGGCGAAGAGGCCGGCCTGCTCGGCTCGCGGTGGTTCGTCGAGCATTCACCGGTGCCGCTCACCGACATCGTCGCGGCGCACAACATGGACATGCTCGGCAAGGGCCGTGCGGACCAGGTGAAGTTCGGCGGACCCAACTCGGTGCAGATGCTCGGCTCGCGTCGACTGTCGCGCGAGTTCGGCGACATCATCGACTCGGTGAATGCTGTGCGCGCCGAGCCCATGGCGATCGACAAGAGCTGGGACGTGACGGCGAACCCGATGAACCGCTTCTGCCGGTCGGACCAGGTGAACTACGTCGCGAAGAGCATTCCGGTCACGTACTTCTCACTCGGGTATTCGCAGGACTATCACCAGCTCACCGACGAACCGCAGTACATCGAGTACGAGCACTCGGCGCGCTTGGCGCGGTTCATCCACGATGTCATGATGGCGATCGCGCAGCGCCCCAACCGCCCGGCGATCTCCGGACCGGACCCCTCGTACCCCAGCTGCGGCCGCTGAGGAGTTTTCCGTGCAGAGCAAAGCCAAGACCGTCGCGGACTATCTCAAGGAACTACCGGCGGACCGTCGTGCGGCGGTGGAAACCATTCGTCGCACGATGAAGGCCAGTGTGAGCGCGGAGATCGAGGAGGTCATGCAGTACGGGATGATCAGCTACGTGGTCCCGCACTCGGTGTTCCCTGACGGCTACCACTGTGCACCCGAGCAACCGGTGCCGTATGCGGCGATCGCGTCGCAGAAGCAGCATCTCTCGGTGTATCTCATGCCGCCGTACATCATGACGGAGGTCGGGACCTGGATCCGTGACGAGTACAAGCGGAAGGGACGCAAGCTCGACATGGGCAAGAGCTGCATCCGCGTGAAGGACATCTCGGAGCTGGACCTTGAGGTGCTCGCGGGTGCGGTCAAGCGTGTGCCGGCCAAGGCATACCTGAGCGCCTATGTGCTCGCGGCGGGGCCGAATGCGTGGAAGAAGAAGGGGGCGGCGAAGACAGCCGCGAAGAAGAAATAGCTCGCGCCGCTGCCGTGCTTAATCAGGGCAAGCCGCGCACGCGCTCGAGTACGCGATATCGGGCCGGGCGCTCGAAGTAAGTGCCGTCCGTGACCGACCAGACATCGGCCCCCATCGGGCCGGCGAGGTCGGGGTCCGTCGGACACGCGACAATTCCGTTGGGTGGGCACCAGTGATACAGACGGAGGGCGCCGCCCTCGGACTCCCACGTGACGGAGATCTCGGCGGCGACGACCACGCTGTCCTCGAGCCGACGCAGCGTCAGGCGGCGGACCCCGGTGCCGTTGGCCTGGAGCACGATCGTATCGGCGATGAGATCGATGGTCGATGCGGGCTGCGGACGCACCGGCGGTGGTGCGCCGCCGACGTCCGCTAGCGCCACCACCGCCGTGATCCACCCCGGTGCGGCGGCATCACCGCACCCCAGCATGGCCGCGAGCAGTGTGGCCAGGACGAATCTCGATCGACGCATGACGAGCCCCACGGATGGCCGCACTCAGTTCGGCAGAGCGAAGTGCCCCGCCCCTCACCGAGTATACCTCGGTCGGCTGCCCGCGGTCACGTCCGCTTCGGGGGCCGGGCCGAGCCGTGGTACGGCGTGTCCGACCGTACGTCGGCCAGCGACCCGCGCTCCCGCCGCGTATGTCATTCAGCCCCACACCCGACGGCCCGCCCGGGCCGCCTCACCCGCCGGAGAACACCCGATGCGTCCGTCCCACCCGATGCGCGCGTGCGCATCTGCCGCCCGCGTCACGTTCACGACCACCCTCGCCGCAACGGCGATCCTCGCCAGCCTCCCCTCGGTCCAGACGCTCGCCGCGCAGCAGAACGGCGCGTGGGATCCGCAGGCCGTGATCAAGGCCGAGTCGTATGTGAAGCCGCCGGCGGTGCTCGAGCGCATCGTGATGGCACCGCGCACTGACATCTCGTTCACGGAACCGAACGCGGACCGCTCCTGGTTCCTGCGCACCACCGGCAAGGAGCGCGGCACTGTTGCCGCCTACGGTGCGCCGCACATCTACCTCGGCGGCCTGGCACTCGACACGCGCGCGAACCGCGCGCGTTCGCTCACGGTGAGCACCCGCACTGGCCTCACCGTCGTGAATCCGAAGACGGGCGCCACCAAAGTGCTGCAGGCGCCCGCCGGCGCGAGCATCTCGGCCGAGGTGTGGTCGCCGGACGGCAAACAGATCGCGTACATCGCGAACTTCACCGAAGCGTCGCACGTGTACGTCGCCGATGTGGCGTCGGGTCGCTCCACGCAGATCACGCGTACGCCGCTGCTCGCCACGCTCTACACCGACCTGCGCTACACGGGCGACGGCAAGCACCTGATCGCGGTGTTGGTGCCCGAGAACCGCGGGCCGCAGCCGAACGACGGCGGCGATGGCATCGACGACGGTCCGAAGGTCCGACTCACCGGTGGCCGCGCGCTGCCGCAACCGGTGCACTGGAGCCTGCTGGAGGACCCCAACGATCAGGCTCTGCTCAAGTGGTACACCACGGGACAGCTCGCGCTGATCGATGTGGCCAAGAAGACGGTGAAGAAGGTCGGCGCGCCGACGATGATCCGTGCGGTCGATGCGGCGCACGACGGCAGCTATCTGCGCGTCACGCGCATGACCGAACCGTTCTCATACATCGTGCCCGTCTCGAGCTTCGGCTCGGTGCAGGAGTTGTGGGACGCGAACGGCACGGTGGTGCACACGCTGGCGACGACACCGCTGCGCGAGGGCGGACGCGGGGCGTTCGGGCCAGGTGGCGCGGGCGCAACGGGAGCGGCCGCTGATACCGGCAAGCGCAACCTGCAGTGGAATCCGGTGGGACCGGGTCTCGTGTACTTCCAGTCGGTGTTCGCAGCGCCGGCCGCCGGCGAAGGTCGTCCGGCGCGTCAGACGCCGGCGCGCGCCACCGCGACGAGCGTGCGCTACATGCAGTGGCTGCCCCCGTTCGGCCCCAACGACACCAAGTTGATCTACGAGGGCGGCCCGCAGTTCACCGCGCTCAGCTACAGCGCGAACAGCAAGACGATGTTCGTGAACGACAGCGGCACGGTCTCCGCCGTGCGCGTGAGCGAGCCCACCAAGAAGTACGCACTCGGCCGCGGCGTGACGTTGCCGGGTGGTGGGTTCGGCGGCTTCGGTGGTGGCGGCGGTGGATTCGGCGGCGGGAACCAGGCGCCGGACACTGTGGGCGTCGGCGGCGCCCTCGCGACGACGCGTGGCCCCAACGGACAGACGTTCGTAGTCGTCGGCAGCGATGACAAGACCGTGTTCGTGTCCGGATCTCGTTCGTACGGTGCCGACTGGCACACCAAGGCCCCGCGTCCGTGGGTGGATCGCGTGGACTTCGAGACCGCAGCGCGCACGCGTGTCATCGACAGCCCGGCCGACACCTACGAGCAGTTCGTCACCGCACTCGATGCCGACTACCGCGAAGTCATCGTCACGCGGCAGACCGCGACGACGATCGAGGATGCGTGGCTGCGCGACACGCGGTCGGGGTCGCTCACGCAGCTCACCAAGGCCGTCGACGTCGCGCCCGAGGTGACCGGTGCCGTGCGCAAGCGTGTTCGCGTCACGCGCCCGCGCGACGGCACGCAGTTCTGGGCCGAGGTGGTGCTGCCGCGCACGTGGAAGAAGGGCGATGGCACGCCGGGCGTGATCTGGTTCTATCCGCGCGAGTACGCGACCATGCAGGCGTACGAGCGCTCGAAGTTCGCGACCAACATCAACTTGCATCCGGCCGTCCCTGCTGCACGCCCAGCCACCGCGACCGAGCTGTGGGTCGCCGGCGGCTACGTCTTCATCGAACCGGACATTCCGATCTACGGCGACTCCGGTCGCATGAACGACAACTACACTCGCGACCTCAAGGAGAACCTCGACGCCGTGGTGGACGCGATGGTGGACTCCGGGTTCGTGGCGCGCGATAAGTTCGGTATCGGCGGCCACAGCTACGGCGCGTTCAGCACGGTGAACGCCATGACACTCGTGCCCTACTTCAAGGCGGGCATCGCCGGCGACGGCATGTACAACCGTTCGCTCACGCCGTTCGGGTTCCAGAGTGAGCGTCGCAACTTCTTCGAGGCGCAGGACACCTACCTCGACATGTCGCCGTTCTTCCGCGCCGACAAGATCTCCGGGGCGCTGCTCCTGTATCACAACCTCGAGGACCAGAACACCGGCACGGCGCCCATGAGCTCCATCCGCATGATGTCGGCGCTCCAGGGGCTCGGCAAAGAGGCGGCGCTGTACCTGTATCCGTACGAGGATCACAGCGTGATGACCTACGAGAGCGACCTCGATCAGTGGGCGCGCTGGATCGCGTGGTTCGACGTACACTTGAAGGGCGCCAAGCCGAGCTTCACACCGTAAGCCGTCCTCTCTCTGTGTCTGTGAGGTCCCTGATGTCCACACGAACAGTCCGGATCGCCACCAGCCTTGCCTGCGCCGTGACTGCGGCGCTCGCAAGCGGTGCGCGTGTAGCGAGCGCGCAGGTCGCGGGTGTGACCGGCACGCTGATCATCACCAACAAAGCACCCTTCACCGCGACGATCGTCGACGTGGCCAGTGGTGCGACACTCGCCACGCTGCCCACGGGCGTGGGCCCGCACGAGGTGGTCGTCTCGATCGATGGCAAGACGGCCGTGGTCACCGACTACGGCACCGGGCCGCAGCCGGTCAGCACGCTCACCGTGATCGACGTCCCCGCACTCAAGATCGTTCGGCGCATCTCCATCGCGCCGGCGATGCGCCCGCATGGCATCGTGTTCCTCCCCGGCGACTCGCTCGTCGCCGTCACCTCCGAGCAGATGCGTGCGGTGGTGGTCGTCTCGCTCGCGTCCGGCGACGTGGTGCGTACGGCGAAGACCGACAAAGCCGGCTCGCACATGGTCGGTGTCGCGGCCGATGGTCGACGCGCATGGACCGGGGACATCGGCAGCAACACAGTCACCGAACTCGATCTCAGCACCGGAGCGGCGTTGCGCGCGATCACGGTGCCCGCGCAACCGGAGGCCATCAACGTCACCGCCGACGGCGCCGAGGTGTGGGTGGGCAGCAACGCGACCGGGCGCGTGAGCGTGGTGAGCACCGCGACCGGCGAGGTATTCACCGCCGCCGAGGGCATGGGCTGGCCCTACCGCGTGTTGTTCACGCCGGACCAGTCGCAGGTGTTCCTGCCGGACTATCGCAACGAGGTCGTGCGCGTGCTGGACCGTGCGTCGCGACAGGAACGCGGCCGCATCGCCTTCACTGGCGGCGGTCCGCAGGGCGTGGCCATCTCACCGGACGGCCAGTACGTGTTCGTCTCGCTCAGCGCTCAAGCGCGCGTGGCGGTCATCCGCGTGAGCGATCGCACGGTGGTCGGGTATGTCGCGGCCGGCGACACACCGGACGGCGTGGCCTACACCACACGCGTGATCCGCGTGGCACCGCGCTAGCGGTTCGCTAGCTGGTCAGCCAGGCCTCCGCGTCCTCGCGGGCGCGGAAGGTCTGGATGCTGATCTGCTCGTTGGTGTTCATCGCCGTCACGAGCCGCGCGACGTTCACCGCCGCCGGCGTCGTCGCCACCACCGCCGAACGAACCGGCGCGGCGAACGTGGCGTTGCGACGCGCATCGAGCGCGCCGTTCATCGTCGCGAAGTCGAGCTCGCGCGCGAACATCCCGCCGAGCAGGTAGAGCCGGTTGTGCGGACAGCTCGCGTCGGCCTCCAGCGCTGCCAAGGCCTGCACCCCGTCGAGGAATTCGCTCTTGCTCACGGTCCCACTGAACTCGATCAACACCCACCCGGATGTACGCGTGACGGCGCAGGGCATTTCGTCGGTGCGGTGAAAGGGAGAGGACCAGCGGTCTCCGACAAGACGACTAAGGGGTCCACCCGTTCACGACGCGCGCACTCCTATACAGCTCGTCGGCGGCTTGCAGGACCTTCCCTCGCAGTCTCGGCGCGAGCGCCGGGTTCTCCCGCATGAACGCAGCAACCGTGTCGGCCGCTGAACCCGTCCGATGTCCGTCGAGTGTCGCGTTGAGCCAGCGCAGCGGGAAGAAGATGTCCCCCGTGCGCTGGATCTCGGCCGTCAGCTCCAGCGCCGGCCGCAGCTGCCCCATCGACGACTCGGCGCGCAGTGGGTGGTGCATGATCGACATGGCGTCCAACACCCAGCTCTCGCGCCGCCGTTGCTCCACCTGACCGAACGTCCGGAAGAGCGAGTCCCGCCGCGCCGGGTCCGCCGAGAGTGCAGCCCGCACGAACTGCGCCCTCGCGATGCGGTCCGGATTGGTGAGGCGCTTGGTCTGTAGGTCGAGAATCGCCTCGGCGTTCGCCACCCCGCGGATCGCGAGGCCCTCGGCGATGGCGATCTCCTGCTGCTCCGAGACCGGGAACCCGATCGGCTTCTCGGCGCGGCGCCAGATGCGCTCGAGCCGTTGCATCCCGGTCTCGGTGAGCGTGACACTGATGATCGACCCGAAGAGCGAACCCTTGCGCCCCGGTGTCGGCGCGCGCTCGAGTGCTTCCCAAAGCGTCGCTTCGACCAGCGGCGCGAGCGCGCGCCGCGTGGAGTCGCTCAGGTAGCGCCAGAATATCCCGCGCAACTGGCCCTGCAACTGGGAGGCGATGAGCTCGTTCTCCTCGCGCGAAAGCGCGTCCATCACCGCGTCGATCAGGATGCGCGGCGAGAGCGCCCCATCGAGCATCTCCTCCTGCAACGTCTGCCACGCGATCGCACGCGAGAGCGGATCGGCGAGCGTGGCCGCGCCCACGAGCAGTGCGGACCGAGTGGAGTCACTGAGCGGGAATCGACCGTACGACGCGCCGTCGGCGCCGGGCAACAGCGCATGGCGATCGGCACCGGTCGGCAGGGTGGTGCGCACTTCGCGTTCGCCCTCGCGGAACGTCAGGGCGATCAGCGTCGGCGCTCCGCTGTACCCCACCTGGATGTTGAGCTGCTGCGGCCAGAGCAGCGCGCGGCCGTCACCCCAGCGGTCCTCCTGCCGCACAATGAGCGTGTCGCCCACCACGCGCGTGCTGATGCGCGGCCGCCCCGGCGATTCCACCCACACGCGGCTCCATGCACGCAGATCACTCTCGGTCAACGGGTCGAGCTCGGCGATGAGATCGTTCCACGTGGCATTGCCGAACGCATGCCCGGCGAGATAGCGCCGCAGTCCGTCGCGGAACGATTCCTCACCCACCGCCATCTCCAACTGCTTCATGACGATCGGGGCCTTCTGGTAGATGATCGCCCCGTACAACGAGCCCGCTTCGCGCAGGTTCTCGAGATCCTGTCGGATGGGATTCGCGCCCGCTGTGCGATCGACCGCGTACGCCGACGGATGATGCGCTTGGAAGAAGCGCAGCGCGTGGTTCACGTCGGGAAACGCCGGCTCGACGATCTTCGCGGCCATGAAGTTCGCGAAGACCTCCTTCATCCACACATCGTTGAACCACTGCATGGTCACGAGGTCGCCGAACCACATGTGCGCCGTCTCATGTGCGATGAGACTCGCACGCCCGAGCTCGGCCGTGCGCGACGGCGCCTCGTCGAGGAAGAGAGCGTCGGCGCGGTACCAGACCGCCCCCGGGTGTTCCATGCCGCCGAACTGGAACGCCGGCACCGCGAAGAAGTCGAACTTCCCGAACGGGTACGCGATATCGGTATACCGTTCGAGCCACTCGAGCGCTCCCGCGTGCAGATCGAAGATCGCCTCGCGATTCCGTTCGACGCGCGCGCGGTCCGTCTCGCGGTGATACAGCGTGAACGTGCGCCCGCCGCGTTCGGCCGTCTCCTTCTGCAACCGGCCCACGGCGAACGCGATCAGATACGTGCTCAGTGGTTCGGTCTCAGCGAAACGCCAGAGGGTGCGCGTGCTGTCCGCCGCCGTGTTGGTACCGAGCGAATCCGCGAGGCCCACCGCGCGGGTGAGCATCGGTCCGTTCGCCACCGCCTCCCATGACGAGGGCAGATCCAGTGTGAGTGACACCCGCGCCTTCAGGTCGGGCTGCTCGAACACAGGCACCGCGGTGGACGCACGGTCCGGCACGAACAGCGCGTAGAGGAAGTCGTCGTTGCGGTTCAGCGCCGCGTCACTGCTGCGGAACCGGACCCGAACCTCATGCATCCCGTCGCCGAGCCGTGCAGACGGCAGGACGATGTGATCGTTCAGCACCCTCGCCGTCACGGTGTCTCCGTCGAGCTCCACACCGAGCACATGGTCCGCCGGGGCGCGGAAATCGAGCGGGAGATCGCCGCGCCAGCCCCTCAGACGGAACGCGACGCGCACCTCGCCCGTCACCGCTGAGTCGCGGGTGAGCGGGACACGGAAGTGCATCGCGTAGCGCAACGAATCGATCGCGGCAGCGCGTCGTTCGGCCAAGGCCAGTGCCACGCCTGGCTCCGGCGGCCCGAGGTCAGGCCCAGTGCATGCGACTGCCGAGACGGCGACACCGACGAGGATGCGGAGCAGGACATGAGGTCTCATTCGCGCTATGTTAGCGTGGAACGAAGGCGGAGGGCAGAGGGCGGATCCGACCGATCGTGTCCCGCACGCGCCCTCCGCCGGTCCGCCCGTCACCGACCCCGACTCCCGCCCCTGCGACTGATGCATTCGCGATACGTAGCCGCCGAAGCCCAGAGTGCCGTCGACCGCTACGCGCCCCGCTGGGGGGAGGACCTCGCGCGGCGCGTCCACACCTCTCGACTGCTCGGCGCGGACCCTGCCTTGGTGCTGCACGGCGGCGGCAACACCTCGGTGAAGTCCACCGCGCGCGAAGCGCACGGGGACGAGGTCGAGGTGATCTACGTGAAGGGCAGCGGTTGGGACTTGGCGACGATCGAGCCAGCCGGTTTCCCCGCGTGCCGACTGGCACCGTTACGCGCACTGTGCGCGTTGCCGACTCTCAGCGATGATGCGATGGTCGCCGCGTTGCGCTCGCAGATGCTCGACCCCGCGAGCCCCACACCGTCCGTCGAGGCGCTCCTGCACGCGTTCCTGCCCGGCAAGTTCGTCGACCACACCCACGCCGACGCCGTGCTCACGTTGCAGGATCAGCCCGATGCGCGAGCCCTCGCCGCCGAGGTATGGGGAGACGCGTTCCGATTCAGTCCCTACGTGATGCCGGGCTTCGTGCTCGCCAAGCGGGTGGTCGAACTCGCGGGCGATCTGCGCGGCGTGCATGGCCTCGTGCTTGAGCAGCACGGCATCTTCACGTGGGGCGAGACTGCCGAAGAGAGCTACGAGCGCATGATCGCCGCAGTCGATCGCGCCGAACAGTGGCGTGCGAGCCGACGTCCGGTGGTGCCGGTCACGCTTCCCGCCGCTGACCCCGCCGCGCGGCGCACGCTGCAGACGCGACTCGCCCCGTTGCTCCGCGGTGCATTCGCGCGCGTGGGCGCCGGCCGGTTCGTGCTCGAATGGCGCGACGACGACGCCACGCGCGCCTTCACCGCCCGCGCCGATGCGCGCGCGATCACGGAGCGTGGCACCGTCACCCCGGACCACGTGATCCGCACCAAGCCGCGCCCGATGTGGCTGCCGGCCGCAGAGCTACTCGCGGCGATGGACGACACCGCACTCGGCGCGACCTGCGACAGCGCCGCCACCGAGTTCGCGCAGTGGTACGAGGGGTATTTCGCGCGCCACGCGGCGCGCGATGGCGC
>JADYYN010000288.1 GCA_020853635.1 Gemmatimonadaceae bacterium
CGTAGCGCGCCTGCGTGAGGCACATGAGCGGGCTCTTGAGACCGCCCGACTTGGGCAGGATCGCGTCAGCGGGGAGATGCACATTGTCGAACACGAGCTCGCTCGTGTCGGACGCGCGCAGCGAGAGCTTGCCCGTCTGGTCCTTCGCCTTGAAGCCCTTGGCGTCGGTGGGCACGAGGAAGCCACGGATGGAATCGCCCACCTCGGTGTCGCTGTCCTCGGTCTTCGCCCACACCACGGCGACGTGCGCCGTGGAGCCGTTGGTGATCCACATCTTCGCGCCGTTCAGGATCCACGTGCCGTCGGCCTGCTTGCGCGCGCGCGTGATCATGCCGGCGGGGTTGGAGCCGTAGTCGGGTTCGGTGAGACCGAAGCAGCCGATCTTGGTGCCCTTCGCCATCTGCGGCAGCCAGTGCTTCTTCTGCTCCTCGGAGCCGAAGGCATAGATGGGATACATCACCAGCGCGCCCTGAACCGATGCGAAGGAGCGGATGCCCGAGTCACCGCGCTCGAGCTCCTGCATGATGAGCCCGTACATCACGTTGTTCAGGCCCGCGCAGCCGTACTCCTCGGGCAAGTTCGCGCCGAAGTAGCCGTTCTCGCCCATCTCGGCGATCAGCTCCTTGGGGAAGCGGCCGTCGACATAGGCCTGGCCGATGATCGGCAGGACCTTCTGATCGACGAAGGCGCGCACGGAATCGCGCACCGCGCGCTCTTCTTCGGTGAGCGCGGCGTCGATGTTGAAGAGGTCGCCTTCGGACGCGCGGAGCGCGGGCGAGGCGAGGTAGGTCTCGGTTTCGGTGGTGGCCATACGGAGGGGAAAGGGACTCCTAAATGTAACGCCGGAGCCCGTCAGGGAGTTCGCTTGATGATCCGCCGCGCGATGGAATCCGCGCTGGCGTCGTACTGCAGCGTGGTCTCGTCCTGCTGCACGCGATACACCACCTGACTCCGCGCCCAGAGGTCCTTGCTCCAGCGCAGCGGATAACTCGCCGCGATGGGCCGCCCGCGGTTCTGGAACGTGCTGCCGTTCTGCACGCGCACCGTGCGCCGAGGCGGCTCGCGCGTGAGCACGGAACGCGCCATGCGCGTGGACCACTCGCTCAGAATCCAGTGTCCGGACGGCAACTTGGTGAACAACACATCGCCGCCGGTGCCCGGCATGCGATGCGTGGCCGGCGCGTTCACGTAGTCGAACTCGATGCGCTGCAGCAGATACGTCTCGGCGTCGAGCCAGAACGTTCCGGCGATATCGGTCACGCGCGGATTGCGCATGGGCTCGAAGCGCACACCGATCGACCCCTTGGGAGTGGAGTCCTTTGACGCGACGCGGAAGCAGTAGTTGTCGATGAAGTAGTCGTCGGCGAGCACGGTCGCGTTGGGCGCGTAGTACACCGTGGTGTCGGCGTTGCGACGGATGTAGCCGAACTTGTAGAGCGAGTCGTAGTAGGCCGGCGGCAGCGGCGGAATGTTCGAGATGTGCTTGATAGTGGAGTCGCGCACCTGCACGGTGCCCTGCTCCGTCGCCTCACCCTGGAACTCGACGGTCCAGATACGGATGGTCGTGTCGCGTTCGGTGAGTTCGATGCTCTGCAGCACGGTGCGTGCGGATTCCCAGAGACTCCACGCATCGGACTCGGAGCGTGGGCCGCAGATGCGGCTTTCGCGGACTTGCACGGCGGCGATGGTGATGGGCTGCTCGCCGAGGGTGATGCGGAGCGGACGGGCAGCCGCGTCGGAGACGCGCATGGCCGGAACAACGTGCGGGCGGAAGCCCGGGCGAAGGACGCGGATGAAGACGGAATCCGCGCCGGTGGCGAGCGTCACGCGAAAGACGCCACGCGAGTCGGTGAGGGCGCGCTGGGGCGCTCGCGCGACGGGCGCCTGCTGAGGCGCAGCGCCGGTGGGGCGCGCGCTCGAGCGCACTTCGACGAGCACACCGACCGCGGCGACGGCGGGATCACCGCGGAGCACGGTGCCGGTGATGCGCTGCGCGCGCGACGAGACGGGCGCGACGAGGAGCAGGAGCGCGAGGAATGCGAGACGCGTGGACATCAAAGGGAAAACGCCCGAGGGCGGGGTCCCGTCACGCAGGCCGCATCGGCTCTAGCAGACGGCCCGTTTGGCGCTTGGCACCGCCCCCACTTCACGGCACTTCTTCCGGAACTCGGCTCCATGATCCAGCTCGAGCCCGTTCTCATGCTGCCACTGATGCACCATCTCATGCAGCAGCGTCTCGAGCGCACTCGCGAACCCATCACGCCGCAGGTGCCGCGCCGAGATCGCGATCTCCGGCCCGCCACCATCGACACCCGGCGCGTAGTGGCCGAGCCGGCGCACCATGCGGCGCGACACACGGATCGGCACGGGCTTCAACTGCGCCTGGAAGCGCTCACCGTTGAGCCGCGTGTGCCACTCGGCCAAGCGATCAGCGAGTTCCTCGTCCTCGGGGTGCGTCTTCTCCGGCGCACGAGCGGGCTTGGTGTAGCGCGGCAGCTGATAGCTCACGATCGCGTCGCGCGCGGCCTGACGTTCCCACTTCCGACGCGCGGTCACGAAGCGCACGATCTGCACGTGCATCTCGGTGGGCGCATCGACGAATCCCTCGTGCACGCGAAGCTCGAAGCCTTTCACACTCACCAGGATGCTTCGGTTGCGCGTGAGCACGATCTTCCTGATGTGCTGCAGGCCGAGCGAGGTGAGCTTGGCGAAGAGTTTGTCCGCCGCGCGCATCGCATCGGCTTCTTCCTCCGCATCCGCCTCGGCGTCGGCATCCGCTTCGAGGATGAGCGGCGTGAACGCATCCGGTGCTTCAGTGAATCCGAAGCCGAGCTGGAACTCGTCGGAGGCGGCGGCGCGTGGCGTCATCGCGGAAAGATACGGTCCTGACGGGGGGTAAAGTCACCCTCTTGCGCATCCCACGTGCAGGCGCGCACGCGGAGCTCCTTCGCCTCCACCTCGATCTCCTGGAACGCCGCCGGCAGGCCGCCGCGCGTGCGCGTGGAGAGTGTGGTGCTGTGCGAGACCACCATGCGGCGCGGGCCTATCTCCACGGCCTCGATCCGCGTCTGATGGTCGTGGCCGTTCAGCACGAGATCCGCCCCGGTGCCGAGCGCGTCGCCGATGCCGTCGGCACGCGAGGCCAGGCCCCAGCGCGCCGAGAGGTCGCCGCACAGCAGGTTGTGGTGGAACACGAGCACCTTGAGGTCACCCGCCGGCGCCATCGCGAACGCGGACTTGGCCTTGGCCCACTGCTCGGCGCGCAGTGCGCCCACCACGCTCAAGTCGCGCGGACGGGTGGTGAGTGTGTAGGGCTGGATCCCGTGGCAGCTGTTGAGCCCCACCATCGTCACGCCGGGCAGATGTAGCGTGGGCTCGAGGTCGTCGCTAATCCACTTGCGATAGCCGCGGTACATGGGCCAGGTGAGGCCGAGCCCCACGGGCTTCCACCACCACGCGACGTCGTGGTTGCCGGGCACCACCAGCACCTTCGCGTGTTCGCGCGCCGCGTCGATGAACGCGCGCGCCTCGGCGAACTGTGCGCGGAAGTTGCGCTGCGTGAGATCGCCCACCAGCACCACCGCATCGTAGCGCTTGCTGGCGATGCGACGCGCGACCGCGGCAGTGTACGCCGCGATCGCGTTCCGTCCGAAGTGGAGGTCGGAGAGCTGAAGGAGCCGCACTACAGCCGAGCGATCACCGCGTTGGTGTACTCGTCGGTGGTCGCCTTGCCGCCGACGTCACCGGTGACCGTCTTGCGCTCGCGCAGCGTGGCCTCGATCGCCGAGCGCACGCGCGTGGCGATCGCCTGCTCACCCATGTGGTCGAGCAACTGGCAGCCGGCGAGCATCACCGCGGTGGGATTCGCGATGCCCTTGCCCGCGATGTCGGGCGCGGTGCCGTGCACGGCTTCGAAGATGCCCACCGTGTAGCCGATGTTGGCACCCGGCGTGAGCCCGAGCCCGCCCACGAGCCCCGACGTGAGGTCGGAGAGGATGTCGCCGAAGAGGTTCGTCGTGACGATCACGTCGAACTTCTCGGGGCGCATCACGAGCTCCATCGCGCAGGCATCGACGATCTTCTCGTCGCAGGCGATGCGGCCTTCGTACTCCTTCGCCACCGCCTTGCCCGTCTCGAGGAACAGCCCCTGCGAGTACTTGAGGATGTTCGCCTTGTGGACGATGGTCACCTTCTTGCGCCCGTTGGCCAGGGCGTACTCAAACGCGTAGCGCACCACACGCTCGGCGGCCGTGCGCGACACCACCGCGACCGATTGTGCGACGGCGTGCGGATCGTCACCGACCTTCACGTAGTTCTCGATCCCCACGTA
>JADYYN010000289.1 GCA_020853635.1 Gemmatimonadaceae bacterium
CCTCGATACGCCGCCGGAGCTACGGCTGCAATTGCTCGCGGCCAAGGTCGACCGGCTCGATGCGGTGCTGTTCACGCACGACCACGCCGACCACACGCAGGGGCTCGACGACATCCGCGCCATCTCGGTGCGCACAGGCCCGGTGCCACTCTACGGTCCCGCCGAGGCGCTCGAAGGCATCTCGCGTCGGTTCTCGTACATCTTCGATCCCAACGTCAAGCCATTGCCGGGGACGTCGAAGCCCGAGGGCAACCGGTTGCCGCTCGAGCCGGGTGTCTCCACGCGCATCGGCGCGCTCGATGTCGTGCCCGTGGAGGTCCCGCACGGTCCCATGCGGGTGTTCGCGTATCGCATCGGGCCGCTGGCCTATGTGACCGACGCGAAGACGTTGCCACCGAGTGCGCTCGCGCTGCTCCAGGGCGCCGAGGTGCTGGTGCTCAATGCGTTGTTCCGTCGCCCGCATCCGTCGCATCTCTCGATCGACGAAGCGGTCGCTGCCGCGCGCCTCGTGGGCGCCGCGCGCACCTATTTCCTCCACCTGACGCACGAGACCTCGCACGCCGAGCTCGAGGCGACATTGCCGCCGGATATCCGTCCGGCCTACGACGGTCTGACCGTGGAGATCGGTACCGAATGACGATCCAGCTCGATGTCACTGGCATGATGCGCAGCGCAGTCCCGACTGGCGCGACCGCTGAGGCGCTAGCGGGACTCGCCCCTCGCCTGGCCGCCGCGCACGACGGGCTCCTCGCGGATGCGGCGCGCGGCGTGCTCGGCTTCCGCGAGCTCGAGGCGCAGGCGGCAGAGCGCGCGCGGGTGCTCGCGTGGGCCGCCGAGCAGCGGGGCTCGTGCGATGACGTCGTCGTGCTCGGCATCGGTGGCTCGGCGCTGGGTGCGGTGGCGTTGCGCACAGCGCTTCTGCCGCGTGACTGGAATCTCCGTTCACCTGCACAGCGTGGCGGACGGCCGCGGCTTCATGTACTCGACAACGTCGACCCACGCTCGGTGCGTGGACTGCTCGAAGTCGTCGACCCGGCGCGCACGCGCTTCCTCGTGATCTCCAAGTCCGGCAGCACCGCCGAGACCATGTCGCAGTATCTGCTCGTGCGTGAGCGGCTCAAGGAGGCCGGTCGCACGCCGGCGCAGGGACTCGCGTTCGTGACCGACCCGGTGAAGGGCGTGCTGCGTCGTCTGGCGAAGGCCGACGGCGTGCCCACGTTCGACGTGCCGGCGAACGTCGGCGGCCGGTTCTCGGTGCTCTCGCCGGTGGGGATGCTCCCCGCGGCGCTGCTCGGCATGGATGTGGAGGCGATGATCGCGGGTGCGATCGCGATGCGCGACCGCTGCGCCACGGGCGTGATGCAGCAGAACCCGGCGCTCGCGTTCGCCGGTCTGCAGTGGCGCGCGCACTCCGAAGCAGGGCAGGGCATGCACGTGCTCATGCCGTACTCGGATGCGCTGCGCGATCTCGCCCCGTGGTTCGTGCAGCTCTGGGCGGAGAGCCTCGGGAAGGTGACGCCGGCCGGCGCCCACGTGGGACCCACACCGATCGTCGCGGTAGGCGCCACCGACCAGCACGCGCAGGTGCAGTTGTTCATGGAGGGGCCGGTCGACAAGACGGTGACGTTCATCGACGTCGAGGAGATGGACGGTGGGGATGTCGTGATCCCCAAGGTCGGTGCGGATGGCCCGGCCGAACTGGCCTACCTCGGCGGGCACGGCTTCGGCAAGCTGCTGCGGGCCGAGTGCCGCGCGACGGCCGGCGCGCTGGCCAAGTCGGGTCGTCCCACGATGACGCTTCGCGTCACCCGTGCTGATGCCTGGCACCTCGGCGGGCTCTTCATGCTGCTCGAGCTGGCGACCATCTACGGTGGGCAGCTCTACGGCGTCGATCCGCTCGATCAGCCGGGTGTGGAGTTGGGGAAGCAACTGACGTACTACCAGTTCGGGCACCCGGACTGGCAGCAGGTGAAGGTGATCTGGGACACACTCCCGGTCTCCGACCCCGCGTGGGTGCTGTAGTCGCGTTGCTCTGGCGGTAGAGCTGGGACAGATTGCAGGGATGACGGCGGTATCCTCTGTCACTCCATCCCCCCCAGCAACGAACGATGTCCAAGGCTCCAGACTCCCTGCACCGCGTGCTCGGCGCGGCGATCACGATCGACGGTACGTCCCTCACGGTGAAGGACCCGGCCGCGCTCGCCACACCGATGATGGATGCGCTCGTACGCTTGGCTGTGTTCGGCACGGCCGACGAGAAGGACTGGGCGCGCTGGGTCATCTGGGAAGCGGGCCGCTCGGTCGGCACGTACTCGGCGTCCATCCATGACTTCTACATGGCGCGCGGTCGCGGCGACGTAAAGGGTGTCACGGCGCCGGCGATCAACGTGCGCGGTGCGTCGTACGACACCGCGCGTGCGATCTTCCGCACGGTCAAGAAGCTCGACGGCATGGCGTTCCTGCTCGAGATCGCGCGCTCCGAGATCGCGTACACGGAGCAGCGCCCCGCCGAGTACGTGGCGGTGATGCTGGCGGCGGCGCTGCGCGAGGGACACCGCGGGCCGGTGTTCATCCAGGGCGACCACTTCCAGATCAACGCGAAGAAGTACAAGGCCGACCCGGCGCCGGAGCTCGCGGCCGTGAAGCAGTTGGCCACCGAGGCGATCGCGGCAGGCTTCTACAACATCGACCTCGATACGTCCACGCTGGTGGACCTCTCGCACCCGACCCTCGACGCGCAGCAGCGCCTCAACTTCGAAGTGGGCGTGGAGCTCACGCGCCACGTGCGCGGGCTGGAGCCGAAGGGCGTGACCATCTCGCTCGGCGGCGAAATCGGCGAAGTGGGCACGGAGAACTCGACGGTGGTCGAGCTCGAAGCCTTCATGGACGGCTACAACCGCACCCTGGCCAAACAGGCGCCGGGCATGGTCGGGCTGTCGAAGATCTCGGTGCAGTCCGGCACGTCGCACGGCGGTGTGGTGCTTGCCGACGGCTCGATCGCGGACGTCGCACTCGACTTCAAGACCCTCGAGGACCTGTCGCGCGTCTCGCGCGAGAAGTACGGGCTCTCGGGCGCGGTGCAGCACGGCGCCTCCACGCTGCCGGATGACGCGTTCTTCCACTTCCCGCGTACCGAGACGGCTGAGATCCACCTGGCCACGGGCTTCCAGAACATGCTCTACGACCATCTCCCCTCGGCGCTTCGGGAGGAGATGTACGCCTGGCTGCGCACCAACGCCGCCGACGAGCGGAAGGCGGGCGACAGCGACGAGCAGTTCTTCTACAAGACGCGCAAGAAGGCCCTGGGCCCGTTCAAGGCGAAGCTGTGGGACCTGGAGCCGGGGGCGAAGGCCGCGTTGGCCAAGGCGTACGACGCCAAGTTCACCTTCCTCTTCGAGACGTTGGGGGTGGGCGGAACATCGGCGGCAGTGCAGCGGTATGTGACGGGTCCGGCCGTGAAGCG
>JADYYN010000290.1 GCA_020853635.1 Gemmatimonadaceae bacterium
CCGTAGCGGCGGGTGGTGGAGCTGTCGGCCTGCTCGAAGGCGCCGAACAGCCGATCGTGGTATTGCGGATCGATGCCGATCCCGGTGTCGACCACCTCGAAGCGCGCGACGAGGTCGCCGCCCTCGCGGGCCTGCACGCGCGCGCTGATGTGCACGCTGCCGCGCTCGGTGAACTTGACCGCGTTGCTCGCGTAGTTGAGCAGCGCCTGCAGCAACCGGGTGCGGTCGCCGCGCAGCCTGCTCGGCAGCGCCGGATCGACGTCGACCACCACGTCCAGGCCCTTCGCGCGCGCCCGTTCGGCGACGAGGTCGCACACCTCCTGCAGGAGCGGGGTCAGGTCGAAGTCCAGCAGCTCCAGACTGAGCTTGCCGGCCTCGATCTTGGAGAGATCGAGCACGTCGTTGATGATCGCGAGCAGATGCCGTCCCGCCTGGGTGATGCGTTCGAGCTTGTCGCGGTCGGCGGGCGTGGCCACCTTGCGAAGCAGCAGGTGGGAGAGCCCGAGGATCGCGTTCAGGGGCGTGCGGATCTCGTGGCTCATGTTGGCCAGGAAGGCGCTCTTCGCGCGATTGGCCGCCTCGGCCTCCCCGGCCCGGCGCGTGAGCTCCGCGTTGAGCGTCGAGATCTCCCGGTCGCGCGCGCGCCGCTCGGTGTCGTCGATCATGGTGCTGCGCGTTCGCAGCATGGCCCCGGAGGCATCCCGCACCACGGTGGCGTGGACCGTCACCGGCAGCAGGCTGCCGTCCTTGCGGATCACCTCGAACTCGAGATCGCGGACGTGGCCCTCGCGGCGGAACTTCGCGAACGTGTGGGCGAATCGCTCTCGCGTCGCCGGCACCAGCAGGTCGCGGAAGCTCATGCGGCCGACCAGTTCCTCGCGCGTGTAGCCGAGCATCGCGAGCTCGGTGTCGTTGACGGACAGGAAGACGCCGTCGGCGTCTAGCGAGTGATAACCGCACGGCGCGTTGTTGTAGAGATCGGCGATCTCCGCCGAGCGATCGGAGAGTGTCCGGTTCACGAGCTCGAGCTGGCGCGTGCGCTCGGTGACGAGCTCCTGGAGGTGGTGCCGGTGGCGATCGAGCTCGGCGGCGACGCGGCGATGCTCGGTCACGTCCTCCTTGATCGCGAGATAGTGGGTGACCCGCCCGTCGACATTGCGCACGGGCGCGATGCGCGCGTGCTCCACGTAGATCTCGCCGTTCTTGCGGCGGTTGATGAGCTCGCCGCTCCAGACCTCGCCGCGTTCGAGCGCAGCCCACATCTCGTCGTAGGTGGCGCGCGGCGTCCGGCCCGAGGCCATCACGTTCGGGTTGCGCCCGAGCAGCTCCGCGGCGGTATAGCCGGACATGCGCTCGAACGCCGCGTTGACGTATTCGAGCTTCGCATCCACGTCGGTGATCTGGACGCCGTTCGGGCTCTGCGTGACGGCGAGCGAGAGCTTGCGCAACTGCGCCTCGGCCTCGCGCCGCTCGGTGATGTCGGTGAACGAGACCGCCACGGCCGCCGGAGCCGCCCCGGGCTCCCCGACGATCGGCTCCGCGTTGATTTCCAGCCAGCGCAGCGCTCCCGACGCGTGCCGCCAGCCCAGCACGGACTCGCGGCGTGGCCGTCCGTCGGTGAGACACTGGACCACCGGAAGGTCGTCGGGCTCGATCGGGCTGCCGTCCTCGCGCAATGCGAGCAGCGACGGGTCGAGTGCCGACATGCCCAGCAGGCGCTCCTCGGGCACCCCGAGGATCCGCGCCGCGGCAGGGTTGGTCGCGCGGATGCGCCCCTCCCGGTCGAACAGCAGGATGCCCTCGTTCAGCACCGAAACCATCGAGCGATAGCGTTCCTCGCTCGCGCGCAGCTGCGCCTCGGCCGCGATGCGCCAGGAGAGATCGGTGTGGGTGCCGACCATGCGCCGCGGCCGGCCCGGCGCATCGCGCTCGACGACCATGCCCTGCCCGAGGATCCACTTGTAGGCGCCGTCCTTGCAGCGCATGCGATGCTCGCTGCGATAGGCCGAGGTCTCGCCGGCCAGGTGCCGGTCGAGCTCGCGCAGGCAGGCGTGCAAGTCGTCGGGATGCACGCGGGACTTCCACTCGTCGAGAGTCGCGCCGATCTCGTCGGCGCCGTATCCCAGGATCTCCTTCCAGCGGTCCGAGTAGAAGACTCTTCCGGTGCTCAGGTTGCAGTCCCACACGCCGTGGCCGGCGCTGTCGAGCGCCATGATCCAGCGCCGCTCGCTCTCGATCAGGGCCTGCTCGGCCCGCTTGCGCTCGGTGATGTCGCGGCAGACGCAGTACACCAGCCGGCGCCCGCCCCACTCGACCTGCGTGGAGGCGACCTCGACCGGGAACAGGCGGCCGTCGGCCCGTCGCCAGCGGGTCTCGTGCAGGAGGCTCGCCCGGTCGAAGTCCCGCAGCTTGCTCAGGACGCGCTCCCTGGTCCAGTCCGGATCCCAGTCCCAGACGTGCAGGTCCGCCACCTCCTGGGTCGTGCGGCCGAGCATCTCCGCGAATCGCGGGTTCGACTCGTGGATGCCGCCGTCCTGGTCGAGCACGACGATCGCATCGCGGGACTGCTCGATGAGGATGCGCCGTCGGACTGCGTCCTCTGCCAGCGCCTCCTGCACGCGGCGCATCTCCGTCACGTCGTGGGAGATGCCGAACAGGCCGATCACCCGCCCCTCCGCGTCGCGCAGCGGGCCCTTGGTGGAGAGCATCGTGCGCGGTCCGTCCGGCAGGGGCAAGGTCTCCTCGAAGGTCTCCACCGCTCCGGAGGTCATCACGCGCCGGTCGTTGGCCATCAGCGCCGCCGCTTCCTCGGGGGGGTACAGGGCCCGATCGTCCTGACCGATCGCCGTTCCGGGCTCTCGCCCCGTGAGCCGGTCCGCCGCCGGGTTGTGCAGCAGATAGCGCCCGTCGACGTCCTTGGCGTAGATCACGTCGGTCGACGAGGCGGCGATCGAGTCGAGCAGTTGCAGGGCGCGCAGCCGCTCGGCCTGCTTTTCCTGCAGCATGGCGGAGAACTGCAGCGAGCGGCGCTGGTGCACCAGGACGAGCGCGACCGAGACCACGAGCAGGCCGAGCAGGCCGGCGAGTCCGATCCAGGCACCGACCTCGACGGCCGGCGCGTAGAACTCGTCACGATCGATCTTGGCGATCAGCAGCCAGTCCGTGCCCGGCACCTGCAGTCCGA
>JADYYN010000291.1 GCA_020853635.1 Gemmatimonadaceae bacterium
GTTGTACGACTCGGCGACTCCGTACAGCGCTTCGGGTGCGAGATCCGACGACGGATGCTTGGTGAGCAGCTCGTTGAAGGCCCCACGCGCGACCGCATACGAGCCACGGCGCATCTGGTCCTGCGCCATTTGGTTGAGCTGCGCCGGTCCCGGCGCCGCGGCGGCGGCGGGAGCCGCACCGGCGACGGGCGGCTTGGTGCTGTCACGACCGGCGGCCGGCGTCGCCGCACGGTCGGCGGCATCGGCCTCGAGCTCGGCACGCAGGTCCTGGATGCGCTTCGCCGACGCACCCACGCGCTCCTCCACGGTGATCAGCTGCTGGCGGATCGCCGTGAGGTCTTCACGGACATCACCGCGCAGGCGCATCGTCGTGGCGTGCATGGAGCGCACGGTGTCATTCACGCTCGTGAGCGTGCGCACGACGTTCGCGAGCGCGCTGTCCAACGAGCGATGCAGCGCCGAGTCGCGCGCGGCCGACGCAGCCCGCGTCGCCTCGAGCTCGGTCTGCACCTTGGAGATGTCGTTCTGCAGGATGCGGACATCCCCGCGGGTCGCGAAGCACGCGCCGACCGTCAGGATGACGGTCGGCGCGAGCGCTGCGCGACGGATCAGTCGCAGGTTCACGGCAGGCGAAGGGTCTCGCCGCCGACGATGATCTCGAACTCGTCGCGACGGTTCTTCGACCACACGTCCTCACCGCTGCCCTGCATGGCCGGACGCTCTTCACCGAAGCCGGCGACGTCGATACGGTCGGCCGGGATGCCCTGGTCGACGAGGTAGCGCTTGGCCGCCGCGGCACGGCGCTGGCTCAGCGCGACGTTGTACTCATCCGAGCCACGGTCGTCGGCATGGCCGGCGACACGGATGCGGACGTTCGGGTTGGCGCGGAGGAGCGGGAGCTTGGCATCGAGCGCCGCCCGGGCTTCCGAGGTGAGCTCAGACTTGTCGAGGTCGAAGTAGATCGCGGTGGCGAAGGCGGCGCGGGCCGCGGCCATGGCGGCGCGGGCGCGAGCTTCAGCCTCGGCCTTATCGCGGGCGATGCGGTCCGCCTCGGCGCGTTCGCGCGCGATACGATCCGCTTCCGCGCGTTCGCGCGCGATGCGCTCGGCTTCGAGACGCGCGCGCTCGTTGGCCGCGTTGATCGAGTCGGTGTTCACAGCAGGCACCGGAGCGACTTCCGGCTGCTTCTGGCACGCCGCGGCAGAGAGCGCAACGGCCGCGACGGCGACCACGAGGAGAGAACGATTGGACATAGTGGGGACCTCTAGTGAAGGAAACAGATGCGACGCTGACTCAGCGCGCGGTTGAAAGCCGTGGCGACCAGGCCGCCATCCGGGAAGCCGGCCCGTGCGTCAGCTGTCGCAGACGTCCGGACTCGGTGTCGAGCACCCACAACTGCTTTACGTCACTGCGATTGGAGGTGAAGACGAGATGGCGGGCATCCGGCGCCCACGAAGGATCCTCGTTCACCTTCTCGATCGTGTGCTGCTTCACCGCACGATCGCGCAATCCGATCGTCGCGATCTGGAACCGCCCCTCGATCTGCGTGGAGAACGCCACAAACCGTCCGTCCGGCGACCACGAAGGGTCGGCGCGGTACAACTGGTCACCGAACCCCGACGTGGTGAGCAGCTCGGGATTCGCTCCATCACTGTCCGTAATATATATCTCCGGACGACCCAAACGCGACGTGGTAAAGGCGACGCGTCGACCATCGGGTGCGAAGGTCGGTTGTGAGTTCGTCGAGCCGCGGCCCACCGTGATCCGCGTCTCATCGGCACTGCCATCGAGCGCCACCGAGAACAGATCGGTGCCGTCCTCGCCACTGGAGTAGGCGAGCGTCTTCCCGTCAGGAGAGAACGCCGGCGACGAGTTCGCCCCCGCACGACGCGACACGCGGCGCACGCTGCCGCTCACCAGATCGCGCACCAGCACGTGCGTGCCATCATCACGCATCTCCGTGTAGGCCACCATCGTACCCGACGGATGCCAGACCGGTCCCAACGCCGAGGCGGCGCCGGCGACGGGCTTGGCCCCGTGCCCATCCGAATCGATCTGCCAGAGCGCCCCGCCTCGCACGAAGAGCACTCGCGTCGCGGCGATGCCCGGCACGCCCGTCACCTGACGTTCAATCTCGTCGGCGATCGCGTGCAGCGACATCCGCCAATCGGGGGAGAAGGTCGATCCGGCGATCGGGTAGTCCTTGGTGTGGATCACCCGACCGGCGCCGACCTCGTGCACGACGACATGGAGGCCGCCGGCGGCGTTCATCGAGAGCTGCAGGATCGCGGCAGCGCCCAGCCGCCCGTAGAGCGGATAGTTCAGTCGGCCCGTCACCGGCACCCCCGAGTCCGGGGCGATCACGCTGATGCGATCCCCGAAGTCGATGTCGCGGGTGATGATCGCGCGGATCGAGTCCGCGTTCGCGCCGCGCAACGGCAGCACGTACAACCCTGGTCGCGTGCCGGCCGAGTAGGTCAGGCCGATCCTGACGCCCTGCGACGGCTCCTGCGCCCGCAGCGGCGCGGCGAGCACGAGCGAGAGGACGGCGGCGGAGCCCAGCGCGACGACGACGGACGGGATAGAGCGGATCGTATGGTTCATCGCAGGCGTGCGGGGTCGAAGCTGAAGGAGACCGGCAGGATGTCGTCAGTGAAGCCAGCGGGCAGCGGACCGAAGTTCCCCTTCGCCGCCTCGAGGGCACCCTGCACCTCGAGATCGAACGCGAAGTCGCCGCTACTCGTGATGAATCGGAACCCGCTCACCGATCCATCGCGCCGGATCAGGAAGAACACCTCGGCCTTCCGTGCGCCGGGATTCTTCGGTTTGAAGTTGAGTGCGATCTGCTGGACGATGTTGCGCAGATACCCGGGAAACGGGAAATCGATCCCTTCGGTGCGCACCGTCGCCGCATCGGCGCCTTGGCCACCGACCTCGCCACCTCCCGCCGTCGGTGCTTTGCTCGGCGGGACCTTCTTCTCGACGGTCTTGGTGATGTTCTCGGTGGCGCGAGTAGGCACCTTGGCACGCCGATCCGGCGGCTTCACCGCGGCGACCTTCTCGGTGGCTTTGGTCGCGGCCTTGGGCGGCGCCTTGGTGTCTTCCGGCGGCTTCTCTGGCGGCACGTCGCGCACGACGCCGGCCGCGCGTTCCCCCGCGGGCGCGGCGACGAGTTCGACTTTGTACATGGGCGCCTGCGGCGCGGGCGCGGTGCTGCGCCAGACGGCGAACGGAACGATCACGACCGCGTGCAGCACGACCGAGAGGATCAGCGGACCGGCGAGGCCCGGAGCGCGGCGCGTGGCCGCGCTCACTTGTTCACGTCCTCCGGCTCGGTGAGCAGGTTCACCTTGACACCCGCCGCCTGCATGACCGCGAGCACCTGCACCACCTTGCCGTAGTCCACGCCT
Source organism: Gemmatimonadaceae bacterium (assembly GCA_020853635.1). Lineage (GTDB taxonomy): Bacteria > Gemmatimonadota > Gemmatimonadetes > Gemmatimonadales > Gemmatimonadaceae > Pseudogemmatithrix. The sequence continues at coordinate 3,411 of JADYYN010000291.1, forward strand.
TGATCGGCGCGCAGTGCCACGGCGTCCGTGCCCGACTTGGCCGCGAGCGAACGCAGGCTGCCGCGGAACTCGGCGAGCGAGACCGACACGTCATCGACGTAGATCTGCCCGGTCCTCGTGATCGAGACCACGAGAGGACTCTTGGTATCGAGCGGGCGCGACACCGCCTTGGGCAGCGCCACATCCACGCCGCCGGTCATCATCGGTGCGGTGATCATGAAGATGATCATCAGGAGCATCATCACGTCGATCAGCGACACGACGTTGATCTCCGCGTTCAGCGGGGTGCGCTCCCCGCGGCCGCGGCGCGCCATCCTAGATCCGCCCCTCGCGCGCCATCAGCGCGATGACCTCGGAGCCGAAGCCCTCGAGCTGGCCGTCGAACTTGTTGAGCCGTGCGGCGAAGATGTTGTAGCCGAAGTACGCCGGGATCGCCACCGCGAGTGCCACCGCCGTTGCGATGAGCGCCTCGGCCACGCCGGGTGCGACCGCCGCGAGGTTGCCCGACCCGCCGCGCGCGACACCGAGGAAGGCGGTGATCACACCGATCACCGTGCCCATCAGGCCGAGGAGCGGACTCACCGAGCCCACCATCGCGAGGAACGGGATGTAGGTACCGAGTTCGTCGCGTTCGTTGTTGGTCTCGGAGTCGAGTACGAGACGCAGCGCCTGCACCTGCGAGGCCGAGAGCGTGGCCGGAGCGCCATGTTCGGTGGTCACCATGCGCGTCTCCGAGAGGAACTGCAGCGCGCGCTGCAGCACGCGCGTGTGCGCGCTCGGGTTCGACCGCTTGGCCAACGACGCAACGGCGTCGAGCCGACCGATTTTGTGGAACTCGTCCATGAACGCCTTGGCCATGCGCTCCGTCTTGCGGAACATGACCCACTTGGAGAGCATGACGGCCCACGAGGCGAGCGACAGCAACGCCAGGATGACGAGCACCGCTTTGGAGAACGGCGTCGCGGCGCGGATCAGGTCGAGCGTGTTCGACGGGACGGCGGTCGCGGCGATCTGAAAGAACATCAGCGGTTGGCGAACCAGTCGTAGGTGCGACGGAGCCCTTCTTCGATGGACACTTCCGGTGCCCATCCGAGTCCCGCCTTCGCCTTATCGATACTCACGACCGAGCGCCGCTGTTCCCCCGCACGCGCTTCGGCGTGGTTCAACGGGACTTCCTTCTTCGCACCCTTCATAAGGATCTGCGCGAGTTCGACCACCGAGGTCTCCTTCGCCGTGCCCAGGTTGAACGCGCGGTCATCCACCCGGCCGGCCGGGATGGTCTCGCGCTTGGCGGCGAGCACATGGGCGCGGGCGACATCGCCGACGAACACGTAGTCGCGCGTCTGACCACCGTCGCCGAAGACCGTGAGGGCCTTGCCATCGATGATGCGCTGGCAGAAGATCGCGACCACGCCGGCCTCACCGTGCGGATCCTGCCGCGGGCCGTACACGTTGGCGAAGCGCAGCGCGATATAGTCGAGCTTGTGCACACGCGCGTAGTACGCGAGGTACAGCTCCGTCGCGAACTTGGCGATGCCGTACGGCGACTCGGGATCCTTCGGGTACGTCTCGATATTGGGCGGCGCGACGAAATCGCCGTACACCGCGCCACCGGTCGACGCGAAGATCATGCGCGTCTTCCGACCGGTTGCGTGTACCGCCGACATCAGATTCACCGAACCGCCGACGTTGACGTCCACATCGAACGCCGGATCGGTCACGCTCTTGCGCACGTCGATCTGCGCCGCGAGGTGACACACCACATCGAAGTTGCCGTCGCGGATGCAATCGGCGGCCGCCTTCGAACGGATGTCCGCCTCCACGAACGAAGCGCCCGCAGGAACCTGCGCGCGCTTGCCGGTGACGAGGCTGTCGAGGACGGTGACGGACCAGCCGTCAGCGAGGACTGAGTCGGCGACGGTGGAGCCGATGAATCCGGCTCCACCCGTGACGAGAACGCGGCGTGTGGTCATTGAGGGGAATCTAGACGGGCACGGCCCGTCATCGTAGGACTAGCGCGGACTTCAGGGCATCTTGGCGGTGATCCGACCCGTCATGCCGGTCGTGACCACGCCGTCGGTCTGGCTGATGAGGATCGCGCTCGCACCCCAGGTGGTCACGCGCACGACCTGGAGCACCGCGACTTCTTCCGGCGGGAGCGGGACACCCTTCGCGTCCACGCCCATATCTCGCTGGATGGTGACCTGGTCGCCCGGCACGATGCCATCGCTGGCCCCGGCTGCGAACAGGACGTACTGACCCACCGACGGCATGATGGGGTTGTCCTGCATCCAGAGGAGCGCGGTCTTGGCACCGAACTCGACGCGCGTCGGATACACGCCCGCCGCCATGCTCGAGCTCTCGAGCGGCACGATCATCTGTCCTTCGAACACATCCTCGAACTTTGTGACCACCCCGGCTTCGGCCCGCCCACCCGCGGCGTCGGTGTACAGCTTGATGATGCCCGTGGGAATGACGACCTGTCCCTCACCGGCGAGCA
>JADYYN010000292.1 GCA_020853635.1 Gemmatimonadaceae bacterium
GCGGTGAGCATCGCGCGGGCGTGTTCATTGCCCTGCAGGTAGATGCCGCGGTACTGACCGGCGCCGTAGTCCTGATTGAAGTACGCGGACAGTGACTCGTACGCGGGCTTCACGCCGACAGTGGAGTCGCGCGGGTCGCCGAAGTGTTTGCGCACGTACGCGCGCGAGCCGAACAGGCCCTGCTCCTCGCCGGCCCAGAGCGCGATGCGAATGGTGCGCCGCGGCTTCACGCCGATCGCGCGGAGAATACGCATCGCTTCCATCGCCACCGCCACACCCGAGGTGTTGTCGCTCGCATTCGGGCTCGCGTGCCAAGTGTCGAGGTGCGCGCCGAGCATCACCACTTCGTTCGCGAGGTCGCTGCCGGCGATCTCACCCACCACGTTCATCGCCTGCTCGGGTGCGTCACCGATCCTGTTGCGCACCTCCACGTCGACCTTCACCGGGATGCCGCGCTGGAGGATGCGGTACATGCGGTTGTAGTGCTCCGGTGTGACGGCAACCATCGCGGGTGACGCGAGCATGCCGGCGCGAGACCAGCCGTCGGCACGCGAGCCCGGACGCGAGAAGCCGCGCACGGCGCCCAGCCAGCCGCTCTCGCTCTGCAGCACCACCGCGACGCCTTCACTTCTATAGAATGCGACCTTCTCATCGGCCGTCAGCAACTCGGCGTTGCGGATCGCGCGCGGCGGCGTGGGTCGCTCGGGCACGATGGTCACACGCTCCAATGCAGCGAGCTCGGCGTCGGTGTAGCGCTGCACGCCGTTGGTGAGCGGCACGAGGTTCACCGCGGCGGGTGGCGTCACGAGCACGGCCTTGCCCTTGAGCTTGCCACGATACCGCGCGAGATCGGCCTTGGCCTGCAGGTCGACAATCACGGCCTCGGTTACCTTGCGACCGTCGGTGCCCGCGGTGTGTGCGATCGGATACCCGAGCATGGGCTGATAGTCTGGCTCGACCAAGTGCAGCGAGACATACTCGTTGTCCCAGGTGACGCCGTAGTCCATGAACGGCTCGGCCGCGACGTTGGTGAGGCCGAGCTTGGTGAGTTCGCCCTGCACCCAGCGCTGCGCGCGCTTCATGTCGCTGGAGAGCGTGAGGCGCGCGCCGAGCACGTCGGCGATGTAGGACTCGAACTCCATCACCTGCGAGCGCTGCAGGCCTTCCTCGCGGATGCGGGCGACGACGGCGCGGTCGACGGTCTGCGCGTGTGCGCTACGCGCGGGCGTGGCGATCGCGGCGATGAGTACGGTCACGAGCAACAGGCCGGCGCGGGGCAGGGAGCGATGCATGATGGTCCTTGAGTGATTCAGCGAGAGACTACCACACGAAGAAGCCGATGAATAGCTGACAAAACACCGCACCCACGAGGGTCATCGAGATCCCCCAGAGCAGCAGGCTGCGGAAGAGTTTCGCAGGCTCTTGACCCGCTGGCAATGCGGCGATGCACATCGCGCCGAGCGTGGAGAGTGGCGAGACGTCCACCAGTCCGGCGCCGACGTTGATGGAGAGCGCGACTTCGAGGGCACTCCCTCCGCCGATGCGGTCCACCAACCCCTGCACGGTGGGCAGGAAGGTCGGATAGACCACACCCGAGGTGGAGCTGTACGTAGAGATGGTCCCCGTGATGAACGCGATCACCCCGTTCACGCTCGCAGGTGTCGCCACCCGCGCGAGCAGATCGGTGAAGAGTTCCATGCCGCCGGTGCCTTCGAGCACACCGATGAGCACACTCACGCCGCAGACCATCACGAGCACGCTCCAGGGGACTTCCTTGAGCATCGCAGCGTCTTCGCCGGTGCGCGCGAGAACCAACACCGCCGCCGCCGCGAAGGCCGCGAAGCCGAGGTTGGCCTTGAATAACACCACGGAGAGGATCCAGACTGTGCCGACGACGAGCGTGAGCTTGTGCGCGCGCGTGAACGCTGTGGGTGGGTCGAGTGCGATGGTGTGCGATTCGCGCAGCAGTCGTGGTCCGCCGAACAGTGACCACGCGAGCGCGCCCGCGAGCGCGTGCGCGACGAAGTTCGCGGCCCAGACGTTCCACTCGTAGCCGACGAGCCCGGCTTTCTCCATCGCCGACGAGACGATCACCCCCACGGCGCTGAGCGGCGAGAGGTTCCCGGCGTTGGCGCCGTTGCCGATCATGAGGGCAGTGAGCAGCGCTGGTACGCCAGCCTTGGCACCGGCGGCCATGGCGAGCGGAGCGAGCAGCGCCAGCGTAGCGATCGCCCCCGGCCCGAATGTGCTGATCGCACAGGCGAGCACGAAGAACACCAGCGGCAGCAGTCCCGCGCGCCCGGCGGTGAGCGTGAGCATGCGCTGCGTGAGCGCGCCGATGGTGCCGTTGGCCTGCGCCATGCCGAACAGCAGTGTCACGCCGAGCAGCGTGATGAACAGCGAGGAGGGGAAGACGCGCATGAGCTCGTCGGTCTTCCAACCCGCCGCGTAGATGGCGATGGGCCAGGCCAGCGCGACGGCGAGGATGCCGACGTTGAGACGCGTGAGGAAACTCGCGACGACTACCGCGAGGATCGCGAGGAGCGCGAGCTCGGCGGGGGTCATGTGATGGAGCTCACGCGGTGCGTGCTCACGTTGTTTGCGCGGCGAGCAGGTGCTTCTGCACCTTGCCGAGCGCGGTGCGCGGCAAAGTGTTCAGTCGCACCCAGCGGCGTGGCAGCTTGAACGACGCAAGTTCGGCACGCACTTGTGCGGCGAGCGCATCGAGGTCGAGTGAATCGTCGCCGACCACATAGGCCACGGGCACTTCACCGCGCACCGGGTCGCTCTCGCCGGTGACGGCGGCCTCGCGCACCCCTGGGAGCGTGAGCAGCAGTTCCTCGATCTCGCGCGGGTAGATGTTGAAGCCGCCGGAGATGATGAGATCGCTGCGACGGCCTTGCAGTGTGATGTAACCGTCTGCCGCGCGTACGCCGATGTCGCCGGTGCGGAACCACCCGTCGATGAACGCGGCGGCAGTGGCGTCGGGTCGCTGCCAGTAGCCGTGGCATACGTTGGGGCCGCGCACCCAGAGTTCGCCGACTTCGCCATCAGGCACCACGGCGCCCTCTGCGTCGCGCACCTCGACTTCTGTTGTTGCGAGCGGAAGTCCCACCGAACCCGGGCGTCGTTCACCTTCGAGCGGATTGCTCACGTTCATGAGCGTCTCGGTCATGCCGTAGCGCTCGAGGATCACGTGGCCGAAACGTTCGCGGAATGCTTCGAGCGTCTGCGCCGGCAGCGGCGCCGAGCCCGAGACGAAGAGTCGCATGTGCGCACCGATGCTGCGAGCGCGTTCGGCGGGCGCTTCGAGCAATCGCACGTATATGGTGGGCACGCCGAAGAACAGCGTGGGGCGGTACGTGTCGAACCAGTCGAGTGCGTCTTCGCGATCGAAGCGTTCTTCGAGGCGCATGTGGCATCCGCTGGCGAGCCAGCATTGAATACCGTTGCCGAGCCCGTGCACGTGGAAGAGCGGCAGCGCGGCGAGGTAGCGGTCGGTGTGCGTGATGCCCCAGGCGCTGATGAGGGCGCGGGCGTTGGCGGCGAAGTTGCCGTGGGTGAGCACGGCGCCCTTGGCGGTGCCGGTGGTGCCGGAGGTGTAGATGATTGCGGCCGGCGTGTCAGCGTCGCAGGGCTCGGCGGTGAACTGCGCGGTGTCGTGCGCGGTGTCGCCTGCGACGCCTTCGGTCGCGCGTTCGAGGTCAGCGACGTCCCAGAGTGTCGTGCCCGCAGGGACATCCGCCGCGCGATCAGGCGTGGTCACGACGGCCGTGGGCTTCGCATCGCCGATGATGTGCGCAATCTCGCGGCCTTTGTAGAGCACGTTGATCGGCACGACGATGACGCCGAGTATCGTGCAGGCGATCCAGAGTTCGATGACGGCGAGGCGGTTGGGGAGGCAGAAGGCGAGCCGATCGCCGCGGGAGAGGCCGCGTGTGCGTAGGTAGGTGGCGAGGCGGGTGCTACGCTGGTCGAGTTCGCCGAAAGTAAGTGTGCGGAGTGCGCCGTCGGGTGTGCGGCACTCGAGGGCCGGAGTATGGGCACGGCCTCGGAGGGAGGGGGCGTAGAGAGCGAGAAGGGACATGTGGGGCAGAACGTAGTTCCTGCCGGGGGGACTGCGCTATCGAGGAGCGCCGTGCCGGAGTGGTTCGGGAGTGAACGATCGTGGTGCGACCCCGTGGAGTAGCGGTCGTCATCGCAGCGCCCTCCGCTTCATCTCCTGCTCGAACGGATCCGTCCACACTCCATCGCCACGCCCGGTCTCCACGCGCCACACCCAGCTGCCTTCCGCCTTGGGCGTGAAGCGCATGCGATTGAACACCTTGACGCCCGAGGCGTCGAGATAGTGCGTGCCCGGCTCCACGTTCGACACCAGCAGTGAGCCGTCCGCCTCACGCACGCCCACGAACACATCGATCAGTCCTGAGATCTGGTCGCGCGAAACGACGCGGTAGCGCCGTTGCACGTGATCGTACGAGAACATCAGTTGGTAGCGATATCCGTTCGCAGACTCGACGGTCGCGTCGAGATACAGTCCTCCGAGCCCGACCGTGATCTCGCCGCGGTCGTAGCGACCGGCCATGAAGAGCAGGGGACGCATGGCGTCGCGCACCGCCTTCGCCGCTGGCGGCGTGCGTCGCGCCGAGTCTGCGATGAACGCAGCGATGGTCGCCGGCAACTGGAATCGCGCGAACCCCACGGCACCGATGCCGTAGTCCGCCCGTTCGCCCGCCTGCAACGCTGCCAACAGCAACACCAGCCGCTTGGCGGGCAAGGTGAGGTCGCCGTTCGGGGCGCGATTGTTCGGATCGGATCCCACCAGCGCGGTGGTCGCGTGAAGACGACGCACTTGCTCGAGGTTGTCGGCGACGGTGCGGTCGAGTGCACGGGGGCCGTAGTGGCCGGCATACGCCGTGACCTCGCCAGGATGGTCCGCCAGGATCCGCGGCAGCGCGGTCAAGGCGCGCTTGGCGTCGATGGTGCCGACGTAGAAGGAGGCGCCATGCACGGTCGCGTCGCCGGTAAACACCGCCTTGAGCTCCGGCACATGGATGACGCTGTTGTTGTGCGACTCCATCGCGCCGTAGTCGCGGACGATCAACGTGACGCCGGCGAAGCGCACAGTGTCGCCGGAGTACACGATGCGGTCGGGGGCCACGAACGAGCTGTCGTAGTCCGCGCCGAGGGCACGGAGCCAGCCGTTCGGCACCATACCCTCGTCGTGCACCACGCGCATGCCGTCGGCCGTGGGTCGCGTGGCGACGATGGGCACGCCGGGGTACGCCGCACGGATCGTCGAGAGCCCGCCGAAGTGGTCGGCGTGCGCGTGGGTAATCAGCACCGCGCGCAGCGGTTTGCCCGTGGACTTGAGCGCGGCCACGAGGGCGCGCGCGTCGGAGCGGAGCATGAGGGCGTCGATCAACACCAATCCGTCCGGGCTCTCGATCCACCACGCGTTCGCGTCGTAGCCGCGTTCAGTCGCGACCGCGCGGTGCAGCGTGAGCGCCGGTGCGGCCGGCGCCGCAGCCGCCGCGGCAGCCGGTCTCGTTCTCGGCGACCGGAGCCGCGCCAGCGCGGAGTCCAGCGCCACCGTAGCCGGCATCGCCACAGTCGGCGTGATGCCCACCCCTTCAATACGCCCCATGCGCGCCGAGTAGTAGTCGGCGATGGGCACGTAGAGATGCGTGCCTGGGAACAGGTCGAACATGCGCTGCGAGAGCATCTGCCCGGCGCTACGTTCGCCCAACACCGTCACGCGTGAGTCGTTGAGCAGCGCATCGGTCGCGAGCTCGGCGGCACTCGCCGTGGTGCGACTCGTGAGCAGCATCACGGGACCCGCGAAATGCGGTGCCATGGGCGTGAATCGGAGGCGGAGGATCCCGGCGGACTCGACATCACCCCAGAAGCGTGTGAGCGACCAGCCCGTCCAAGGCGTGATGGCGCCGAGTTCCGTGGCCGTCGGCACGCGCGAGTGCGCAGCGTTCCACTTGCGGCCGAGGAACACGCCGCCTTCGACGGGCTTGGCAATGAGATGTCCCACCAGCGGCACCACCGCGAACGCGCCGCCTTCGTTGGCACGCAGATCGATGATGAGTCCTTCGGCTCCCTGTGCGACGATCGTCTCGAACGCGCGGCTGATGCGCTCGCGAGTGTCGACGCCGTTCATAGTGCGGAGGTCTAGGATGGCGATGCGACCCTCCCAGCGCAGCGACATCGCGTCGTCGCCGGCGCGCATGGTGTCGACGAACGCCATCATCGCGTTGGCCGGCATGGGCGCGCGGCCCACGCGGACGTGGGAGACGGGGCCCGCCGCCCAGAGGCGATTGAAGCCCGAGAAGAACTCGCGCCTCGACTGCGCCGCGCCGGCCAACGAGTCCACGGCACGCAGCGTAGCAATGGTCGACGGCGATTCGAGTACGCGCGGGCTGAAGAGGTGCGCGTCGAGCAACGCACGGATGGTCGCAGGCGAGGTGCGGATGTCCGCGAGGGAGTCGGGCGCGGATTGCGCGTGGACGCGCGTCGCGGCGAGGAGCACGAACGCCGCCACGGCGGCGACGCGATGGGTGGCACGAGTGAGAGTAGGCATGCCGAGTTCTACGCGAGTGCGCACGCCGCGATCTCAGCTTTCCGGCGCCGAGGGATGAATCGCCGTCGGCGCGGGATGGCCGGCGCGTCAGCGCTCGGCCATCGACTCGCGCAGCTGGTCGATGAAGCGCTCGCTCACGGGGACACGCGCACCACCGTGAAGCCTGAGTTCGTAGGTGCCGTCGCCGGTGACGGTGAGCGACCGGCATTCCCTGCGCCGCACGATCACCCGGCGGTGCACGCGTAGGAACTCCGCGGGGTCGAGTCGTGCCTCGAGGGCTGTGAGTGTGACGCGATGCAGCACGCTGCGCTTCTCGAGGTGCAGCTCCACGTAGTTGCCAGCGGACGCGATCCAGCGGACGTCGGCGACGCGAACGAGGTCGATCCGCCCGACGGACTTCACGCTGAACTGCTCCAGATAGTGCGTCGTATGCGGCAGACCCTCGGAGGGGAGCGCCGCCTCCGGTGCGGCGTCTGCAAGGAACCCGCGCAAAGCATCGCCATAGGCCGCCTCGGCACGCAGGTCGAGCAGTGACTCGATGCGTTGCAGTCCCACCGCGAGTCGCGCGTCGTCGAAGGGCTTGATCAAGTAATCGAGCGCATGCAGTTCGAACGCCTCCACCGCGTGGTTCTCGTACGCGGTGACGAACACGACGAACGGCGGAGCGGGGAACTCCGAGAGTCGGCGCGCCAGCACCAGGCCTGAGGTGCGCGGCATGCGGATGTCGAGGAACACGACCTGCGGCATCTCGCGCGCGACCTCGGCGAGCGCGCTGGCCGCGTCAGCGCAGGCTGCTTGCACCCGCCAGTGCGCAAACGGCTCGAGCGCGCGCTGCAGGTTGAGACGCGCGAGCGGCTCGTCGTCGACGATGAGGGCGCGCACCGGGTGCCGGACCGATGCGCTACCGGGTTCGTCGGGGAGTCGGCGCTCAGTCATCGTTCTGGAGCGGCAGGCTGAGATGCACGTCGAAGCGATCCGTTGCCGCGACGGTGGTGAGTGTGGCGCGCCCGTGGTAGGCCACGGCGAGCCGATCGCGGAGCGTGCCGAGTCCGACGCCGAGGCCGGGATTGGGTGCGGCGTCGGCGGGCACGCTGTTGGAGACGAGGACCGTCGTGACATCGTCGCTTGTCTCGATGCGCACACGGATGCGGGATGCGGCGTCGCTTGTTTCGAGTCCGTGTCGCACCGCGTTCTCGGCGAGCGGTTGCAGCAGCAGTGGCGGGGATTCCTGGTCCGATGGGACGTTGTCGAGGCCTTCGTACACGACCTCGAGTCGCGCACCGAATCGCAGCTGCTGCAGGGCGAGGTACTCCTGCAGGAAGGCGATCTCGTCGCTGAGCGGGACCCAGTCGCGGGACACGGCGGTGGTCGCGTAACGCAAGAGGCGGCTCAACTGCTGCAGTGCGGTGAGCGCGAGACCGCGGTCGTCGCTGCGCACCAGGCCGCTGATCGCGTTCAGTGCGTTGTAGAGGAAGTGTGGTTCGAGTTGTGCGCGCAGGCCTTGGAGGCGCTGTTGTTCGAGCTCGAGGCGCAGCTGGAGGTTGTCAGCATGCAGGCGGCGCTCGAGTTCGGCGGCATCGCGTTGTGTGCGAACGGCGACGACGGCGTACGCGACCGCATTGGTGGCCAACAGCAACGCGAGATCGATGAGTCGGAAGATCATCGGCATGTCGCGCAGTGCCGCCACGACGCTCGCGGGACTGAGTCCGGTGTCCGCGGCGATCAACACGGCCTGATACACGAGTTCGAGGATCAGGAACACGAACGAGACGAGCAGCACGCCGCGCCAGGGGCGCGCCGTGTGCCGGTGCAGCACATGCAGCGTCGCACCGAGCAGCACCCAAGGCGCATACGCGACGAGGTAGCCGCCGAGGAGGTCGAGCGCGTCGGGCGCGCGCCCGCGGCGGAGCGCATCGCTCCAGACTGACGCCGCATGCACGCCCGCGACCGCGGTCCACACGGCGAGATTGGCGAGCAGCGGCGGGAGCAGCGTGCTGCGCCAGTGGGGCGATGGTCGGGGCGTCGTGGACGGGATAGCGCTGGCGGTGGTCATCATCAAGGTGTACGGTGCGGACGCGCGGCGGGTGTCGTCGCGGTCGCGGATGACTCCTCCTGAAAGGAACGACTGATCGCCTCCGTCGCGGCGGTGGCTGGTCCCACGGGAGCGGGGTCTGGTCCCTTAGCTCTCGATGAAATCGTGTGCGGCCGCTCGGCGCAGCGCGAGCACCGCGACGAGCGCGAGACCCGGAAACACGATCCCGCCCGGCGCGGGGAAGAACGGCCAGTCGTTCGGCCCGGAGGGAGTGTTACCCCAGCCGCGATCAGACCGGCGAGCACGATGTTCGGCGCGGCATGACCTGCCGCTGCGCCGAGCCAGGAGTTGGACCGCTCACGCAACTGCGTGAGCAGTTCTCTGTAGATGAGGCATGAGGCGACGAACGCCGCGATCATGAGTGGCGGTGCGGCTTCGAGATACGGGAAGAGGCCGACGTGCAACGCCACCGGGATGAGATGCCATGCGGCCCACACCGTTCCCAAGGCGAGCACACCCCATCGCCGTCCGTAGGCCGCCGTGGCCAACGCGAGTCCACCGGCGGCCCAGCCGAGTTCTTCGAGCACACTCGTGAGTGCCGACGCGCCGACGGCGCTGGCGATGTTACGGAAGGGCGTCGGCGTCAGTGCGACGCTGGCCGCGCCGACCGCCACGGCCACCGCGAGCGCGCCCAGCGCGACGAGCAGCGTGATGATCGCTGCGCCGGACACCCAGCGCCATGACACGTGCGATGCACGACGCGGTGATCTCGGCGCGAGTGCGAAGCCGGCGATCGCGGGGCTCACGATCATGGCGAGCTTGCCGAGGTCGCGCAGTTCTGCGTCCGTGGAGGCCATGAGCGCGGCCGGGAGGGCCAGCACGATGGCGACGAAGAGTGCGAAGCGGAGTTTGGCGGATGCCATACTCGGATCTCCTGCAGCACGACGAGCGTGTCTACTCGGCGCGGCGTTGTGTGGAGCGAGAAATCGAGAGAATCGTCAGGTGCGGGCCGTACTTCTGATTTCGCAGGTCACGACCAGTCCTCCGGACGCACGCGTGTATCGGAAGACGGAACTGCGACCCTCAAGGCGTCACCCTGAACCTCGTCGCGAACTCCACGTCATCCGCATCGCGCGAGATCCCCCACGCGAAATCCCCGCGCACATGAAAGACCGTGGTCCGCGGCGGCAACTTCACGCGTCCACGCAGCTCACCGGCGGCGGCATAGATATCGTACGCGATCGGCTCGCGCGTGGTGAGGCGCACGGGCGGCGGCACGACATCGGTGCGCAGTGGCGGCAGCTCGGCCTCGGGGATGGGCACGGCCGGCTGTGCCACGCGCACCCAGAGGCGGCCGTCATCGGTGACTGAGATGTTGCTGAACGACGGCTTGGTGGCGGGGATGCCGGGGCCGGTCCAGCTGAAGCCGGGATTGGTGCGCTTCGCATTCTGCTCGATCTGCGCGCGGCGTTCGGCGGCCTCGGTATCGGAGACCGGCACGGCCGCGACCTCTCGCATCACCTGACGCGGTTTCGCGCCGGCGCCGATGATCGTGAAGGCATAGCGATCGGCATAACCACCCACGACGCCACCATCGCGCAGCAACGTCGTGGTGACGCTCGGTTGAAATGGGATGCCGAAGAGTGAGCTTCTGGTGCCGTCCGGGCTATCGACACGCAACGTGGCCGGCTTGACACTCGTCCACCGCGGATACGCGACCGAATCGCGCAGTGCGCCGAGCGAATCGAAACGGATGAATCCGGGAATGGGGAGCGGAGGACCATTGGCGATCTCCTCGCGGCCGATCACCGCGCTCAGCGAGATGGTGCCGTCGCTCGCCACGTGCAGACCGTTCGCGGTGAACATGCCACTGACGGGAACCAGGAACGCGCTCTTGAAGCTGCCGTCGGATGCGTAGCGATTGACGCGCGAGCCGGCACCGTCCCAGAGCAGCAGATCGCCATTGCTGGCGAGGGCGAAACCGTTGAGCTGGCCGTATTCGCCGGGACCGCCGCCCTTGGCGCCCACTGTGCGGACATACGTGCCCGTCGTATCGAACATGCGGATCAGTCCGACCGTCTGGTCGGCATCGTGCACGAACATCGTCCCATCCTGGCCGACGACGATGCCGCCGATTCGACCGAACGTCAGTTCGTCGGCGCCGTCGGCCTCACCGATCGAAAGATCGACCTCGAGTGTGCGAACGAGACTGTCGGGCACGTCGCCGGTGATGCGCACGCGGATCGTGTCGCCGGTGGAGTCCACGGCCATCGTCCACGGCAGCGCGGCGGTAGAGGCGCGCTCGCCGCAGGCTCCGAGCGTCAGGACGCTCAACGAGGCTACTGCGAGCAGTGTGCGCACGAGATGTGGTAGGTGCATGGGCGTGTGTCGTCGGGTGAGGGTCATGGGCGGCTCAGGTGGCGGTGCAGTCTTCAATCCGACCCGCGCGCACCGAACTTGGCAAGCACGGCGTCGACCGCCGCATCTCCGCTCGGGAATGCGGCCTCGTGGACATCTGCGCCAGCCTCCAGCAGCGCGTGAATGACGGACACGTGCGCGGGCCGCGGCTCGTGGATCGCTGCCCACACCGCCGCGCCGAGGACGGTCCCGCCGAAGGCATTGCGTGTCTCGAGTGAAGCGCCTGCGCGCAAGAGTCGCTGAACGGCTGCGAGTTCGCCGCGATTCGCTGCCCAATGCAGTGCATTGAGTCCGGTCTTGTCGCCGCCGTCACTCCGCACACTGGCCGCGAGCAGATACTCCAGCGCCTCGCTCGCCCCGAGGAACGCGGCGCAACTCAACGCCTCGGCCAGCTCCACCGGGTGGTCCGCGAAGCACCCATCGCGATGCCTCTGCACGATGCGCGGCACGTCGCCGTTCTGCGACGTCATCACGGGTGCCAAGCGCGTGAAGTTGCCCTCGCGCAGGTGCGCCAGGATCGCGTTGCAGTCAGGCACAAGCCCTCCTCGTCGATGGTCGGTACTTCAGGACCGCGTGCGCTACCGATCTGCCACCAGCACCTTCAGCAGCTCCCCCATCCCATACCCGTTCATCTCCGGGCTCCGCGGGCGCATCATGGTGTCGAGCGTCTTCCCTTGCTCGAACACCTGTCCGCCCAGCAGCGCCGTGAGAAAACGCGCGAGCTCGCCCATCGGCGCGACGATGCCGCCACCACCGTAGAGATCGAAGGAGGGGTCGATGCCATACGAGTCGAACCCGCCGAGATATTGGTGCGCCCGGTCGGGGACTCCGGCAGGGGCGGGCTCCAGCGTCTCCCACCACGTATGGCGCAGTCCGAGCTTGTCGAAGCGTACGAGCGACCGCACGGCGGGACCGAGCGATCGTCCGCTGAGTCGCTCGACGATCAGCCCGAGTAGTACGTAGCCGTCGTCCGAATAGCGGAACTGTGCGCCGGGCGGCCCCACCGGCGACAGACTATCGACCAGCCACTGCAACTGCTCGCGCGGCGTCCAGTGATGCTGCGGATCGGTGCGCAGCATGGCCACATAACTCCGCACGGCGGGGTGTTCATTGAACCCAGCCCGGTGACTCAGTACCTGCTCGATGGTGATGCTGTCGGTCGCGTAGCCATCGCCTCGTAGGAGCGAATCGACGGACGGCGGCAGATGTTTGGCGAGCGGATCGCTGAGCGCGAGCCGTCCCATCTCGACGAGTCGCAGCACGGCGGCGGCGGTGAAGGTCTTGGTGTTGCTGGCGAGTCGCACCGGCTGCTCGGGGGTGAGCTTGATCTTCCGTGCGGTGTCCGCGCGTCCGGCTGCCACGCTCCATCGCTTGCCGGTGGCGGGTTGTTCCACTGCGATGATGATCCCGGGCATGCGCGGCCTCGCGGCGACGACGCTGTCGGCGATCTGCTGCAAGCGGGTCTGCACTGAGTCGGCCGCGCGTGAGGGCGGCTGTGCGGTGGCGGCGCACAGCGATGCCAACAGGAGAAGAGCGGGCATCGGGAGCACAATAGATCGACTGTGGGTGGTCGCGCGGAGGCGTGCAACTCGCGGTTGATGCGCGATGACGTTGTGAGAATCTGTGCAATCGATGGCGCGGGCGCGACCGCTACGCCTCAGCGCGCATCGCGATGCTCGCCTCGATCGCAAGCACGCGCCGCATCGGAACGGCGCAGGACACCGCCGCGACGATCAGCACGATGCCGCACGCCACGCCGGTCGCAATGAGCAGAGCCCACAGCGGTGACGCCGACGATTCACCGACGACCGTCGAGACGAAGTACGCCGCGAGTGGTAGCCCGAGCGCTGCACCGAGCCCGATCTGCCGCACGGAGCGCCTGAGCACGGTCCAGACCAGCGTACGCGGACTCGCGCCGAGCGCCGCGCGGATGCCGAGCTCGCGCGTGCGCTCGGTGACCGTGAGCGAGAGCATCGCGAACAACCCCGACGCCGCGAGCGCGACGAGCACGAGCGCCAGCGCAGTGAGGCCAGCCCCGAGCCCAAGGACGAGATACCAATCGCCTTGCCGGTACTCGGAGAGTGTGGTGGGGCTGGCCATGTACAGATCCGGCGCGACGGCTTGCGCGATCTCCCGAACCCGTGGCCCCATCCGCAGCGGCACCTCGCCCACGTCCAGGGCGACGTGCAGCGGTGCGATCGCGTCGAGCGCGGCGGGGAGGTATACAGCCGCCCCGCGCTCCGGATTCACGGCGTTGATCCCTAGATGCGGCACCACGCCGACGATCTCATGCCACGCGCTCGGATCGCGGGCGCCGCGCGCCGCGAACCGCAGGCGAGCGCCGATCGGGTCGCGGTCGCCCAACAGCTCAGTGACAAAGGCCGTGTTGACGATCACGTGGCGATCCTGGCCCTCGAGATCGTTCCGGTCGAAGTCGCGGCCGCGCAGCACCGTGTGTCCGAGTCCGCGGAAATAGCCGATGTCGACGGCGACGGTGCGCACCCATTCCTGCGCACCGCTCGCCTCGGCACCGGCCCTCGCGACTTCGATCGGTCGAGAGGGCTGCTCCATGAGCGGCAGCGCGTTCGCAACGGCGAGGCCGCGTACACCCGGCTCGGCCGCGAGCGCAGCGACGAGCGTCCGTACGGTGCGTCCCGAATCGAGGGGAACGTCGTCGAAGCGACGGAACTCCACCGCCATGATCTCTGCCGCCGGAACGCCTGCGACTGTCGCGAGACTCTGCCGGTCCGTCACCTGCCGTACGATCGCGAGTGACAACCCCACCGCCGCCACGGCCACGGCGATGTCCGTGACCACGAGCACTCCGGTGAGGCGACCGAACCGCACACCACTCCCGCCGCGCATGTGCTGATACACCGCGCGCCCTGTGATCGCGATCGCGGGGAGCACACCTGCGGCCGTCGCGCTGAGCGTGGCAAGCAGCACGGCGCGGACCACCGTGCTCGGCGTGACGCGCAGACTCAGCCAGTAAGGCATCGCGGTCTGTCCGCCGATCGCCGCGAGATTCACATGGCTCAACGTCCAGTCGACGAGGAACACCCCCGCCGCCGCGGAGATCAGCGCGAGGAGGAACGTCTCGGCGAAGATCTGCGAGACGATGCGACTCCGGCTCGCCCCGAGCGCTGCCCGGACCGCGAGCTCCTTGAACCGCGTCGCGGTCTGCGCGAAGACGAGCATCGCGACGTTGCCGCAGGCCACCAGCAGCACGACCAGCATGAGGATCTGCGCGAGATAATACTCTGGCACCGCGTCCAGGCCGCCGGCCGGAAGTCCCATGAAGAGCAGTCCGAACGGGACGACTTCGGGTCGCAGTCGCGCTTGTCGCTCCGCGTCGCGCGCGTCGACGCTTAGCGACGGAGCCAGCAACTCCAACTCTGCCTGCGCCTGTTCCACCGAGCGCCCCTCGGCGAGCCGTCCGACGATCTGCACGGTGGCGCCGCGACCGGTCTGTGTCGCGGTGAGCCGCATCGGCAGCCAGAGTTGCGCGTAGGACGGGAACCGGAATCCGTCGGGCATCACCCCGACGACGGTCGTCCACTCGCGGCCCACGCGGATCGCGCGGCCGATCACGGCGGGGTCGCTCGCGAACCGCGTACGCCACACGTGGTCGCCGATCAACACCACCGGTGCCGCGCCGATGATGAAGTCGTCCGCATGCAACGCCCGGCCATGCTGCGGCACCACGCCGAGGACGCCGAATGTCGCGGCCGAGACCTCTGCGGCCTCCAGAGGTTCGGGCCGACCCTCATCGAGCGCGACCTGCATCGTGGAGGCGCGGAACGCCGCGAGCGCGCTGAAGCTCCGCAACTCGCGCGACCAGTACTCGTATTCGACGACACTCGTCGCCGCGACCGCCACGGCTGCCGGGTCCCAGTAACGGATCGCGCGGATGCGATGATCCGGATCGCCGGGCAATGGGGCCTCGATCGCCGCGGCGACGTGCGAAGGAGCCAGCCCGACGGGAATCCCCACGGCGAGGGCGAGCACGGCGGCGGCGCTGATCACGGGATGTTTGACGAGCATCCGGAGACCGAGCTTCACGTCGAGCGTGGAGACACGGAGCTGATCGTACCACCGCAACCCGCGCGACGCGCGGGCGTCCACGCGGTGCGACTCCGCGTGCCCGAACGCCACACGCGCCTGCTGCGCCGCGGCATCGGGCGCGACGCCCTGTTGTACGAGGCGCGCGGTGTGCAAGGCGATGTGCTGCTCGAACTCCTCGCGGATCGCGCGCTCGGTGGAGTCACGATGCACGATACTACGATACCAGGAGCGCACGCGCGCCAGGGCGCCGGCGACCGTCACCCAGCCCGGGGGACCTGACACGCTCAGACCTCCCGCGGCGTCGCCGTGAGCGTGAGGGCGATCGCATCGGCGAGGCGCGTCCAGCTGGTCCGTTGCTGCCGGAACTCGCGTTCGCCGAGTGCCGTGAGGCGATAGTACTTCGCGCGGCGATTGTTCTCGGACGTGCCCCAGGTGCTGCTGATGAGTCCGCGATGCTCGAGGCGGTAGAGCGCCGGATACAGCGCACCTTGCTGCACAAGGATCGCGCCGTCGGAAATCTGCTCGATGCGCAACAGCACACCGTAGCCATGCACATCGCCGAGCGAGATCGCCTTGAGGATGACGAGGTCGAGGTTGCCCGGTAGCAGTTCGGCTTGTGTCGCCATGGACTCTCCTATTTGGTATAGGAGAACAATGACATCTCTCTCCTATGCCGTCAAGGAGAGCGTTGGTGAGGCGCTCAGGTCTCGCGCCGCCCCCCGAAACGCGGCATCTTAACCCCATGACCCCCCTCAACCGCCGCGACCTGCTCAAGCAGGCCCTCGTCACTGGCGCCGGAATCGCCGCCGCCTCCGCTCTGACCCCACTCCCGGCCATCGCCGAGAACGTCTCGGCCGCCGAGCACCCCGACGCCGAGCCGGCGCCGGCCGCGGGCGCCAAGTCAATGAAGGGCGTGCCCTTCGAGCGCCGCGACGTGGTCCGCATCGGCATCGTCGGCACGGGCCTGCGCGGGCGCAGCTTGCTCGGCGAGTTGCTGGCGATCGACGGCGTGCGGATCGTCGCGGTCGCGGACCTCGTGCCCGACAAGGCGCAGCGCGCGGTGAAGATGTGCACCGACGCCGGTCAGGCGGCGCCGGCGGTGTACGCCGGCGGCGAACGCGACTTCGAACAGCTCGTCGCGCGCGATGACCTCGACTTCGTCTACACGGCCACGCCGTGGGAATGGCATGTGCCCGTGCTGCTCGCCGCCCTCAAGGCCGGCAAACACTGCGGCGCCGAGTGCCCGATCGGCGTCACGCTCAAGGACCTCTGGGCGTTGGTGGATGCGAGCGAGAAGGCACAGCGGCACTGCCTGCAGCTCGAGAACTGCAACTACGGCTACAACGAGATGCTCATCAACCGCATGGTGCATGATGGCGTCTTCGGCGAAGTGCAGTCCGGCTCGGCGGCGTACATCCATGACCTGCGCACGATCCTGTTCGAGAATCGCGATGAAGGTCTGTGGCGCCGCGGCTGGCACACGAAGGTGAATGGGAACCTGTATCCCACGCACGGGCTGGGGCCGGTGGCGTGGTACATGGATCTCAACAACGGCGACCGCATGACGCACATGGTGTCGATGAGCACCGAGGAGCGCGGGCTGTCGCTGCATCGCGAGAAGACGGTGCCGGACAAGAGTGATCCGAAGTGGAAGGAGACGTACGTGACGGGCGACCTCAACACGTCGCTGATCCGCACGGCGAAGGGCAAGATGATCCATCTCATGCATGATGTGTCGAGCCCGCGGCCGTACACGCGGCTCAACGGCGTGGCCGGCACCAAGGGTGTGTTCGAGGACTACCCGGCGCGCATCTATATAGAAGGGCAGCAGGGCGGCCACAGCTTCAAGCCGATCGACGAGTGGAAGAAGACGCACGAACACCCGCTCTGGACGCGCGTGGGCGAACTCGCCCGCAAGAAGGGCGGCCACGGCGGCATGGACTTCATCATGGCGTACCGCCTGGTGGAGTGCATGCGCGAAGGGCTCGTGCCTGACTACGATGTGTACGACGCCGCCAGCTGGAGCGCACCGATGCCGCTGTCGCAGATGTCGGTGGCGAAGGGCAGTGCGCCGATGAAGTTCCCGGACTTCACGCGTGGGCGCTGGCAGAAAGGCTGATGGGAGAGGGGAGAGGGGAGAGGTGAGGGCTACTTCGCCTCTCTCCGTTGCACCCTCTCACATCTCACTTCTCCCATCTCACTTCTCTTAACAATCCCCCCGTGCTCCTTACAACGCTCGACTGGATCATCGTCATCGTCGCGCTCGCTGCGGCGTTCATCCCCGCGCTGCTGCTCGCCCGACGCGCCGGTGAGAATACCTCGGAGTTCTTCACCTCCGGCCGCGCGGCGCCGTGGTGGCTGATCGGTGTGTCGATGGTCGCAACCACGTTCTCGACCGACACGCCGAACCTCGTCACCGACCTCGTGCGCCAGGGCGGCATCGCCGGCAACTGGGTGTGGTGGGCGTTCCTGCTCACCGGCATGGCGACTGTGATGTTCTACGCGCGCATGTGGCGACGCTCGGGGGTGTTGACCGACCTCGAGTTCTACGAGATCCGCTACTCGGGCAAGGCCGCGAGTGTGGTGCGCGGATTCCGCGCGGTGTACCTCGGCCTGGTCTTCAACTGCGTGATCATGGCGACGGTGAATCTCGCCGCGGTGAAGATCGCGACCATCCTGCTCGGCTGGCCGATGGGGAAGACGCTGCTCTGGTGCGCCGGGCTCAATGTGAGCTTCGCGGTGATCTCCGGGCTCTGGGGCGTGCTGGTCGCAGACCTCGTGCAGTTCGGCATCGCCATGACGGGGTCGTTCGCGGCAGCGTACTACGCTCTGCAGCGTCCGGAAGTGGGCGGGCTCGCGGGCCTCATCGCCAAGCTGCCCACTGAAACCATGGCGTTCCTGCCGGATTCGTCGAACGCGGCGGTGTTCATGTCGGTGCTGATCCTGCCGCTCACCGTGCAATGGTGGTCGGTGTGGTACCCGGGCGCCGAACCAGGCGGCGGCAGCTACATCGCGCAGCGCATGCTCGCGTCCAAGAGCGAAAAGGACGCACTCATCGGCACGCTCTTCTTCAACGTCGCACACTACGGCATGCGCACCTGGCCGTGGATCCTCGTGGCGCTGTCGTCGATCCTCGTGTTCCCGCAGCTCACCGATATCGCCAAGGCCTTCCCGAACGTGCCGGCGAATCTCATCGGTCATGACATCGCGTATCCGGCGATGTTGACGTTCCTGCCAGTGGGCTGGCTCGGCCTCATGATCGCCGGACTGCTTTCGGCGTATGTGTCGACCATCGTCACGCATCTCAACTGGGGCACGTCGTATCTCGTGCACGACTTCTATAGGCGCTTCATCAAGGGTGACGCCGACGAGAAGCACTACGTGATGGTCGGACGCATCGTCACCGCGTTGCTCATGGCCGCGGCGAGTGCGGTCACGTACACGCTCGACACGGCGTCGTCGGGGTTCCAGTTGCTGCTCTCGATCGGTGCGGGTACGGGACTGCTGTACCTGTTGCGCTGGTATTGGTGGCGCGTGAACGCCGCCGCCGAGATCGCGGCGATGGCGGGGTCGTTCGCGATCGCGATCGGGTTGTTCATCGCGTCGAAGAACGGTGCGCAGATCTCGGCCACCACGACATTGCTGGTGACGGTGTTCGCCACAACGGCGATCTGGATCATCGCGGCCTTCGTGGGCCCCAAGACCGACCCGAAGGTGCTTGAGAAGTTCTATCGCCTCGTGCGCCCTGCGGGTCCGGGTTGGGAGGACGTACGCAAGGCCACCGGGCTCGCGGCGTCTCCCGATTCACTCCCGCAGGCCATGCTCGGCTGGGTGATGGGAGTGTTGTTCGTGTACGCGGCGCTGTTCGGTATGGGCGCGTTCCTGTTCGGGCATACCACGCTGGCACTCTCGTGGCTGGTGGTGTTCGTGGTGAGCGGTGCGATGGTGCTCAAGGTCCTGCAAGGGTTCTGGCTCTCGGCCAAACGCTAAGATGCCACGCCAGATCACGCCGAGCGGCGCGGGGTCGCGCGCGACGATCGCCGTGATCCTGGCGCGCGGGCTCGGCTCGCGCATGCGTGCGGACGATGGCGCGCCGCTGAGTGCGGAACAGGCGGCTGCGGCGGCGGCGGGGGCGAAGGGCTTGATGCCCATCGCCGGGCATCCGCTGCTCGACTACGTGCTGCACGAACTCGCCGACGGTGGCGTGCGCGATGTGGTGTTCGTGGTCGCGCCGGGCGAGACGGCGATCAGCGGTCGATACGCGCGCGAGGCGGTGCCGGAGCGCCTGCGCGTGCACTTCGCCGAGCAGGACCAGCCGCGCGGCACGGCGGACGCGCTGCTCTCCGCGCGGGCGACGCTCTATGATGTGTTCTTCGAGGCCACTCGAGAGACGGTGCGCGAACTACCGTTCCTCATGCTCAACGCCGACAACCTGTACCCCGCGGATTCGGTGCGGGCGCTGGTGGAACTCGACGGGCCAGGGCTCATCGCCTACGAGGCCACTGCGCTCTCGAGCGAGGGCAACATCGAACCCGAACGTGTGATGGCCTTCGCGCTGCTCGATCTTGCGGCGGACGGCACGTTGCGCGAGATCGTCGAGAAGCCCGCAGCCGATCATCCATTGGCGAAATCGACGGAGCGCTGGGTATCGATGAACCTCTGGCGGTTCGACGCGCGCATCTTCGACGCCTGCGCCGCGGTGACGCCGAGTGTGCGCGGTGAGCTCGAACTCGCCGATGCCGTGCGCGCACTCATCGCCGATGGTGTGCGATTCCACGCCGTGCCGCAGCGCTTCCCGGTGCTCGATCTCTCGCGCCGCGGCGATGTGCAGTCGGTGGAGTCACGTCTGGCCGGTCGGGTGCCGCAGCCATGAGCGGTGGCACGTTGTTCGTGCCGGGCCGTATCGAGCTGTTCGGCAAACATGTGGACTACGGCGGCGGGCCGTCGCTCACCTGCGCCATCGGGTTGGGGATCACGGCCGAGTACGAGCCGCTCGATGAAGCCGTGATCGAGGTGGAGGATGTGAACACGCGGCGGCGTGTGCGCATCCCGCTGCGTCGCGACGCGCGGCCCAAGGGCTCTCACGGGGCGACGTACGCGGCCGCGGTGGCGCGGCGCATGGCGCGTGACTTCGCACCACTCAAGGTTGGGTTGCGGGTAAAGTCGCGGAGCACGCTGCCGCGTTCGTCCGGCCTCTCGAGTTCCAGCGCGTTCATCACCATGCTGGCGCGTGCGGTCGCGGACGTGAACGACCTGCGTTCGCGTCGCGCGTGGAAGGACAATCTGCATTCGCCGCTGTTGTTCGCCGAGTATTGCGGCGCGATCGAGATGGGCGGGCCGTTCGGACCGTTCCCGGGCGAGCGCGGCGTGGGCACACGCGGTGGCGCGCAGGACCATGTGGCGATCGTGTGCAATGAAGCGGACGCGGTGGGCGCGTACTCGTATCTTCCGGCGGCGCGCGTGGGGCGTGCGGCGTTCCCCGCGCATTGGAGTCTGCTGGTGGGTGTGAGTGGTGTGCGCGCCACCAAGACGGGCGGCGCGTTGGCGGACTACAACCGTGCGTCGGACACCGTGCGGCATCTCCTCACGCTGTGGAATCGACACACGGGTCGCGCGGACCAATCGCTGGGGTCGGCGCTGCGTTCATCGTCGCACGCGCCGGACGACCTCGTGGCCATCGCCCGCAACGCCGACGACGCGCCGAGTTTCCTGGCGCGTATCGCGCAGTTCCGTGCGGAGACCGAGCGAATCGTGCCCGAGGCGCTCGACGCGTTCGCTCGTGCCGACGCGGCGAAACTCGGTGCGCTCACCGTGGAGTCGCAGCAAGGCGCCGAGACCGCGCTGCACAACCAGATCCCCGAGACCATGTTCCTCGCGCGTGCGGCGATGGCCGCTGGTGCACACGGCGCGTCGGCGTTCGGCGCGGGGTTCGGTGGGGCCGTGTGGGCGGCGGTGGATACCGCGACGGCGCGCGAGGTGAAGGCGAAGTGGAAGGCGAGCTACGACGCCGCGTTCCCGCAGCGTGCCGCCAAGGCCGAGTGGTTGGTGGTGCGGCCGGGGCCGGGCGTGCAGTGGCCGTGACGCCGCGAGTGCCCACGCAGCCACGGGCACCGCAGACTCCGCGCGCACCGCTCGCGCGCAACGTGAAGGTGCTCTCGGCGGTGAGTTTCCTCACCGATGTCGCGAGCGAGATGATCTATCCGCTGCTGCCGATCTTCCTCTCGACGGTGGTGGGGGTGTCGACGACGGCGCTGGGCGCGATCGAAGGGGCGGCGGAGTCGGTGTCGAGTCTGCTGCGACTGCCGGCGGGCTGGTGGTCCGACCGCGTGAAGCGTCGCAAGCCGCTGGTGCTGGCGGGGTATGCGATCGCCGCGATCGCACGACCGATGATCGCGTTGGCGACGACGGTGGGGCAGGTGTTGGCGATCCGGTTGTCGGATCGATTCGGGAAGGGGATCCGCTCGGCGCCGCGGGATGCGTTGATCGCGGACTCGGTGCCGCAGGATCAACGCGGGTACGCGTACGGGGTGCATCGCGCGGCGGACAACTCGGGTGCGGTGATCGGGCCGCTGATCGCGTGGGCGTTGTTGACGTTCGAGTGGGTGGAGCTGCGCGAGTTGTTCCTGTGGGCGGCGGTGCCGGGGGCGATCTCGGTGGTGTTGTTGTGGGGATTCGTGCAGGAGCGGAGCGTGAGCGCTGCCGTATCGAGCGCCGCTCCCGCCAACGCCGCGACGGGGAACGTTCCCGCCGCACGCAGCGCTGCCGCCGCTGCGTCCGCGCCGATGGGCGCGCCCTTCTGGCGTTTTCTCGTGGTGATCTTCGTCTTTACGCTCGGTGCCTCGAGCGACGCGTTCCTGCTGCTGCGTGCGTCGCAGCTCGGCATCGCGGCGCCGGCGATCCCGATCCTATGGGCCGTGCTGCATGTGGTGAAGGTGAGCTCGTCGGTGTGGGGCGGGGGACTGTCGGACCGCGTGGGGCGACGACCGTTGATCCTTTTCGGTTGGGCGGTGTACGCGGCGGTGTACTTGGGCTTCGCGTTCGCGACGACCGCGTGGCACGGGTGGCTGCTGTTCATCGTGTACGGGCTGTACTTCGGCATGACCGAGGGGACCGAGAAGGCGCTGGTCGCCGACCTCGTGCCTGCAGCGCGACGCGGGGCGGCGTTCGGTTGGTTCAACGCGGCGCTGGGTGTCGGTGCGTTGCCGGCGTCGTTGATGTTCGGCGTCGTCTGGGAGCGGTTTGGGAGTGCCTCCGCCTTCGGCATGGGCGCGGCCATCGCAGCCACGGCGACGTTGCTCTTCGTGCTCCTCGTACCCACCTCGACGGAGACCACATGAATCGTGTAGTCGCACTCGGCAGCGCCATGATGGTGCTCGCGCTCGGCGCTGACCTCGCGGCGGCGCAGGACAGTCGCATCCGCATCGCCGTGAAGGACGACATCGGCACCGCAGTCGCGTTCGCACTCGTCACGCTCGGCAATGGCCGGCCGGTGATCGCAGACAGCGCGGGGTTCGTGGACCTCAAGCACATGGCCGATGACTCCGTGCGCGTGCTCGTGCGCCGGATCGGCTTCAAGGAGTTCACGGGCTGGACGAGTCGCAGTGAAGGCAACGTGTACCCGGTGACACTCCCGCGTATCGCGGCGACACTGGAGGCCGTCACGGTCTCGGCCAGTCGCAACACACAGCTCGAGCAGCGCGGCTTCTACGATCGCGTCGATCGCGTGCGCAACGGCGCGATCGTGGGAGAGTTCATCACGCCGGAGGAGCTGGAGTTGCGCGGTGCGCCGAGTGTGTCGCGCATCCTCGGCGGATCACAGTACGCGCGGATCGGCTACACGACGCCGCGCGGGCGCGGGCGCCTGGCCGTGATCCAGGGGCGCGGCGGCTGCATGATGACCATCCTGCTCGACGGGCAGAAGGTGAGTGGCACGCTCCAGGACAACGAGGAGATGAGCCA
>JADYYN010000293.1 GCA_020853635.1 Gemmatimonadaceae bacterium
ACCTACGGTACGGGGCGCGGGGTAGGGGCGGGATGCGGGGGGAGGGGACTTCGGAGCGGGAACTGCGGGGCCGCCCTCCTCACATCTCCCATCTTCCATCTCACCTCTGCCCCTACCGACATCTCCCATCTCCCCTCGGCAGTTACCGGAAGCTCGGGTGGGAGATCGAGCGCAACAACTCAGACCTCTCTCTCAGCGACTTGCCGTGCAGGTTCACGGCGCCGTATTCCGTCACTACCCAGTGCACGTGGCCTCTGGTTGTAACCACCCCGGCGCCTTCACTCAGATGCGGGACAATCCGCGACACCTTTCCTCCCTGTGCGGTGCTGGGGAGGGCGATGATGGGTTTGCCGCCGACTGAGCGGGCGGCTCCGCGGATGAAGTCCATTTGGCCGCCGATGCCGGAATAGATCCTTGAGCCGATTGAGTCGGCGCAGACTTGGCCCGTCAGGTCGATCTGGATCGCGGAGTTGATGGCGACCACCTTCGGGTTGCGACCGATGCGGGCGGTGTCGTTGGTGATGTCGGCGCCGACGAACTCCACCTCCGAGTTGTCGTTCACGAAGTCCATCACCTTCGCGGAGCCGAGTACGAAGCTCGTGAGGATGCGGCCGGTGAACGACGTCTTGAATCGGTTGTTCACCGCGCCGGCGTCGACCAAGTCGACCAATCGATCGGAGAACATCTCCGTGTGTACGCCCAAGTCGCGGCGGTCGTGCAATCGGCTGAGTACCGCGTCGGGGATCGCACCGATGCCCATCTGCAGGGTGCTGCCGTCCTCGATGAGTCCCGCGACGATCTCGCCGATGCGCGCGATCTCGGGCGTCTCGGGTTCGGGTTCATGTGATGGGAGCGCGCGATCGGTATGGATGAACGCTTCGAGTTGATCGAACTCCACACTGGTGTCGCCGTGTGTGCGCGGCATGCGCTCGTTCACTTCGGCGATGACCATCGGCGACGCATCGACCGCGGCGCGCGCGGCGTCGACGGAGGTGCCGAGTGAGCAGTAGCCGTGGCGGTCAGGTGGCGAGAGTTGGACGATGGCGGCGTCGAGTCGCACAGCACCCGAACGGAAGAGCGCCGGGACGTCCGAGAGGAAGATCGGCACATAGTCGGCGCGGCCGGCGTTCACGGGTTCGCGCATGGAAGCACCGGTGAACAACGAGACCGATCGGAAGCGCTCCTCCATGCCCGGCGCGGTCCAAGGCGCGTTCCCCTCGAGATGCAGATGGTACAGCGTGACGTTCTCGAGGTCGGTGCGGCGCGACAATGCCTCGAGCAGGGGGAAGGGCGTCGCCGCGGAGCCGTGGACGAAGACCTTCATGCCGTTGGAGATCCCGCGGACGGCTTCGTCGGGGGAGAGGGCGCGGGCGGACCAGTCGGCGGGGAGACGCATGGGACGGGTGGGGGGTGGCAGTTGTCGCGGTTGGGGCTCTGGACTATAGTAAGTGTACGCGGGCGTAATTCAGTTGGTAGAATGCCAGCTTCCCAAGCTGGACGTCGTGGGTTCGAGTCCCATCGCCCGCTCCTTGCACGAACACAAAGCCCTCGGCCGTCGGCCGAGGGCTTTGTGCGTGCTGGGGCGCTCGGGCTCGCGTCGCGCGGGCGCCGCCGCGTTCAGCCCACGCGCCCCAATCGCGCCGTGAACGCCTCGCGGTACGACCGCGACAACCGCAGGCGCTCGCCGTGCACAGTGCGGATCTCCCAGTCGCCTGCGCGCACGGGCTTCAGGTCCTTTACACAGTCCAACCGCACGATCGCCGAGCGATGGATGCGTGCGAAGTCGGCGGGGTCGAGGAGTGACTCTAGGTCACGCATGGTGCGGCGATACAAGTGCACGCCGCTCGCGCAGTGCAGCTCCACATAGTTGTCGGCCGCAGCGATCCAGCGCACGTCGCGCATGGGCACGATCTGCACGCGGGCGCCGATGCGCACGGCGACGCGGGTGAGATAGCTGCTGCGCGTCGTCTCATTCGGTGCGGGCGCCGGCTCGGCGCGCGAGGCGAGGCGGTCGAGGCAGCGCTGCAATCGCGGTGCGTCGAACGGCTTGAGCAGGTAGTCGACTGCGTCGATATCGAACGCGTTGGTGGCGTAGCGACCGTACGCGGTGACGAACACGATGGCCGGCGTGTGTGCGGGGTCAATGCTCGAGACGACCTCGAGTCCGTTGAGCTCGGGCATCTCGATGTCGAGGAACAACACGTCGGGGCGCTGGCGCTCGACGAGTGCGAGCGCCTCGAGTCCGTTGCCGCCGGTGCCGACGACATCGACGCGACCGGTGGCGCTGAGCATGCGGACGAGTTCGTCGCGGAGCAGGGCTTCGTCGTCGACGACGAGGGCGCGCAGGGTCGTCATTGCGGAATGGTGAGTAAGGTCTCGACCCCATCATCCGCGTTGCGGACGCTGAGCGTGGCGCCGGGCTTCCACATGGTGAGTCGCTCGCGTGAGGTGGCGAGGCCGACGCCGTCGCGCAGCGGTTCGGCGAGCGGCGCTCCGTCGTTCCAGACGCGGATGAGGAGCGCGTTGTCCGATGCCATCGCACTACGGTGCGCCGAGATGACTATGCGACCGCCTTCGGCTTTCGGCGCGATACCGTGGCGGAGGGCGTTCTCGACGAGCGGCTGCATCGCGAATCGCGGCACGGGCAGTGCCGCGACATCGGGCGCGATGTCCATCTCGACGCGCAGGCGTTCCCGGAATCGCTGCGATTGGATCGCGAGGTAGCGCTCGAGCAGTGTCATCTCCTCGCGCAGCGTGACCACGCCGCCGGGTGTCTCGCGCAGTGCCTCACGCAGCAGATCGCCGAGTTCGGCGAGCATGCTCTGCGCCGCTTCCGGGCGCGAGTGGATGAGTGCGCCGACGGAGTGCAGTGTGTTGAACAGGAAATGCGGTTGCAGTCGCGCGGCGAGCGTCTCCAGACGCGCCTGCGCTGCGAGTGCTTCGAGCCGCGCCGACTGCACGGCCTCGTCGCGGGCGCGGATCCATG
This sequence comes from Gemmatimonadaceae bacterium, assembly GCA_020853635.1. Classification (GTDB taxonomy): domain Bacteria; phylum Gemmatimonadota; class Gemmatimonadetes; order Gemmatimonadales; family Gemmatimonadaceae; genus Pseudogemmatithrix. Next base: position 2,987 of record JADYYN010000293.1, read on the forward strand.
CGCGTACGCCTGCGCCGATGCCGATGATGACGACATACACCAGTGTCGCGGTATGCGCCCCCGTGCCCTGCACCCCGCGCGCGATGAGTTCGCCGAAACTCGGCATCGCCTCGTTGGGCGGTGCGACCGAAGCGATAAATGCCATCATCACGGCCCACGCGAAAAGCGTCGACCCGACGAACATCACCACGTGCAGCAGCGCCGAGGCGAGGCGGCGTCCGGGGCGGAAGTCGTAGCGGAGGCCGTACTCAATGATCACCGGCGCGGGCACACCCCAGCCGATCCAACGGGAGATCGAGATCACCGCCGACTGTCCCCAGCCGATGGGTTCGGCGGGGTTGGGCACGATCACGTAGGGCAGGGTCTGCGCCGCGGTGACGAACGCCAGGAGTGCCAACGCGGCGAGAACGATCCGTGTGGCGGGGGCGGTGTGCGGAGCCATACGGAAGCTTACGGCGCCCGACGTCGATGGTGTCGCTTCGTGGGGCGGACCACGTCAGCGGCGTGGTGGCGTCGCGCGGACCTCCTCGGCGGCTGACGACCGATCGATGAGGATCACGCCATCGAACTCGAGTGGCATGGTCACGGCCATCTCGAAACCGTAGTCGTACACCGCATAGCCGATCGCACGCACCGGCCGAGGGGTCCAGAGCCAGGCGCCGTCGGGGTCGCGCTCGCTCACACGAAGGTCGGTGATGAGGCCCCGGGATGCACTCGGCGTGCCGCGTGATGCGGTGAGCAGCGCGGCGACCCGCGCGAGGACCCATTCGACACTGCCCTCGGGTGCGGGGAAGGCCGGGGCGGTCATCATGCGATAGTCCGACATGCTCCTCGTACCACGATACGTCCCCGTGCGCGTGAGCAGGCTGAACGCGCGGTAGTCTACGCCGTACGCCTTGGCGAGCACCGCGCCCATCTGCGCGCCGCCGTTGGGACTGCGCTGGCGATCGCCCCCGCGACTCACGTGCAGGTCGTGCGCCCAGAGCGCCACGCGGGCGCCCGGGTGCAGCACGTCCATGGTCCACACGAGATTGGCCGCCATCAGCGAATCGCGGTCCGGCGAGTTGAGCGAGGCGTTTGCCCGCGCCGCCTGGTGGTACAGCGCGGCGTCGTGTTCGGCCCAGTGCACGCACAGGGAGTCGCGGCGCGTGGTCGCAGACGCGAGCCATGCCGTCCGCTGCGCCTGCACCAGCTGCAGGAGCGTGTCGGCCTCGGCGCGCCAACGGAACCGCATGCTATCGGGCGCCTGCGGGACGACGTACGACGGCGCCTGGCGGTAGCTCGCGGTGAGGCGCTCGGCGGTGGTGTGCAATGCCGGCGCGGTGTGGCGCAGGAACGCGAGCAGCGAATCGGAGGGCTCGCGGTGGTCCTGCATGTCATAGCCGATCACGTGCACCGGGTCACGTGGGTGCGCTTGGTTGTAGCGCCGCAGCCACTCGACGAACTCCCGCATCTCCTCGGTGTTCCACACCGCGAACACACTGCCCAAAGCCTGCGTGGCCGTGCCGACGCCTTCCCGCGTGTAGCGGTCGAGCGCGGCGACCGCGCGCTGGTTCGCCTCGAGCGCGAACACGCGTACGCCTTGCGTCTCGATCAGGTGCCGGATGAGGCGGTGCTTCTCGGCGAAGAAGTCGCCGGTGCCGTGCGTGGATTCACCCAGCGCGATCACGCGGGCGTCGCCGACGATGCGATCGAACAGCGCGAGATCGGCGCCGGGGGCCTGCGACATCGCCGGGCCGAGTGCCGCGCTGCGCGCGGCCAGCCAGCGCAGTTGTGCGTCGGAGGGCGCGGGCACGCTCGGCAACTGCGTGAGTGGCACCCCGTCGCGCGAGAGCTGGAGATCATCGAACCATGCGCTGCCGTCGCCGACGACGGCAGCGATCACCACGAACGAATGGATACTCGGGTCCTTGGGGACCGTGATCGCGAGGGAGAACGTCTGCCATTCACTCAGCGTGCCGCTCCGCTGGACCGAGTCCGCCGCGAGCACCACGCGGTCGCCCCAGGCCTCGAGCGAGAGCACGGCGCGCCCGCGGAGCTGTGCAGTGCGGAGCACGCCGCGGAGCACAAGGCGCTGCCCGTGCACGAAGCCGGCCGGCACCTGCAGCATGAGTTGGCGCGCCGGTGGGTCCGCGATGGTATCGCTGGCGGTGATGCGGAGTGCGCGCGCACCTTGGCGCGGTGCGCGCGTGTCGAGCGTGAACTGCGCGGTCGGTCCCGGCAGGAACGCGCTCCAGCCACGACTCCAGCCCCAGGGCAGGGTGGAGTCGGCGAGGGTGGCCATCTCGAAGTCGAGGTTGAGCGGGCGCTGCGCCTCCGCGAGGTCGGCGCTGCCGGTGAACAGCAGTCCGGCAAGGAGCGTGGACGCGGAGCGCATCGCGACGGCACGGAGCAGGTCGATCGGCATCGGCAGGTGGGGTGGGTGTCCGCTGTATGACAATCTCCTGCCCGAAACGGTTGGATGCGACTCACACCATTCGCTTGGACAGCACCTCGGTGGCTTCGAACAGCGGCTCGAATCCCTCGACAACGTACAACACGGGTTGGACATGGTCGATCTCGAACGGTTGCGCGAGCACATCGTCGAGCACGAACGGGCGCCGTTCGCAGTTCGGTCCCAACGCGTTCGCGGCGTCAGCGTGGGACGAGATGAGGCCGCTGCCGTACACACGCACGGCGCCGCGCTCCTGCACGAGTCCGAACTCCACGGTGAACCAGAAGAGCCGCGCCATCTCCGTGATCTCCTGCTCACTACGCGCGCGTGCGGCCAAGGCGCCGAAGCGCTGGAGGAAATCGGCGAAGACGGGGTCGGAGTGTAGCGGCACGTGCCCGAACACATCGTGGAAGATGTCGGGCTCGGGGAGGTAGTCGAGTTGCGCGCGCGGGCGCACGCCGAGTGTGGTGGGGAATCGGCGTGCGGCGAGGCAGCGGAAGAACTGTGCGGCGGGGATGAACCCCTCGACGCCGACAGCGCTCCAGCCGGTGAGCAGTGCGAGTCGCGCGTTGACGGCGTCGAGGTCGGGCACGCGGTCGGCGCGGAGGCCGATGCGTTGTGCGCCGTCGAGGAAGACGCAGCTGGCGGTGCGCTCGAGTGACTCCATGCGCCGGTCGAACAGCAGAGACCACACGGCGTGGTCTTCGACGGAGTAACTGACGTGCTGCTGCGCGATGAACGTCGGTAGTGGGGTCTCGCGGGTCTCCGCGGTCTCGGTGGCGGTGTCGGTGGCGGTGTCGGTGGCGGTCGGGTGGGGGCTGGTGTGCTGACAGGCGGTGCTGTGCATCGGTTGCTCCGGTTGAGGCAAAGAAAAAAGCGGCCCGTGGAAATCCACGGGCCGCTCGGGGGTCATGCGCTTCGCGAGTTAGATCAACGTCCGATCAACCGAAAAGGCCGCCACCGCGTCCCGTGTGCTGGGGCGCGTAATAGCGGCGATAGGTGGCGGAGGTCGGGGCGGAGCGCATCGTTGAATGGACGCTAAGCACGGGATCAGCGATTGGCAAGCAGTCCGACGATCGCACCGCCGAGTACAAGCCATGCCGAGTTCACGCGCGTGCGCAGGGCGAGCGTGCGGGCGGCAAGGAAGAGCAGCACGGCAATGGCCGGCCACCAGACCGGCAGTGTCGATGGGATCCCGATTGATCCGGCCTCGACCTGCCACGCCATCGCATCAGGTGTCAGGCGTATCGTCACCACCGCCATCAGCGCAAGAGACGCCGCATTCAAGCCATCGAGCACCCAGCGCAGATCACGGTTGCCGCGCCAGCGCGCCAGTACCGGTGCGGTGAGCGCGACGAACACGAACGCCGGCAGGAAAATGCCGAGCGTGGCCAGCAATGCACCGGCGTTGCCCGCCAGCAGGTATCCGACGAACGTCGCGGTCGTGAACACCGGCCCCGGCGTGAACTGCCCCACGGCGATCGCGTCGAGCAGCTGTGACTCGGTGAGCCACCCGTTCCGCACGACGAAATCGCTGCGAAGGAACGCCAGCAGCACGTAGCCGCTGCCGAACAGCACGCTGCCGGTCTTCGCGAAGAGGAGGAAGATCGCGGCGAGTGGCGGCGAGGCGAGCGCGTGGCCGCCTCCCATGAACAGGGCAGCGCCGCTGCCGCCGATCGCGAGCCGGTCCGCCACCATCGACGAACTGGCCGGTGACGCGGCATCGCCGTTCGGCCATGCCGGCAATAGCGCCGCGGCGCGCTCCCAATGGTTGCCGCCGCGCGTC
>JADYYN010000294.1 GCA_020853635.1 Gemmatimonadaceae bacterium
GGTGACGGCGAAGCTGAATGCGAACCCGTCCACCACGCCGCGTATCTCGTCGAGCGCACAGACCGGTCAGGTGTACACCACCGGCGCGCGTCCGTCGACCGACGCGAAGGCGTTGCTGCGTCAGGAACTGCGGACGCTCGATGGGCAGCTCGCTGCGGCCGCTGGGAAGGCCGGGGACACGGTGACTCGGGCGCACATCGCTGAGGCGCGGTTCCAGATCAAGCGGTTGCTTGATCCCAAGTAAGGGGTTCTAGAGTGTTGGAGAGGGGGCTGCCCATTGTTGGGTGGCCCCCTCTTTCAACACAGGGACACAGGGGGCTCAGGGAACGGCGAACTGCATCTACCACAGAGGACACAGAGGGCACAGAGGACTGCGTGAGGAGAGGTTGGCTTCTGCATCAGGGGCCGGGCATGGGAGAGTCCTTTTTCTTTTTCAACTACAACTACAACTACAACTGCGACTGCGACTGCGGCACGACGTCTGCCCCACGAAGTAGGGGCCCGCACCGATGAACCATCGGCGCGAGCCCCCAAAAAAGAATCCGTCCCACCCAGCGACCTCAGCTACAACGGGCAGTCCCCCCTGTGAACCCTGTGCCCCCTGAGCCCCTGTGGTGAACGCCGTCGCAGTTCTCTGTGCCCTCTGTGCCCTCTGTGGTAAAAAGCAGGAAGACTGTCCCGTTCACCTCACCCGAAGGAACTCGATCGGCTGCCCCGTCGGCCCGAACTTGATCACACGATGCGCCGGCGCCACCTCAACCCAGAAGGTCCCGGGCGCCTCACCACCGGTCATCGCAATACGGTAGGTCTCGACGGTGCCCATGGGAACCGTGACGGTCTCGGTCCCCATCACCTTGAGGTTGCGCGTCTCGATGATGCCCTTGCCTGTGGCGAAGACGTTCACGGTGATGCTCGCGCCGTTCTCCCACTTCATGTACGGAAGCAGCGCCTGCAGCACATTGTCGTCGACCGCGCCGGCCGGCACAGCCACACCACTGTACTTCACGTCCTGCATCGCACCGGTGCCCGAGGGCGTCTTGCCGGTGCCACTCGCGCTGCCGTCGGCGTACGTGATGTCCAGGCCGAAGTCCTGTCCCTGGAACTTGCCCGTCTGCTTGGTGCCGCGCATCTCGAGGGTAGCCGAGAAACGCACAGCGCTCTCCTGCTGCACCACGGTGGCGAGCTGCGAGCGTTCCTTGTACAGCCAGCCGTCCCCATCACGCGTGAGCGCGGCCGACTGGAAGCCCAGCGGCACCGAGCCCTGGAACATCACCTGGAACGAATCGGCGGCGGGCACAAGGCGCGCCGCATCGATGTCGAGCGTGAGCTCCTTCACGGTGAGATCGTCGAGCTTCATGGGCGCGCCATCGACGGTCACGATGTTCACCGGCGCGATCGCGGCGAGCGGCCCGGCGATCTTGGTCGCATCGCCCACCACCACCACGAGAGAACCGTCAGCCCGCACGCCCTGACGCGCGGCGGCGAGGGCCTGCTCCGCCGTCACACTCGCGATGCGCTGGCGATACGTCTGCACGTAGTCGGTCGCGAGGCCGAGCACACGCGCGGTGGCCACCTGCGCCGCCACAGCATCGGCGGTCTCGGTCTGCAGCGGGAAGCGACCGGTGAGCGTGAGCTTGGCGCGCTCGAACTCGTCTGCCGGGATCGGTTGCGAGCCCACACGACGCAACTGCGCGAGCAACTCGACGAGCGCCGAGTCGGTCACCTCGGTGCGCACGTCGGCACTCGCGGTGAACGAGCCGAGGCCGCGACGCCGCGCGACACTCGAGTAGGCGCCGTAGGTCCAGCCCTTCTCCTCACGCAGGATCTGGAACAGGCGCGAATCACTCGCACCGCCCAACACCTGATTGGCCACCGAGAGAGCGTAGCTGCGTGTGTCGGTCGCCATCCACGTGGTGTTGCCCGCGAGGATGTTCGACTGCACCGACCCGGCGCGATGCACGATGGTGATCTCCGTGCGCGCGCGCTGCGGCGCCGGACGCGTGGCCGGCGTGCCCGCGGCCACGCCGGTCCACGACCCGAAGGTCTGCTCGGCGAGGATGCGGGCTCCGGTGGTGTCGATCGCACCGGCGATCACGAGCAGCGCCTGATTGGGTCGCATGCGCGCGGTGTGGAACGCCACGAGATCATCACGCGTGATGGCCTTGAGCGTGTTCTCCTCGACCGAACGTCCATACGGATGTTCGCCGAAGAGCCCGCGCGCGAACGCGCGTGCGGCGATCTGCTCCGGCTGCGACTTGGCGAGCGTCAGCGCCGAGAGCGACTGCTGACGGTACAACTCGAGTTCCTGCTGCGGGAAGGTGGGGCGCAGTGCGGCGTCGGCGAGGAGCTCGAACGCGAGGCGCGTCTCCCCGTTGAGCACCGCGGCGTTCACCGAGAGGAAGTCGGCACCCGACGACGCGGTGAGCGAACCGCCCACACCTTCGATGGTGGCGGCGATCTGTTCGGCGCTGCGATTGCCGGCGCCCTTGGTGAGCAAACCCGCGACGAACTCCGACGTGCCGGTCTTGCCGAACGGATCGTAGAACGACCCACCCGGCACGGACAGCGACATGGAGAGCACCGGCTGCTTGTCGTTGGCCACCACGATCACACGCAGGCCGTTGGACAACACCGACTCGGCGAACGGAGGGAAGCGACCGGGCTCGAGCGGCATGGGCGCCGGCGGCGCGGTGGGAAACTGCGCCTGCAGGTCCGTCACGCCAAGCGTGGCGACACCGAGCGACGAGGCCGTCGCGAGGAAGAGGAGCGAGCGGATCATCACTTGGCCTCCGGCACGATCAACAACGTGAGCGAGTTCTCAGGACGGAGATACAGTGTGGCCACGCGCCGCAGATCGGCGAGCGTGACGGCTTCGTAGCGCGAGACATCGGCGTTGACGGCATCGACACCGCCGAGATACATCACGGCGTAGTGGATGGCCTCCGACACGTTGAGTGCGGTCTGGCGGCCGAAGATGGTGGACGAACGCCAGTTGTTCTTGGCCTTGGTGAGTTCGTCCGCCGAGATGCCCTGTGCGGCGCGCGACATCTCGCGCTGCAACGAGGCGCGGAGCGAATCGACCGTGACGCCCTGGTTGGCGATCACCAGCGCGCCGAAGATGCCGACCCCGCGCATGGGTCCGAACGGATTGTAGAGCGCCTGTGCGGCGACCGCGACCTTGGACTCACGCACCAGCGTGCGGTTCAAGCGTGAGCTCTCGCCTGCACCGAGGATGGTAGAGAGGAGCTCGAGCGCAGGGTAGTCACCGTGCGAAGGCGGCACCACACGATACGCCGTGAGCACCGCGGGCAGCGAAGCGTTGCGGTCGGGGATGCGCTTCACTTCCTCGCGGCCGGTGGAGGCCTGCGGCGCACACTGCACCGGCGGCGGCGTCTGACCGCGCGGGATGCCTCCGAAGTACTCGCGCA